>CAZXDN010000039.1:0-25578 GCA_964639235.1 uncultured Methanotrichaceae archaeon | reverse complement strand
GGCTCCATGCCTATATGCCACCTGGTATTCTGTATGGTACAGGCTGGAGGCATAGAGCAATATAGATTTCTCCTGGAAAGTAAGAAGCGATAGCTTATATACCCAGCAGTGTGGATATAGATCGCAACATTAACTTGACTTGATTTACAGGGGAGGTCCAGATGAAAATTACATTGAGTTGCCTATTGCTGATTGGCGTATTGCTGACAGCCTCAGTAGGCGCGGGGGAGAGCGGAAACATTTGTCATAACGTTGACGTTGGAAGGTATGCCAACCTCAACTTCTGCCTTCCATCGACTGTTTCAGTCCAGGCAGGAACGAGCACAGAGGGAAGCTTCTCTCTTGGAAGGTATGCAGCAACAACCGTCCTGGTTGGAGGAAAGAACGTTGCAGTCTATCTGCTCTATCCCTGCTCTGCGCCGAGCACAGGCCTGACAGAGCAGAACGTGCAGACAATGGTCGAGGCGCTCATGCCCAACATGAAGTCTCCAGGGTCGACAATATACTACACGAGCACGAACCCAGTCCAGATATCGGGCCAAAGCGCTGTCTGGGGAAGCACCAACAACAACGGCGTTATGCAGACGTTCGCAGCCTACGAGCCAGCAACAAATGTGGTTGAAGCCATCTTCTTTGACGGAAGCCTGTCTGCAGATGTCACCACGAGCTTCCTGCAGTCGCTCCAGTCATCTCTCGACCTGAGCGCAACGCCCATAAGGGCAGGAGATTGTGCAGCGGTTGCCACTACACCTGTGGCTGCAGTTACGCCTGTATACACGCCCGTATACTACTGGCCGTACTGGAAATATGATAGGCACAGGCACCACAACGTGAGCCCGATTCCCATAAAGCCTATACACGTCATGTCTTAGGCACTTCTCCTTAATTTTTTGGTTCTCGAATGTAAAGGCATCGACAGAGATAATAGCTCGTGGCCCAAAAGCTCTCCTGAGGTGCAATGTTGAGAAAAGAGTTGCTTATTTCAGCGCTCATTTTGCTGGGGTCGCTCGCCCTGGTGGGAATGTGCATTGGTTCAGTCATCATAAACGAAGTGGAGCTTAACCCTCCGGGCGATGAGAGAAAGAGCGCGTATCCTGAGTGGGTCGAGCTTTATAACGACGGAGAAGCGGCTGACATTGGCGGCTGGAACGTTTCCACCTCTCATGGAGAGAGCGTGATCATTCCTGATGGGACCACCATACCCGCATATGGCACGTACATAGTCAGCAGCGACTTCGCCTGGCTGGAAGACCAGAACGAGTCCATAACCCTGATCGATGCAAGCGGCGCGACTGTGGACCAGACTCCAGTGCTCACAGACACAGACGACAACGAGTACGCCTGGTCGAGGACTGCGGGAATTACAAGCAGCAACAGCTCCGACTGGAACTACAGGGCATCGAGCTACAACTTCTGATGGCAACATCAGCCACCTGGCTGGTGCCTCATTTTTCTCTCAGGTTTAATTGGCCTGGATAAAAAGTACTCAGCAGCCACTGCCTTTCGCCTGATCTCATCTCTCTTTGCCCTGTCGTCTTCTGACAGGATCTCCCTGCAAATGTCCTTCCAAGGGTGGTCGCCCTGAGAAGGCCATCGAATCCTATCTCTATCAGGGTTGTCGAAGAGCCGTTCATGGCCTCGGCTCCTGGTGGAATGATCTTCTTTATCTGCTGCAGAGCCTAATTGCCGTCGTCCACGCGAAGAACTTCTACATTTCCCATCTTTTCTGCTGCCAGGGCAGCCAGTTCTATCTCATCTTCAGATGGGAGACGGCTCCATCTCCCAGCATCCATTAGAAGGCCTGGAAGCAGGTTTGGCGCGCTGTATTTTGTGATGGTTCAATTGAGAAGATGCCCCTGAAAAGTCATATATATTAATGGCTGTTGATAATACAGGTTGGCGTGCTAAAAGTTTGTAGGTTCAAACGGCTCGATAAAGGTAAATCTATCTTATATCAATCCCTCAGGGAGTAAACGCATAATATAGGAAATATTTGGAGGTTGAGATATGAGATGGATTACACTGGCTCTTATGATCGCTCTGGCCTTGGGTTGCTCTCAGGGGTACCCATTGCAGGGCAGCAACGGGGTCGCTAACTGCACAGTATTTGGAGCATACAGGAGTTCTCCTTCCTCAGATGGGGCAGAGGCGAGCATAAACTCATCTGAGTTCATGATCATGACTGCAGACATTGGCCTCATGGGAGCCTACAACGCCACATATGCTCTCGTGGACAGCAACGATCAGATCTACCAGCAAGACGACGCCCTATCCAAGGACCTGCAGCCGGGAAGAAGGTTAGTTAAGTTCGTCGTGCCTACAGATGCCCTCTTCAAGCTGCTGAGAGTGTCTCCAGACCAGGGCGATACGTTTTCCCTCAACTGGTGGGCGACTCCCAAGGCATCAAACGGACCTGTGATAATGAGGTACTATGGGGTCTGCGACTATTACATAAGCGCGGACAACTCCTCTTTGGCGCTCCAGGCGAAGATATCCAACAACGGCACTGAGGACCTGTACTTAAGCCCGGAGAACTTCACGCTCTTCGATCAGAACGGCTGGGAGTATTACACTTTGTATGGCTTTAATCCAATAAGCCTCGGTCCCCAGAAGACTGCCCAGTTCGGGCTCTTCTTCAACGACCTCTCGCCCTGGTCCTATCCAACTCTTCTGGTGTACGACTACCTGGGAGAGCACCCCATAGCAATCGACATAGAGAACGCATTAACTCCTCTGTCAGATGCCCAGGTGTACGGATCATCCAGCGCACAAGCCACACAGGCTAAATCGGAAGCATCCACGACTGCAGCTTCGTCTGCCGCAGAGTCCACAACTCAGGCCCAAGCTCAGGAAGCATCTCAGGCGACAGAGCAGCCGGCAACCACAGAGCAGGCATCATCTGAAGCGCCTTCGATTGAGAGCACCAAAGAGGAGGTCGCAACTCCAACCCTGGTGAAGAGGGATACTGGAGCGCTTGCGAACAGCCAGGAGGCTTTGAACGAGCAGCTAGAAGCCGTCAGGTCCAAGGTAACCAGCAGTGGAAGCGGATCTGCTGCTGCAGGAGACAGCAAGAACGTATCTAAGGCCATCAACTCCACAGTAGTGGACACCAAAGATCGGCTTGCCAAGGTGAGAGAGAAGCTCAAGGGACAGAACAGCTAGATAGGCAGAGCACCAGCCTGCGCTGCGCACCTGCGGCGCAGGCAAAGTTATTAAAATAACTAGGACGATATGGCGCGATTATGGCTGTGACTCAGCCTGAAATGGAGATCATGGCGATATGTTCAGACCTCGCAGGCAGCCATTTTCCTGAGTTCAACAGGTCTACACGAAACACCACAATGAGATATCACTCGATAAAGATAAATCTACCTTGCTACAATCTTTAAGTATCTTCAGGTATGAGAGGGAGACGTGTTAGAGATGAAATGGCTGGCTTTGATTCTAGGGATCATGCTTGCTTTGGGCGCAGCCCAGGGCTATCCTCTGCAGGGCAGCAATGGAAAGGTCGATTGCATAATCTTCGGAGCCTTCAAGACCCCATTTAACCAGGGGGATGTCAACTACGGCAAGAACGTGATCTTCAGTGTGGACTTAGGTGTGGTCAGGGCCAACGACACAGAGAATGCCACAGAAGAGAGCGCAGACGATCCATCCAGCATGGGCACAAACGGCAGCGGGTCCTCTGTAGATATGGCTTTGAACTCGACCTATACTCTGGTTGACGGCAACGATAGGATTTACTCCACGAGGCCTGAATATACCAGAGATCTGCAGCCTGAGAGGGTCATCATAGGGTTCATAGTGCCAAAAGAGGCTGTGGCCAAGAGCCTGATAATCGATCCTACCGTCCTGGACTCTGGTGGAGAGAGGTTTGAGATGGACTTCTCCCCAATAGCCAACGCCAGCAACACGAACGTCACTCTGCTCTACTACGGGGGAATGGGGACCAAGATAGACTCTAACAAGAAGTACGTCAACTTCGACATAGGCCTGACCAACAACGGCACTGGCGACCTTCCTCTCAGCACCAGCAACTTCAGCCTGCTGGACCAGTGGGGCTGGAAATACAGCAGCAAAAAATATAATAAATATAATGGCGAGGGATTTGACGACAGGGTGCTGAGGCCAAATGAGACCTTCAGGACTGGACTTGCATTCGGGTCGATCTCAGTTCTCAGCAGGCCTTCCAAGCTGATTTACCAGTACTCCAAGGACAGCTCACTCATCATAGATATAGATAAAGAGGAGGGCATCAACACATCCCTCCTGGAGCCAGGAGTGAGCAGCGAAGGAGGAGGGTCAGAGCCAGCTTCAACTACGTTGGCTGGAGAGATCAAGGCCACAAAGGCAAGGCTGGCCAAGGTCAAAGAGAAGCTCTGACGCCAATTGAAATGCTGTGCCAGTCGGCCCTTTGCCCGCCTGGCATTGCTCCCTCTTCTGCAATATCGCTTCTGTAAATACTGCACATACTTCTATCACAATTACATGTACTTCTGTGGAACCCGCTCATCCTAATCAAGCTCTGCGAGAGCGTCGGCTGCATCGATCTGAGATCGCAGCAAGGGAAGGTTTATGCGCGACAGGCTGGGACATGGATACGCCAAGTTCGGGCAAAAGCTCTGTATCCTGGCAGCCAGCACAAGAAAGATTGCCGATGAAGTGAGATGTGGCTGAGTTTGCGGGATGGTGAGCTGTGTTGGCAAAAGAATCACAAGATGAGATATCCAGGGCAAACGAGGCGCTGCAAGCGCTGCAGAGCCTGGTACCTGCCTCTGGCCTGAAGAACTTATCCCAGGTAGAAGAGATCATGGGAGAGTTGATCTCTGAGGATTACACCCCTTACCTCCTTGGAAACGCAGCGCTTCATATCTTATTCAGATGCGAGAGGTGCGGAAGGTGCTGCATAGATAACCTGAATGTGGCCGTTTCCATTGACGACTGCAGGAGGATATCGAAGCACCTGGGAATGGGCCTGAAGAAGTTCTTGATAGATTACACAGAGCCGCATGTGCTCTCCAGAGAAGAGGTTGGAGGCGCCAGGATGATCAAGAAGGCTGAAGAGTGCTACTGCCCGTTCTACGACTCAAGCATCCCAGGCTGCAGCATACATGAGGCAAAGCCCCAGGTCTGCAGGGCTGCCTACTACCTGGCAAAGATGAACCTGGTGCTCTGCGAGGAGAAGAAGAGCTTCAGCGACTTTCCCCAGTGCCCAGGAGACGTTGGCCTGAGAGCCAGGCTAGATGAGGTCAGAGAAAGGCTAAGAGAAGATCAAAGCTTGAGAAGAGATGCAGAGGAGATGGCGCGCCTCTCATCTTCAGAGCACAGCCTCTTCGGGCTTCTTCTGCGCCTCAAGGGAATAGAGATCTACTTTGGCATAGAGAAAGCGCAGCCTCTGGCACGAAAGCTCGGATTGAAGAGGATGCCGGAGAGCCGAGAACTCATGCCGGCAGCTCTGGTCTACGCTGCAGTGACCTGCAGGTCCGAAAGCGCATAAAACGCCAGGCCTTGAGAAATTTTTAAGCTGCCTGTCACTGCAATTCTCCTGTGCGCTGTGCTGCAAAATCCCTGACTGTCTGAGCACAGAGTGAGCTGCATCAGAGGTCAATGCTATGAGGCCTGAGGATGGAGACCTGTTTTTGCTCAGACGGTATGACTTCCACAGTCGCAGATCCGGATATTGCCAGAATCGTCCTGAACCAGGCAGACAGAAGAGGAGCGCTGAAGTCTCTGATAGATATGGCCAACCAGGCTGGAGGCGAAGACAACATCACTGCTCTGTCAATCGATTGTTATGCCGTGTGATGCCAGGTCCTGGAGCCGAAGCCTGTAGAGGAAGTCCCTGAAAGGCTCTTCATCTGGGCTGCTGGGAAGATCGCTCTTCTCAAAGGCTCTCCTCATCTCCGAGAGGGCGTTTAAAACATCTTCCTTGGAGGCTGAAGAGCGCACGGGATTGAACTCCAGACGGCCTGAGCTGAAGAGAGCGGTCCCAAACTGGATGGTTCTGAGGGCAGTCCTGAGGCCCTTGTCCTCAAACTCAGGCCGGCTTTCAGAAGCCCTGATGAGGCTCTCGACTATTCCCTGAAGCGAGGGATAGGTGGCCAGGGATAAGTTTGAGGTGACTATAGACCTCAGCTCCTGGAGGGAAGCGTGGTCCTCCAAAATAAGTGGTGTGGCCACAAACCATATGGCATTGACGTTTCCTTTGATGAGCTGGTCCACCAGGTGGCCTATCTCCCACCAGATCTCGTCGTACAATTTGCCATGCTTAAGCTCGCTCTTCTGCTTCAGGGTCCTTGCGTACTTTCTTCCCTCAAGCAGCGACCTTGTGGGGACAGCGTAAGCGTGAGCCAGGTCTATGTCGCTGTTGGGAAGTCCCATAGACCACATGTGCGAGCCAACACAGGTGGTGAAGAGCGTCTTCAGGCTACAGGCGCACAGAGGCAATGTCAGCCACCGATCACGTAGACGTCTTGGAAGTGCCACAGCTTCTTGGGATAGTATGCACGTAGCTCTCCGAGGCCGTTGGCATCCACGAAGTCTCTGACGAACTCAGGGGTCACATAGGTGGTGCCGTACTGATCAGTGGACAGGTCCAGAGTCTCGTTCAAGCTCAGATAGTAGAACCCGTCCATCACCTCCTTCACCTTGGCTCTGGTGGACGGGTCTGTGCTCTCCAGGCAGCTCATGCCGTGGGTTGAGAAGATCAGGACCCCTCCAGGCGCAAGCATGCTGGAGAGCTTCTTCAGCCACGCGTCCCAGTACCTCGAAGGAAGGTGGCTGAAAAGCGAGGCTACGAAGATCACGCTATATTTCTCACCGTCAGTTAGAGAATTGGGGCTTGCTGTCGAATAGAACCCCCTGACCCCAAAGGTCCTCTTGCAGAAGTCGACAGCCCTCCTGTTTATATCAGCAACTGTGATGCAGCTTGAGTCCATCCTCTGCACCAGAAACCTCAAGAACCTCCCATACCCGCAGGCGAAATCCAGAAAGCTGTCTATGCGATCGATCTTCAGGTCATCGAAGATCTCCTCTAAAGAGAGCATCATGGACTCGCCCGATTCGAAGTACTCCTGGATTGGGTCTGAGATTGAGTGCTCCACGAGGAACAGGTACATCTCATCTAGGCCGTCGATCTCGAAGACGAAGTCGTCGCCGTAGAGGCGCATGAACCTGGACCTGTACTCGCCTCTGGTGTCAACGCTCTTTGTAAATAGCCTGACCTTATGCTTGCGCGCCTGGTCGAGGCGGTGCTTGGCCAGAATCCTGTGTCTTGATAGGAAGAGAAAGCTCTTCTGGCCCCTCTTCTTGTAGATGTCCTGGCGAAAAGGCTCCAGCACCACCTGGGCGCCGTCTCCTTCCAGGCCGTAGGTGACAGCCCAGTCCATCAACCTGCAGATATCGCCCTCTACAACCTCAGGAAAGGCAATCCTGAGGTCCTCTCTGTTCTTGTAGACGTACAGCAGGGCTTCGAGAGTATCCATTGGCACGGTAAATTACCTCTGCATGAGCTATAAAATCTCTTTGAATGGCCTCAAGCATTCTCGGTTGACGGGCTTTGTTCAATATCCGGCTCAGGCACCCTAATCATCGGCAGATAGCGGCGCCAATTCCAGACATGATAGATTCAGATCGGCAGCAGTCGAGCTATTCGGTAACAGGATCATAGCTTGGTCTTACATGATCCGCGTATTAAAAGGCTTTGGATGTGTCACACACTGCATCTGGACCATCGGCTGAGGGCGATGTGCAAATCTGCCATTCATTGACGGACATCGGAACCATCGGAACCATCGGAACCATTGGAACCATCGGAACCATTGAGGCTAAGAGCATATGAAAGAAAACTATTTGGGATATATGCTGACAAACATTGCGTTGGATGCGGATGATAAATATGCTCGACGTGCTTAGAAAGAGGCGCAGCATCAGAAGGTACAAAGACAAAGGGATAGAGCCAGAGATAATAGAGAATCTGAAAGAAGCGGCTTTGCGTGCCCCTTCTTCCAGGGGCATAAAGCCCTGGAGGTTCATCTTCATAACAGACCGGTCCATGCTGGGCCTCCTCTCCAGGGCAAAAGAGCACGGCTCAGAGTTCTTGAAGGGCGCAGGCTTAGGGGTGGTGGTGTGTGCAGACGAGACCCTGTCAGACGTCTGGATAGAGGACTGCTCGATCGCCTCCATAATACTTCAGCTGGAAGGCCAGAGCCTGGGATTGGGCTCATGCTGGATACAGATAAGGCAGAGGATGTACAGCGATTCTCAAACCTCAGAGGAGTACATCAAAGGCCTGCTCGGCCTTGGAGAGAGCATGAGGGTCGAATCGATCATCTCCTTTGGGTACCCGGATGAAGATAAGCCGCCCATACCTGCAGAAGACCTGGACTACGAGAAGGTCTCATTTGGCAAAAGCTGAGCTGGATAAAGGTCGCCGAGGCTCCATGACTGAAGCCTTGGCCGATCACACCACGATCACAGGCACGCTGGAGTTCCTGACCACCTTCTCTGCCACGCTTCCCAGAAGGAACTTCTCCAGCCCCGTCTTGCCTATGCTGCCTATGACTATGACGTCTGCTGGAGCGTCTTTAGCCATCTTCAGTATATGCTCTGCAGGATTTCCCTCTACCACTCTTTTCTCGAAAGGCACATTCGCCTGCTTTGCCAGATCCTCAATCTGCTTGACTGCGGATTTGCCCTCGTTCTGGAGAGCGTCTCTTATTCCGTTTATAACCTCATCAGCCACGTTGAAGCTGATCTCGCCTACAGGCGCGATCATCTTGCCTTGGTCCAGGACATAAACTGCAGTGACCTTTCCTCCAGTGAGCGCCGCCAGGTTTACGCCGAACTTGGCGGCCTTTTCGCTGTGCTTGGAACCATCAGTGGCTATCAAGATCCTCTCGAACATTGCCAGATCACCTGGACCTGATACATCCATCATGGATTAAATATTCTTTGGCTGATTGGGGATTTCAAGGCCATGCAGTTCGACCTGAAAATTATTAAAAGGATAATGACAGATAAAGTTCGATGGTCTTCTCCCCTCTCCACTGGTTTCCCTCCACCCTGGCTGCAATCCTGATCCTGGCACTGGCCATGACGAAAGGCAAAGGCCACAGGAACCTGGCATGGGGCATGGCTTTGCTTGCTCTCACAGGCCTGATTGGGTTCGTCTCATCATCCTTCCAATCAGGATCTATGGATCTTTTGAGCCCTGACTTCCACAGCTTCCATGCCTGGACGGGAACCGCAGCCCTGCTGACGTCGCTATACGTCTTTGGAGTCGCATCTCGCAGCAGAGGGCGACACTGCTCAGCTGGATATCTGTCAGCAGCTCTGGCAGTGCTGGCCCTGACTACTGGCGCGATGCTTCTCTTTGGCCAGACTTTCAGCGTGATCGAGCCTGAGCAGTTCGCACAACCTCAGGTGTCAGCCAAGAGCCAGCTCCCTGAGGTGGAGGCATCAGAGTTTCAGGGGTTTGAGCTGACGCCTTTGAAGGAGCAGAGGAACAACGCCATTTTGGGCGCCCAGCAGATCAACAAGACGAGCTACAGGCTGAAGGTCACAGGCCTGGTCAGAAGCGAGCTTAACCTGAGTTATGACCAGCTGCTCCTTTTGCCGGCTTATTCAGAGGTGGCTTACATGCCCTGTGTAGAGGGCTGGGGTTTCAATGCCAAGTGGACGGGGTTCAGGGCCTCTGACCTCATGGACCTGGCAGGCCTTGGGCCAGAGGCCAGGTATCTGGTCTTCAAATCTTCAGATGGCTACTCCACAGCCCTGCCCCTGGATTATGTAAAGAGCGAGAAAATCCTTCTGGCTTATGGCATAAATGACCTCACGCTTCCTGAAGACAGGGGATTTCCTCTCCAGCTCGTGGCCAGATCCAGGTACGGATACAAGTGGGCCAAGTGGATCACAGAGGTGGAAGCAACAGATGAGGACGTCAGAGGCTATTGGGAATCCAGGGGCTACAGCCAGAGCGCAAACGTAGGCGAGCCTCCTTTTGGATGACCCTGATTGGAGGAACAGATCTGAACTGATTTTTGTGGATAATTTATCTTTACAAACTTTCATATGTTCAGCTCGGCACTGGAAGATAATACATATTTTCAGACAGATGCTTTAGAATTTCAGGAGGGCAAATCAGAGCCTGATTTGATGTTACTGGAGTTGGATGAAATCTAGCATGTTATGTCTCCAATCTCAGATACCTATATACAGAGTCCGATGCTATATTTGACAGGTGTTTCATTTGAGGCGAACTTCAATTTATCTAATTTCGATATTCATCATCTTGATCTCCATCATCTTGCTGTTCACACCTTGCGCACTGGGCCAAACGGTCCTGTACTCAACCTCTGCGCCAGGGGATGCTCCAGACCCTGCAGCTCCCACCAGCCCGGATGCGCTTGGACTGCAGGCTCCTGAACCATCCTCATCCAGCCAGGCAGCATCAGGCCAGGTTGCATCAGGCCAAACAGCATCAGGCCAGACTACACTAGACCAGGCAGAGCCGTCGCAATTAGGATCAGCTGAAAGCCAGCAGCTCCTGATGGTAGATGCGGGGGCAGCCCAGGGCACAGCAGAAGAGGCGGCATCCAGCCAGGCATCTTCGAGAATGGTCGTGCCTTCAGGAATATACTCTCCCAACAGGCTCTACATCTCATATGCCTACCAGACAGCTGCAGGATGCTATCTCTACGACAGCCTGCCCATCTGGGTCCAGAACTCAGGGTCGGGGCCGCTGTGGCTCTACGAGTGGTACCCAGATGGACATCTGGAGGTCGACGGCCTGGGAGCAACGAGCCCAGGGTGGTACAGGTGGTGGTTCTACGCCGACTCTTCCGGCTGGCACATACTTCAGTACTACTGCAGCGGCTGGAGCAACTACATCTACGTCTACGTATACCCAGGGTACTACCCTTACCCAACCCCACAGCAGTACACAGGCGATTCCAATGTGATCCTGAGGTCCAGCTGGTTCCGAGGCTATGACGTTTATCTGGACGGCAGCTACGTCGGCACAGAAGGATCAAGAGGTGATGCGCTCGATGGCACATACAGGTTCGACGTTCCAGGCAACATGATTCACACCATAGTCATAAGCAGGGGCGGCCAGAGCTACGACGAGACAGGCACATTCTTGAGCGGTGTTACATACAGGTTCACTCTGTAGTCATTGCTCAGCGGTATTCTAAAATCTGCGAAGAACACAGTCGAGGCGTGAAATCCGACAGGGAAGAGATATCTGATGCCCTATCTCACTACAGGGCAGGCGCACTCAAGAGCTTTGAGCCTGCCGTTTTAGGACTGACCAATGAGAGCTGGTTCTTGGAGGCAGGTGAAAGGAGCTACTTCCTGAGGAGGAGGAATCTCTCATACCGGAAGGAGTCCATCGAGTTTGAGCTGTGTCTGGTAGAGAGCCTGGCAAAGTCTGGATTTCCTGTGGCAGCCCCGCTGCACACGTGCTCAGGCGCTTCCTATGTCGAGTCGGGCTGCAGATACTGGGAGCTTTACGAGAGAATACAAAAAGAGAAGTTCGATCCAGAGAACCTACTTCAGGTCAGAAGTGCAGCCAGGCTCCTTGCCAGGTTTCACATGGCTGGGATGGGGCCGGATCTGCGAAGAGCCGTGAACAGAGCGGTGTGCAGGAAGAAGAGCCCAGACCTGGTCTACAGCCTGATAGACCGATTTGAGGAAGAGATCAAAGCACAGGGCATCCTCGGAAAGGCCCTATTAAGGCCCCTTGGAGCGATGTTCAGGCACCAGGCAGACATGGCTGTGGAATGCCTGCAGGCCCTGCCTGAAGAGAAGAAGATCCTGATACACGGCGACTTCCAGCCCTCTAACATCTTGTTCAGTGGGGGCGAGGCGTCAGTTCTCCTGGACTTCGGAGATGCCTGTATATTCTACAGGGCCTATGACCTGGCCAAGGCGCTCTTGAGGTTCTCTGCCATAAGGCAGGGGTACAGGAGCCAGATGGACCTCTCCTTCTGTATGGACATGGAGCGCATGAGCACATTTGTGAAAGAGTACAAGTCGGAGATCTCATCTGCAGCAGAGCTCGCGTTGATCGATGAGGAGGTGAGGGCAATTCCAGTCCTCCTGCGAGGCATCTACCTCTACGACACCGCCTTTTTCATGGGAAAAGCTCAGACCCGCAGGCAGCAGGCTGCAATCCTGATTCGCGCCTTCAGGTTCATGTCGTGGATCAGCAGAAGAGAAACTATAATGGCAGAAATACTTGCAAAGTGATCGCAAATGTCGTCGCAGAGTTGTGAGGACTCCATAGTGACGGCAATTCGACATTTGGCTGATTTAGCAGGTGGTGGCTGAGATAAAGAAGAGTCACAGTTCAGAGAAGAGATGCGGTTTGGAGAAGATGTGCAGTTCAGAAAAGAGATACGATCTGCACGTCCATTCCACCCGCTCTCATGACGGCACAATTAGCCCTGAGAAGATAGTCGAGGTCGCCAGGAGCAGGGGACTCAGAGGCGTGGCTGTCACAGACCACAACACGGTAAGGGGAGCCATTGAGGCCAAGAGGTACGAGACTGAGGACTTTGAGGTAATTGTGGGATCTGAGATCAAGACCGACCGTGGAGACCTGATAGGCCTATTTCTTCACAGGGAGATAGCATCCAGGAGCTTTTCTGATGCAGTCCTTGAGATCAGGGAACAGGGAGGCCTGTCTGTGATACCGCACCCCTTTGACGAGCTGAGGAGATCTGCCATGAATCCCTCTGAGGAGGAGGCCATGATGGTCGATGCCCTGGAAGCCTTCAACTCAAGATGTCTCTTCAAGAGCTGCAACGACAAGGCCAGGAAGCTCTCGGTAAAGCTCGGAAAGGGAATCACAGCAGGAAGCGATGCCCATTTCGAGGAAGAGATAGGCAACGCCTACATAGCCACTGATTCAGAGGACCTGAGGTCGGCCATAGCTCAAGGCAGGGTGGATGTATTCGGCAAGAGGTCGTCAGCCCTCAGCTACAGCAAGTCGCTGGCATCGAGCCTGGGCCGCAGAGAGGAGAATGTTTGATGCCAGATCACCCGCAATGCTCATGGCCTGGGCCTCTATTCTTGAACTCAGAAGAGCAGCTGAGGCACCTGAACCGCCCAGGTGTGTAGAGGGCTTCGACCTCGCCGATGCAGAAAGGACAGATCGCCTCATAATCGGTCAGCTCCTCTAAATGCTCAGTCAATCTCTTTTCCCATCAAGAGCATAAGGCATCATGCACATTTATGCATTACGTTCGATGCTCGTCGCCGTGAAGATGTTGCTTGCAAGAATTCAGGCAAATTGACTGTCAAATCGACAGAGATGTCCAGGACTTGGTCGAGCAAAAAATAAGTGGCCTTGAGCCTACTGCGGCGGGAAGTTGTCTGGATTTATAACGTACCAGACGTCGTTTACTCCCTGGCCGTAGACATCTCCTGCTTCTGCGTCCTCGTAGTAGAAGTAAAGAGGCCATCCCTTGTAGGCAGTCTGCATTGTGCCGTCTGTCCTGTTGATGGTCGTGAAATCACTGGCGTTGAGGCCTTCTGGAACTGTGACGTTCTCAGAGTAGAATATGGGCCAGGCATCAGCGCACCCGCCATAGCATGTGCTGGTTCCATTTCCAGGCGAGTCGTTGAGGAAATAGTACAGTGTAAATCCAGTCTCGTTTGCGAGATAGTTGCCAAGCGTGGTGTTGTTGGCAATGTTGACAGAGTATTCCATGTCCTGCCCAACTGCCACAGCAATGAGAGCTGCAGTGGCCAATAGCAAAAGTCCCATCTTAAGTTTGGCGAACAATCGATCACCTATTAACTATTAGCACAAGTAATTATAAAAATCTTTTTGCTGATGGCATGAGGCAAGGCCAAGCGCTTAGAGAAGGCGGGGGGCCCACATGCGTTCTATGAAAGGAATATCAGAGGAGCATCTGCATCCAGACCTCGTCGAAGTCCTCTCCCTTCTTCTTGCCCACGCGAAGGAAGCGCCCGCATTCAACAAACCCCATCTTCTTGTGGAAGGCCAGGCTTGCGGGATTGAGAGACGATATGCTTGCGAGGATTGAGTCTATCCCCATCTTCCTCGCCGTGGACGCCAGATTTTCCAGCATCCGGCTCCCGATTCCCTGATGGGCGCTCTCTGGTGAGATGAAGCATGTGAACTCAGCAGACCTGGATAGGGCAGGAATGGGACTGTGAGGCCTAAGCATGCCAAAGCCCAGAACCCTGCCCTGTGGGCTCCTGGCCACGAGAAATGGATATCCCTGGGACATGTTCAGGAAGTGCTGGAAGAACTCGTATGGCACGCGGCTCTCAGGATAGGCTGCAAAGCTGTTCTCTACATAGTGATTGAATATATCGATTATCTCCTTTGCATCATCTGAGGCCACAGGCTCAATCTTGAAATCAGTGCCTTTGCTGAGGTCCATATCTCTAATCCCACCAGTTAGCTTTTCTTTAATTATATTCCAATTAAAGTTATCAGACTCTCCAGATCTCCTGGGGAAGGCTGGTGATTCTCTCTCCGCCGCTCTCAGTTGTCAGGAAGGTGTCTTCCACGCCCACAACTCCCACTCCTGGATAGATCATCTTGGGCTCGACTGCGATGGTCATGTTGGCCTTTATGGGGTGATCGAGCGGTCCAATTACAGGGTACTCGTCTAGCTCCATTCCAACTCCGTGGCCCACAAATCCGCACTTGTTTCCCACAGGGCCTCCGAGCCAGTCTTTGTATCCGAACTCTTCACCCATGGACTCAGAGAGGTCAAATAGGCTCCTTCCGGTGCTTCCAGGCTTGAGATTTCTGGCTATGGCCTTCTCTATCTCCAGGGTGACGCTGTAGGCATCTTCAAGATCCTGAGAGAGGCTTCCCAGCGAAAATATCCTGGTCGCGTCGGCAATGTAGCCGTTGTATATCCCAACTGTGTCCACGAATATCGGCTCATTTCTCTCTATCTTCCGAAAGCTCGCTCCCTGGGGAAACAGGAGGGACGTTCCCCTTCCGCCTGTGGGTGAGGCGAGGAAGCTGGGCGCTGCAGCGTTTGGCCCTGACATAAAATGGCCCAGGGGCACAAGGCTGTTGAACCTCCTGAACCGAAGAGACCCCTGGTGCCCCATGGACCTCATGAACGACTCAAGCCTGCATGCAACCTCAACCTCGCTCATCCCCTCTTTCAGGTACTCTGGCACATTGGAGATTCCAGCATCCAGCATCCTTGCTGCCTGCTTGATGAGGCTTATCTCGAACTCCGACTTGACGGATCGCACATGCCTGACGGTCTCTGAGACATCGACCAGCTTCACATCGCCTCCCAGGGCCTTGGCAACCCTTGAGTAGATGCTGTAGGGAAGGACGTCGTGCTCCAGGCCAATTACTGCTCCTGGCTCAATCCCCAGGTCAGATTTGAGGGACCTCAGATTCTTGAGTGGTCTTACCTCCAGGGGCGACTCTTCCCTGGCACGGTCAAGGCTCCTCTTGGCCATCATCACAGGCTCATGATCGGGATCTTTTGGAATGTAGACGAGGCCGTCCTGAGCTGTGCCTGAGAAGTAGCACATGTCCACGGCCTGGAATAGAATTGCGCCTGTCATCTCGCCCATCTGGGACCGAAGCTTGCCAATCCTGCTCTCTAGCTCAGACTTTGGATGTAAAACGTACTCCATTCTATCTGCCTCTCCATACATCTCTGGATGCTGGAAGGATACCTCCTGGACATGGCAATCATTCATATAGCTAACCCCTCGACAGCTCTGAAATAAATTCCCGGCACTGATGCGCACGGCCTCCAGCGCTCCATCTCGCTTTAAGTCGTACACAAGCATGCAGCGCTGAGGTCTCGCTCCACAAATAAGTAACTTGTCCAGATTGATTGAACAATGATTAAATTTTTATTTCAGGCTGATGAGGGAGGGAACTCCCGGCGCAGACCCAACTAAACTAATATTGACTCAAATCAAGATAGACTTAAATACCGCCCGATCCCTGTTCCCAGAGGTGATGTCTTGCACATAATGGAAGGATTTCTGCCGCACCCCTGGTGGGAGATATGGTTCCTCCTCTCCTTGCCTGTAGTTGCATACGGCGTTCATAAGATGAGCGGAATTGTAAAAGAGCAGCGTGATGCCATGCCCCTTCTGGCAGTGGCAGGAGCCTTCGTCTTCGTGCTCTCATCTCTGAAGCTTCCGTCTGTCACAGGAAGCTGCTCTCACCCCACGGGCACAGGCATGGGCGCCATACTCTTTGGTCCCTGGATTACCTCGGTCCTGGCAACAATAGTCCTGATATACCAGGCGCTGTTCCTCGCCCACGGAGGGTTGACGACTCTTGGAGCCAACGTTTTCTCTATGGGAATAGCGGGCCCTGTCGTGGGATACCTTGTCTACAGGGGAGCCTCCAGGTCTGGAGTTGGCCTTTACCTATCAGTCTTCCTGGCAGCCACTCTCTCGGACTGGGCGACGTACCTGGTCACATCTCTGCAGCTGGCCCTCGCGTTTCCATCTCCAACTGGCGGGATCGCGACGTCTTTCCAGGCGTTTGCTGCTGTGTTTGCAATAACCCAGGTGCCTCTCGCAATCGTGGAAGGGGCGGTCACAGCGCTCATGTTCAAGTACATAGTCCAGCTGAGAAGCGATGTCCTCCTCAGGCTAAATGTGGTCGGAAAGGGGACAATCGAGAAGCTCAAGGAGGCGCAGGCTTGAAGCTCGAACTCATAACCCTGGGACTGATCATCGCCTTCTTCGGGGCATTCGCATACATCAACTTCACAGGAAGCCATGAGTGGGGAGGGTCTGACGACCAGGCAGAAGGGGTCATCTCAGACATAACAGGAGGATCTTACCAGCCCTGGTTCCACTCCATCTGGGAGCCGCCAAGCGGGGAGATCGAGAGCCTTCTCTTCTCGCTTCAGGCAGCCATTGGAAGCTTGATCATAGGCTACTTCCTGGGATACTACAGAGCCCTGGCTAAGTCCAAGAAAAGTTCTTAACTTTTTAGGACTGCAAGTAATACGCATACCAAAAGACTTAATACTAAGTATGAGAACTACACAGGTGTGGGCGACACGCACACAGGCCTCCTTTACCTTATGTGTCTGAATCACGGCGCTCACTGCCATTGGACATCTGGACTGAGATGAAAGTCCGCACTGGCTCGCCTGACTTCTGGCGGGCCAGATACACCCCTTCTCTAAGCTCTCTCTTTCAGGAGAACCGCTTTCTTATGGCAACAGTCACCTTCCCACAGGCTGATATTGTAGAAGTCCCAGAAGCCTTCCAGAACATCAAAGGATAGTCCAGTGGTTCGTATGGAAGACGATGTCATAGCTTCAATCAGGCGTGACCTTCTGAAGAGCGCAGACCAGAAGACCAGGGAGAGCGCAGGGCGCTTCTTCAAAGAGGAGGCGAAGTTCCACGGAGTGAAGTCCAAGGCTGTGAGGGATATTGCCAGGGAGCGCTTCAGAGAGGTAAAAGGGCGAGGAAAAGAGGAGATATTTTCCATGTGCGAGAGCCTCCTTATGTCTGACTACACAGAAGAGGCGTCCATAGCCTTTGAGTGGGCGTACGCCCTCAGAAGGGATTACAGGCCTGAGGATTTCGAGGTCTTTGAGAGCTGGATCGAGAGATACGTGAACAACTGGGCAAAGTGTGACACACTCTGCAACCACGCTGTAGGCTCTTTCGTAGAGCAGTACCCGGACTACATAGGAATGCTGAAGTCCTGGGCAAGGTCTGAGAACAGATGGTTCAGGCGAGCTTCAGCAGTGACGCTTATACTTCCAGCAAGGAAGGGGAAGTTTCTCCAGGATGTCTTCGAGATCTCGGATATACTGCTAGAGGATAAAGATGACCTTGTCCAGAAAGGCTATGGCTGGATGCTGAAAGAGGCCAGCAAGAGCCACCAGGACGAGGTGTACAGCTACGTTATGAGAAATAAAGGTTCAATGCCAAGGACCGCTCTTAGGTACGCCATTGAGAAGATGCCTGAGGGCCTGAGGAGAAGCGCTATGGCCAGGCCATCGTAGGCTGCGCAGCCTGGAAGATGCCAAGGCAGAGATATTCAAACGGCCTGGCAGTCGCCATCATAATCCCACAGAAATCATAATCGCACAGAACAAGTCTGCACAGAGGATGAATGGACAGATCTCTTGAAGAGAGAGTCAGAAGGGCGGTGCAGGAGAAGATAGATATCTCCCTGTATGATCCCTATGGCCCAGGCTTTTTTTGGAAGAGAAAGAGCATCTTTTGGCCATCCTTCCTGCAGGCCTGATAAATCGAATAGAGCATTTCGGAAGCACTGCAGTGCCAGGCCTTGCAACAAAGCCTGTGCTTGGAAGTCTAAATACTAGTAGCTAATCGATACGCGGAAGGCTCATGATCCAAAAACATATCGCAGGCGAAATCCTTATAGCAACACTATGTACGAACATATGCCATAGGAGGTCCCGCTGATGAAAGAAACCCAGAAAAACGCTAACCAGAGGACCAAAAAACACAGCAAAGGCGAGGTGCCGCGTGGTGCTCGAACTATGGCAGGCATAGCCAGCGGTGCCTTATTCGGGTTCGCTGCAGGAGGTCCTACAGGCGCATTGCTGGGCAGTATGGCAGGCCTTGTAATAGGAGCATCTTCTGATATAAACGCTAGCCTGGATGAGTGGTGACGGCTTGACCGTCTCTCTCTCTGAGAGCATATACGCCTGGGGTTTTGGAATCGCTATCGCGGCGGCGATACCTTTTATCATGCTCATCAAGCAGTGCAACCGAGAGATGCAAGAACAGATTGTGGAATCGATCAATGAAACCTGTAAGATGGGGCGCAACAGCGCTTTTTACCTCAGCATGTTCCATATCTCTCGCCGCTACCATAATCAGATCATGCAGATCAAGCTGGTATGTGGTTCTTATCTATTGATTTTAGCTTTATCTGGTGCCGGGGTTGCATACCAGAAAAGGCTGGTTGTTCTCGATGAGTTCTACCTCACAGGGGCCTTGGCGCTATCAGGGATCTTTTTGGTCGTGAATATCTTGCCTATGGCCTGGAAGTTCATCAATAGCCGGTGGCGTTAAAAGGTCTATGGCATTTTCTCAATGACTTTGAATAATGTAGACCAAGCCAATCCTTTCTTGTGTTAGCGGTAATGCTTGCGCTATGTGGCATGGCGGTATGTCAGCAAACAGCGGATTCTTTGATCTCAAAAGGTAGTGGGTATTATGCTAATGGGTTCTTCGAAAAGGCAGTCGAAGCCTTTGATAATGCAACAAAGTTGGAGCCTTCAAATCATGCGGCCTGGTTTTATCTAGAGCAGGCGTTGGAGAAAGTGGGCCGGGACAAAGATGCAGAAGCAGCATTCGCGAAAGCTGACGAGCTGTCTAATCAATCTACGACTACTTATGGAGGCCGACATTTGGAGACGACACTCCTCCCTTCTACGCATGGTTCATCAGGCGGGATTCCTGCGGCAGAAGAACTCACCACATCCACATGGTTGAGAAGGACTTCGAGCATTGGGACCGCTTGATCTTCAGAGACTACCTCACACCCACCCTGAGGCTGCAAAAGAGTATGGCGACTTGAAAATTTTTCTCTCCAGGAAGTTTCCCAATGACAAAGCGGCTTATGCCAGTGGCAAAACTGAGTTCATAGAGCTGGTGATGAAGAGGGCACGGCAAGACCTCCAGGCAATTGATGCACATTAAAATTAGTTGATAGACCAGGATAGCTCTGGCATGGAAGGCTGGTATTTGGCCAGGCTTATAAGCAGATAGAGCGCACAGGCCAGAAGTTCAGATGAATGAAGAGATGCCAGGGATACATGAAGAGACGCTAACCATGAGTGACGAGTCAGACGCTGGCCAAGAGCAAAGATATCTGGGACGAAAAGGGATGATAGCTCTCATAGCCCTCTTGAGCGCCTTCGTGCCTTTGTCCACAGACATCTATCTGCCAGCTCTCCCAGGAATGGCAAGATACTTCGATGTCTCTCCCAACCTGACCAACTTAACTTTGATACTGTTCTTCGTCGTCTTCAGCGCAGGAACGCTCTTCTGGGGGCCGATGAGCGATAAACACGGGCGCAGGCCTGTGCTCCTTGCGGGCTTGACAATCTACGTCTTGGCCAGCGTTTCATGTGCCTGCGCCTGGGACATCTACAGCTTGATAATCGCCAGAATCTTTCAGGCTGCCGGCGGAAGCGGCGCACTTGCAGTGGCCACTGCCATGATCAAGGACGTTTACAGCGGAAGAGACAGAGAAGCCATACTGGCCGCGGTCCAGTCTATGGTGCTCATCTCGCCTGTGATGGCTCCAGTTCTTGGGGCCGTTATCCTGGAGTTCACATCCTGGAGGGGCGTCTTCTGGGCGCTCGCAGTTGTGGGCATTCTCTCTCTGGCAGGAAGCATAGCGCTTGATGAGACCATAGCCAGACGCTATTCTGGGACAACTTTCCAGGTCGTCTGCCGCCTCGGAACTGTCCTCAGGAACCCAGGTTTTACTTCGCTTTTAGCGGTATTCTCTCTCTTGAGCACAGCCTCGATGGCATTTGTGGCGTCGTCTTCCTACATCTACATAAATGGGTTTGGCTTGAGCGAGCAGACATACAGCTATTATTTCGCTCTAAATGCCCTGGGAATGATCTCTGGTCCCGTGCTTTACATGCGCATATCCAGGAGGTTTGAGAGAAAGACGATCATAGCTGCAGGCTTTGCGCTGATCTCAGCAAGCGGGATTCTGGTCTCGTCCTTCGGAAGCACAGGCCCCCTGGTATTTGCAGTCCTTCTCTTGCCAGCTACGCTGTCTTCGAGCTGCCTTCGTCCTCCGGGCGCAAACCTGATGCTTGAGCAGCAGCAGGAGGACACAGGATCTGCGTCTTCCCTCATGAGCTGCTTTGGCATACTCCTCGGAAGCCTCGGCATGGCCATAATCTCCCTTGACTGGGGAAACACCATCCTCGCTCTTGGCATCATGAACATCGCAGTCGGTCTCTCAGGCGGTCTGCTCTGGCTCCTGATCTCACAGAAGCCTTTCGTAAAGCAGATCCCGGAAGGGCTGCATCAAGGGCCTCAGCCAAATGAGATGTCCATGTCAAAGATTTGAAAATCAGGCACTTATAAAATTTGCTGCTCAATGAGGCCACAGAGATGCAGGGGAATTTTTGTATTTTTGCTCCAAGTAGATTTTCGCTCTCGGTGTCTCTGTGCCTCTGTGGTGAGTTGTTCTGTCCATTTATATGCCCTGTCAAGTGCGTAAGTCCTAGTTTTTTTACTCAACAAGGGTAGACTGCCGTCTTTTGGCATATTGCACAAACTATTTCACCACCTACATTATAAAGCAGATATCTAGGGAGAAGAATGAGTTCAGTGCGGATTTCGATTACGGCTTTAGCTATAATGCTCACAGTTGCGGCATTCACAGCTACAATGCTATCGGCCTCTGCTCAGCCTCAGGTCGGTGCTGCAGGGATCAATATCAGCGAGATGGACACCGCCGCCAACAGCGCCACAGAGTGGTTCCACATGGGCATGAACCTCACCACCCAGGGAAGATACGAAGAGGCGATACAGGCTTATGACAAAGTCCTGGAGATCAACCCAAGAGACGAGGAAGCCTGGAACAACAGGGGAAGCAATCTAGGAGGCCTCGGAAGATATGACGAGGCTCTTGAGGCTTTCCAGAGGGCTGCAGCAATCAACGCCTCGTATGCAGAACCCTGGTACAACATAGGCGTGATCCTGGACATAAAGGGGGATTTTGAGAATGCTGTTGAGGCTTACAACCGCGCAACACAGATCAACCCATCATACCAGAAGGCCTGGTACAACAAGAACAGGGATCTGGATATAATTGGGATTCCGCATACCTCATTATATAGCGAACTGACTGGGCAGGAGTGATGCAGCTCGCATGCCCAGCTCCAGTTTTCTCATGAAGAGCTGAGCATATCCTGCGGGCCCATCTAAAAAATGTTGGAGTAGCCCTCTCAGGGCATTCGCTCTTTTTACAGGTTCTCCAGGAAGTAGCCGAAGAGGCGGTGGATGAAGTAGGGCTCGTAGCTCAGGTCGTGGTTGCAGTTGGTCATGATCAGCAGGTCAAACGGCTTGTCGGCCTTTATGAAGGCATCTGCCAGCTGCATAGTCATACAGGGGTTCACGTTGTCGTCAACATCTCCAGCTATCAGCAGCAGATTGCCCTGGAGATCTCCAGCCTTGAGCAAAGTTATCTGCTCTGTGTAGTTCGCATCAAGCCCCTCGTACTTCTCGCCCCAGAATGCTGCGTAGAACCGGCTGTCGTAGTCGCCTGAAGAGGCAACTCCCACTTTATAGAGCTCAGGATATGTCAGGAGCGCTTGAGCAGTCATGAACCCGCCTGCTGAGTGTCCGAAGATGCCCACTCTGGAGATATCCATGTATGGCCTGTCTCTGGCGAGCGTGCGAAGCGCATGGGCGTGGTCGCCAAGTCCGCCTGCGTCCCCGAGCCTGCCGTAAGATGCGTCGTGGAACGCCTTTGACCTGTAGGGCGTCCCAGGCCCGTCGAGAGTCACCACTATGAACCCAAGCTCGGACAGGGCCTGGGCTCTCCAGAAGATCTTGTTGACCCAGGTCGCCTCTCCTGGAAACGACTTTGCTGTGACTATGATCCAGGGGCCAGGATACACAGTCTCAATTACTGGATACTTTTTGGATGCGTTGAAACCTGTGGGCCTGAAGATCAGTCCGTACAAGTCGGTCTTCCCATCCAGTGCCTTTACGCTGAACCTCTCAGGAGGCTTCCAGCCCCTGGCCTCGACTGCAGATATGTCTCCCTCTTCGAGTCTGAGGCTGATGTTGCCTTCCATCTCCCTCAGCACAGCCTCTGGCGGCAGGTCGACCCTGGAGTAAACATCCACGAACGCTGTGCCATCTGGAGCCATGTCGATCTCGTGGTCAGCATCCTCAGGTGTCAGGAGCTCTGTGCCTGTGCCGTTGAGATACGCCCTGTACAGGTGGCGATAATACGGGTCCCGGCCAGGCTCTCTTCCTCCTGCTGTGAAGTATACCAGAGAGTTATTTTCGTCCACGTACTTCAGCTCCCTGACAGCCCAGTCTCCGGAGGTTATCTGGTTCTTCGGCTCTCCATTTTTGCCGAAGAGGTAGAGGTGGCCATACCCACTTCTCTCAGAGTACCAGATCACATCTCCGCTCTTCAGGACTCTGGCGATTGGGCTACTGGCGTAGTCTGGGCAGGCCTCGACGTATGTATGGCCGCTCTCCTCCAGGATCTCGTCTGCACTGCCTGTGTCGGGGTCAATTTTGAGGAGGCGAAGCTCCTTTTCGCCCCGCGTTGCGTAAAGCGAGAAGAGCGTTTTGCCATCATCGCTCCACCAATGGAAGACGTCTGCGTCAGTGTCCATCAAAGAGACCTCCGGCTGCGGCTCATACGAGACGGGAATCGTCTTGTTCTCTCGAACGTCAACGACCACGGGTTCATACATAGGAATATATTCATCCCCTGGCATGGCGGACCTGTATGTCCAGGGCCGTGGCCTGGAGTCGTTGCCCGGCACGTATTGCAGCAGGCAAAGGGGCGTCACGTTCCTCTGATCCACCTTAAATGTGGCAATCCTGCTTGAGTCAGGCGACCAGACCGCATAGGGCTCTGGAGTCTGGTTCAACCTGGAACTGCTCACAGGGTGCAAGACAGTGTCAGACCTCCTGGCATAGGCATAGTTCTCAGACCCATCTGAGGTCAGAGGATACTTGTCGCCAGAAGAGACGTTCCTGATCCAGAGGTTGTGATCTCTGACGAACGCTGCCATTGTGCCATCTGGGGAGAGCATCTCTCCTGGAGAGGCTTTGCTGGAGTTGGAAGCCTCTGAGATTGAGCAGCTTTTGAGGTCGTACTCCCATGTCTTGTTCATGGCTGAAAAGCCCAGCGTGCTCCCGGACAGGGATATCTCAGAGAATGGCAGGCATAGAGGATCCACAGGCTGACCTGAGGCTTTAGCCAGGGCAGATGCGAGCTTTGCGTGGTCGAAGGCAGGCTGCGTGGCGGAGTTCTTAGCATCCACCATGACGAAGGTTTTTTTCCCTTCGCTTGCTTGCAGGTACCAGAAGGATGCAGTGCCATCAATCCAGTTCGGAGCGATGGTGACGTTGTAGAGGCTGGGGATGACGTTTGCTGGAAGAAACTGCTCTGCCTCTGAATAATTTGATTGGATAGGGCCTGCGCTGGAGTAGCTTCCATCATCAGACTGACATAGTGCAGATGATATGATCACCACAATTATCAAGAAAATCTCGAAGATAGATCGCATGGGATGCCTTATCTGATCTCAGTTTATAAATATATGGTGAGGCCCAGGATCTGTCAAGGTCAAATCTGTCAAGTCCAAATCTGTCAAAACCAAAGCCCAAACCAGGGCAAAAAACCAGGATCTATACATCGTTCTCATGCAGGCGAGGCTGATGGGAGCAATTTTGATCTTCGTCATACAGATGAAAATCCATATCTGAAGGTTCGCAGGCGCCTCTCTCCATCTCATTTAAGAACGAGTTGAGCTTGGATATGGGTATTATGGGAATGCCTTCATAGAGCTGTATCTCTTCCTCGATTAAGGTGACTATGATGGGAATTGGAGCTTCATCTGTCAGGTCTCTGTAGAAATCTGATCTCTCAATATGCTTCTCAATTGCCTTCTTCAGCTGGGAGAGCCTGTAGCGGTTTCCAGACCACTTCTTGCATTCGGCCAGATAGGTTCTGCCCTCTTTCCTGGCTATAACATCGTACTGCCGTCTCCTCTTGTTAAGCGTCTTTACGACATTTACCTCCACCCGAAAGTCGTTCTCCTCGAAGATGAAGGCTGCAAGGCGCTCGAAGTTCTGCCACACGACCTCTCTTGAGGCCTTCTCTAAATCATCTATGCTCTTGATGAATTCGAAGTTCATGGATTTGGGTAGTCAGTATGATGCAGGCATTCTGCCAAGCTAAATCCTACAAGCCTGTGGCAACTGTTCCTGTGCTTGTGCCCGGACTCGTGATCGGACATGTTTGTATCAACACCGAGCAAGGCATTCCAGCAATACGACCATATCGCCTTTATGGCATTTAAGGTTCTCAGATTTAAGCAAGTCTCTCTGAGAGATCCACTCCAATGGGCCTGCACTTTCTGATGGCAAAATATAATAAAATATAATGTGGTATATGCAATTCTATTTAGAATATGTTAACTATATAACGTTGGGTGCTGTGAGTGCAAAAAAGACTCTATTTTAAAAATATCGTTAAAACAATTTATCTGAGAGTCACAGGTTAGATGCATTTATATCATATGGCGTCCAGCCAGTGAGCTTTAGAAGATATATTATCCCTCTTCCAAAACTCACTTTCTATATAGATGTTTTTATGTTGATATAGTCAAATTTACTCTGAATCATTGACATAAATGAGGAATGGATCACAGGTAGAATGTATTTATCTTGGGACGTGGATTGACCAATGAAGGATATGGGGCTCAGCTAAATTACAGAACATTCGTCACACTGCCCTATTAGTCGAATTAGATAATCCTCCAGATGCTCAGAAGAAGAGAACTCTTGGAGAGCTGATCGGGCAGATCA
>CAZXDN010000038.1:18075-25587 GCA_964639235.1 uncultured Methanotrichaceae archaeon | reverse complement strand
TCTATCTTGTGCTTATAGAGAGCCATCTCTATGTTGGTCTGCAGCTCTCTGTCATCAAAAGGCTTCAGTATATAACCAAACGGCTCTGTGAGCTTTGCCCTCTCCAGTATGATGTTGTCTGAATAGGCTGTCAAATAGACTACAGGTATGTTGAATCTGGAGCGTATCTCTTCTGCAGCTGTGATTCCGTCAATCTTGCCTTCGAGCACTATGTCCATCAGCACCAGATCAGGCGATAGCTCCCTGGCATATCTTATCGCCTCTTCGCCAGATGAAACCGTGCCTATCACTTGATATCCCATGTTCTCGAGGTCATCCTGGATATCCATCGCTATGATTATCTCATCTTCAACTACCAGTATCCGGGATTTAGCCATTTTCTAGTCCGCCTGCTTATTCAGCTAAGGTTATCTTGAACTCTGTCCCGCCATCAACTATGACATCTATCGTGCCTTTGAGCTGTTTCACCAGGTTGGCCACAAGCCTCATGCCAAGAGATTTGGTATTCGTGATCTCGATTTCGCCTGGGAGGCCTACCCCGTTATCTCTTACGATAAGATATAGAGCTTTGTCCCTCGACTGCAGGCTTATTTTTATTTCTCCCGCCTCCTTGCCCTTGAAGGCGTGCTTGAAGCAGTTGGAGACCAGCTCGTTGAGTATCAGGCCACAGGGTATTGCAGTGTTGATCCCAAGGTAGACCTTGCTCAGGTCCATATTGAGCTTGATCTTCCTGTTTTCAATCTCATAGGACCTGTGTAAGAAATGCGCCAGGTTTCGCGCATACTCTGCGAAGTCAATCTTTGCCAGATCTCCAGATCTGTAGAGCTTCTCGTGTATCAGGGCCATGGACTTGACCCTGTTCTGGCTCTCTCTCAGAGCCTCAGATGCTCCTTTGTGCTCAACTGAGTTCGACTGGAGCGAGAGGAGGCTTGAGATCACCTGGAGGTTGTTCTTGACCCTGTGGTGAACCTCCTTCAGGAGAACATCTTTCTCATCGAGCGAGGCTCTGAGCTTCACCTCAGCGAGCCTCCTGGCCACAGCTCCTCCAAGAGAGCCCGCGGCTGCCAGGAGGATAGACACCTCGCTCCAGGTCCACAGCCTCTCTATCTGGCACTCGTCAAAGCCGATGACCCCCCAGAACCGGTCGTCTATCATTATCGGTATCATGAGAAGCGAAACAGCACCAGTGGGCTCTATTCTGGACTTGATCTTGGACGGGAAATCCTTTACCAGTCCGTTTATGGGCTTATTGGAAGAGAGCCTGCTGTACCATTTGGGGAACTGGTCATAGGGAGCATTCTGGAACATCGGGTCTTTTATCAGATGCCTGGCCCCATCTCTTGCCCACTCGTACTTCATGCTCATGAAGTGCTTCTCTTTGAAGTCGTGGTTCTCGTATATGTAGACCCTGTCCACATCTGCTGTGCATCCCAGAAGCTCTAGAGACTCGTTTATTGCAGCATCGAAATCTCCTGCCGTCAGGAGGGCGTTTGTGGCTACAGAGACTCCCATGAGAAGGCACTCCCTCTTTCTGAGCTCCTCTTTTGCTGCTTTTCTCTCTGTTATATCCACGTGGACCTGGGCCGCCAGCCAGTTGCCCTGGTCATCCTGGTAAGGTATGGTGGTAACCTGTACCGGCCTCTTTCCCTCCATCATCATACACCGCTCTGAAACCTCCACTCTCCTGGTGCGAATTGCCCTGGCTGCCGGGCATCCTGGACAGGTCTCTTCAGAGCAGTTGAAGTACAGGTAGCACTTCTTGCCAGATAGCTCTAGCTCTCCATAAGCCTTCTTCCACTCAGGATCGACATAGCGCAAGTTAAAGTCAGAGTCGACTATGCTCAAACCCGTTCTTGTAGCCCCCAGTATGAACTCCATCTGCCGCCTCAGATCGTCTCTCTCCCTCTCCGCCTGCTTGCGGCCTGTCACCTCTTTCCAGGAGATAGCTACGCCATCTCCCAGCTTTACAGCTCTTATTTCGAAAGCGTTTTTAAGGCGCTTGGAGCTATTTGCTTTCTCGAATAAGAGGCCTTCTCTTTCCAGAGGATAGTCTTTCTCGACAACATTGCAGCAATCCTGGAAAACTCCCATGTGGCGCAGAGACGGCATGAGGCAAAACAGGCTCCTGCCAATCAGGTCTTCTCTGGCGCAGGACGCATGTCTGCACGCTTCGTTGTTTACGTACTCGATCCTGAAATCCACTATGGTGCCAGACTCATCCCTCACAGCTGAGCAGATCCCAAAGCTGTCAGGAAGGGTGTCTATAGACGTTTTAAACCTCTCCTCGCGGGATGACAGCTCTCTGTTGATCCTTACCAGCTCTGAAGTTCTCTCCTGCACTTTGGCTTCCAGTTCGTCGCTGGCCTTGCGAAGAGCTTCCTCTGACTGCATTCTCTCAGTTATGTCGGTTACTACCGCAAAGCTGCCTTTGAATCTTCCCTCTTCATCGAAGATGGGCCTGGGCGATATTATGGTGGGAAGCTCTCTTCCATCGCTCCTTTTGAATTTTAGCTCATATGAGGCGCTGTCTCCCGATCTGCGCCTGTCCATCTGATGCTCGAGCATATGCCTGTTCTCTTTATCCATGAAGTCCGTCAGACATCTGCCGACAATCTCTTCTTTGGAGCAGCCAAGCATACTGCAGAGCTTGTCGTTTACATAGGTCAGTATGTCATTCTCGTTCCTTATCCCAAAGCCCTCGTTCATAGTCTCTACCAGGTGGCGATAGCGCTCCTCACTCTGCTTCAGTGCATTTTCAGCTTTCCTGCGCTCAGATATCTCTCTTCTCAGAGCATTGTTCGCCCTTGTGAGGTCTTTTGTCCTCTCGCTCACCTTGGTTTCGAGGTCATCCAGGATCAGGCAGCGCTCTCCCTCAGCTCTCTTCCTGAAAATGGCGCTACCTATCGACCCTGCCGCAATTAAAACGCCCGCCTTCTCTCTTTGTGACCAGACCCTGTTGGATGTACAATCGTCAAATCCCATGAAGCCCCAGAGGTTGCCGTTTGTGATTATCGGCGCAACTATGATGGACTTTATGCCCTCTTCTTCCAGGACTCGCCTCTCGGCTTCTGGAAATTCGTCAATCCTGCCATGTATTATCCTGTTATTTGAGAGAACCTCGTGCCACCTGGAGAAGGCTGCACCTGGGGATAGATCCAGACGTGAAAAGCCCTTTTTGTGAAGGGGCATATTCTCTTTTAACCAATCGAACCTCTTGATAAAGATGCGCGAACTGCTGAAGTCATAGCTCTCGAAGATGAATATCTTGTCCACATCCATCGCTGTTCCCAGTGCCCTCAGGGCCTCCTTCATCGCCTTATCCAGGCTTTCCACTGCAAGGAGACTTTGAGAGGCGATTGCGATGCCTGTGAGCAGATGATCCCTTCTGTTCTCTGAGGCGTCGCGCAGCGTCCACTGCAGGCTGCCCGAATCGGGCATGGCTTTAACAGAGAGATCTATAGCCAATGCCTCTCCGCGCGCAGGCTCTATCATCGCACAGCAATCGATCAGCTGCTCTGCACCTTCGAGGCCTGCGAGCCTGGAACAAAAATCGTCTCTGTCTGCTGGAGAGATAAAAGTGTATATGCTCGCCCCACCCAGCTCTTCGACATCGATTCCCAGGAGAGATAATGTCGCAGCATCCGCCTCTCTTATGACTCCCTTGATGTCTGTTACCAGGAGTCCGTCTGGTACGCGGCCAAATATTTCCTGACAAAGCTTATGCTCTCTTTCCATTGTAAAACAGGCAGATAGGAATCTACCTTTTTGCCTAATTATTTCCTCCTTCATGCCCTGAAGTTCCTCGAGGGCTTCAGATAACCCTTCTAGAACGCTGCTGTAATTTGCCGATGGGCTCATGGGCATCTCTTTCTTTTGAGGGCCTTCTGCAGTGGAGAGCAGTCCAGAGATTTTGGTTGGGAGGTAATCGAAATTCATCTCAATCCTCTATTCGAGCCCTTAGCGCTGATATCACATTGGATATCTGTCCAATAAATCTTTCTGGATGCAATTATTTTTTACGTTTATGGCAATGCATTAAATTAAAGTCGAACTTACATCGCGAACCTGGATAAGTTGTGCCAAATGCCACAACAAAAAATCAGCTTTGAGGCCGTTATGAAGACAAAATTAGTATTTATGAAGACAAAGTTGGCATCGATGATCTGATGATCTCAGACGCCCATCTATTTTATTTCAGGATATTTATGCCATTTATATTTATTTCTGGATATTTATTTCTTTCATATTTCTCTCTATAAGAGCCAGCTCTTTTTTTTCCAGAGCAGCCGGATTTACAGGCATGATAAATATGGCTTTGTTCAGTATCATCCACTCCTGGATATCTCTCAAGAACTTCAAGACAGGGATGAACCCATTTGCAATCACCAGGTACTCTATCCCATCAAGAAGTATCACAGGGTTCTTAGATCTCTTTAGAAATCTGCTGATCATGTCCGCGATCATCTCCAGGCTCGTAGGGCTGATGCTCTCCTGTCCGTGGTTGCTTATCCAGAATATCGGCGTGGTCTGAAGGACGTACTTCTGTCTGATCTCCTCAGGAGAGCGCATTGTAAAGCAAAGGCCCTGAGGTCGGATTTTGCTGCATTCCTTGCAGGTGCATGGGAAAGTGCAGGCCTCGCAGCCTATGCTCTCGCAGGGAAAGGCCTCCGGATGATCGCACTCAGGGCACCTGCTCTTGACAAACGAGACGAAGATCTCAAAGCTCGCCTCAGGTCTCTCCTCCTTTACCAGGTAGTTCGCGCCCCTGACCAGATCGCAGCAGGTGGTGTGGTTCACAGGCTCGGTTGAAGGTATTACCTCTGGCTTCTTCCTGATTAAGCTGAGAATCGATGCCCTGGATGTCTGCCACAGGGTCAGATTCTGTATCAGGGCGTCAAATGCCCTTGGGCAACGTAAAAGTGAAAGTGCTACCATGGTTTGGCTCGCTCTGTGCCCATATCCTGCCTTCATGAGCTTCGACTATTCCCTTGGCGATTGCCAGCCCCAGGCCCATCCTTCCTGACTCCCTTATGAGCGAGCTGCCGGCGCCTGTGAAGAACTTCTCAAATATTTTATCCAGATCCTTCTTGGCTATGCCTATGCCGTTATCTGATATGGACACCTTGATGTGTCCGCCGTCATCTTTGACAGTGACTTCTATCACGCCCTTGTCTGGAGTGTACTTTATGGCATTTGTCAACAGGTTGTTGAAGACCTGCTTTATGCGCCTTCCATCTGCCTCTATTGTGGGAAGAGGACCTTCGACGTTGAGGGTGACCACGTGCTCTTTTAAGCCTGCAAGCCTGGAGAGCTCCTCTATGGCGGATTTCGCGATCTCCTCTACTTTTATCTGGCTTTTTTGAGTCTTGAACTTTCGCGACTCAAGCCTCGACATATCCAGCATGTCCTCTGTCAGCTTTATCATGTGGTCTATCTGAGAGTGGATGACCTGAGTCTTCTCGCGCTGCTTCGCGTTTAGCGGTCCCAGGAGCCCCTCCTCGAACATCTCTATGTAGCTGTTTATGACTGTAAGAGGAGTCCTCAGCTCATGCGATGCTGTGGATATGAACTCTGATTTGATCTCGTCGTTCTCTTTCAGCTCTGCGTAGGCATTTTCGAGCTTGACATAGGAGTCCCTCAACTCCTCCTCCAGGCGAGTAAGCTCGGTGATGTCTTCCATGAAGATCACCACCTTCTGGGTAGAGCCTTCTGCCTCTTTCAGAGGATATATTTTATAGAAATAGAATGTGCCGCCAGGATACCAGAGCTGGCCCCCATCAAAAGGTTTGCCGGTCAAAAAAACATCTCTAACCTTCTCATCTATCCTGGTCTTATCTATCAGTATTTGCGGAAGAACTCTACCGAGCCTCTCTCCTATTATCCCTCGTTCAGTCTTCCCTGATTTGACATAGTAGTTCCTGTTCGCATACAGGATATTTAGCCCCCAGTCAACGACTATTATCGTGCTCGGAATGGCCTCTATTATGTCTTCCTGATAACCTATGACTGATTCTATTCCTTTCATTTTTGATCAGCGAGCTTACATTCGTTATCTGTGGAGTTTATGGCGCTTAGCAAATCCTTGATTCTGAAAGGCTTCACCACGAAGTTCTTGGCGCCAGCATCCAGGCAATCCTTTTCAAGGCCGGTCTTGCCAACAGCAGTGATCACTATGATCTTGGCGTTTGGATCATATCTCAGAATGTTTTTGGTGGCGCTCACCCCATCGAGCTTTGGCATGAGAACGTCCATGAGCACTACATCTGGCTTTATCTCCTGGTATCTGATCAGCGCTTCTTCTCCATTTACAGCCTCCTGAACTTCAAACCCGTATGCTTCCAGGATGTCCCTCAGCGCCTTGAGCATATACGGCGCATCGTCAACTACAAGAATCTTCATCCTGCTCCCCATCTAACCCCTTTACACTATTGGCGATCTATGTCCGTTCACTTCAACTTCAGCAATATAATTAATCCTGACTTTCTTTGTCTTTATATTTTCTGAACTCTCGAAGCTTGAAACAAAAAGAGGATCATTTGGACTGAACTTTCGAAGTCTGAAACAAAACGACAATTGTTTTCCTTTAACTTTCGGAGCATGAGACAAAAGAAGGATCAATTACTGTAATTATTTGCGCAAAATCAAAGGTTATTTTAAGTCGGATTCTATACTAGTGGTTGTACGGATGTGCCTGTCTGGTACGCCGTGCTGATGAGATGTATGGGCCAGGCCCTGTGGCTCATACCCAAAGGTTCGGACTGTCTAAGCCAGATGCATGGATGGGCTTCCTCTCCGTGCACCTGAAATTCGTGTCCGATCCAAAAGGTCTCAGCCAGAAGCTGATACTGACAGGGTTTCGGTGGATATTGGTTCCGGAGGGTTAGGCTAAGGAGGGAACGAAACGCAGGGGATTCTCTTGTAGAGTATCCCTGGTCAGAGTTGGGGAATCGCTGAAATGGCAACAGTTGCACCAGGTGCATCCTGCCTTGCAGAGGCAGTTTGGGTGTATCCTTGTCATCGAATCTCAGCTATTTCGACTGGAGACGTCATAGAGCGCAGATCTGCGCCTGACATCTTCGGCGATGTGATTGAGGTTCTTTCTGCTGTCAAAGGCAAATCTCCCAGTATCAGCGATCGGGCACAAAAAATCTGAAGTAGGTGAGCCAGATGGTTGCAGCCTCTGGTTCAAGCCACTCCAGCTGCATCAAGCCTTGCAGAGGTGTCCGAAGATAGCATGGCAAAGGTATTATAGTTGACGCTTGGCGGAAGTGCACCGTCGGGTCGTCTGTGCCTTTCCAGGGGGCTGAGATCAGGCTGGCTGTGAAAGTCACAGCTCATTAGAATATAGAAGTAGGTGAACATAGATGGTAACAGCAACACCAGATGCATCAAGCCTCGCAGAGGTTCTTGACAGAATACTTGATAAGGGAATAGTCGTCGACACCTGGGCCAGGGTTAGCCTTGTTGGCATCGAGATCCTGACAGTCGAGGCCAGGGTTGTAGTCGCATCTG
>CAZXDN010000038.1:3005-17975 GCA_964639235.1 uncultured Methanotrichaceae archaeon | reverse complement strand
TCGACACATACCTCCACTACTCTGAAGAGATGGCCAAGATCGAGCAGGCAGCCATTGGAGCTACTCCAGGCGTGCCAGCATAAATTTACGGAGTTGATTACAAATGGTTACAGCTACACCTGATGCATCGAGCCTCGCAGAGGTTCTTGACAGAATACTCGATAAGGGAATAGTCGTCGATACCTGGGCAAGGGTCAGCCTTGTTGGCATCGAGATCCTGACAGTCGAGGCAAGAGTGGTAGTCGCATCTGTCGACACATACCTCCACTACTCTGAAGAGATGGCCAAGATCGAGCAGGCAGCCATAGGCGCAACCCCGGGAATGCCTGCATAAGGCAGGCTTCCCCTTTGAACTATTTTTGGAGGGGTTATGCCAGAGACAGTTGAAGATTTGGTTACTAAACACACTCGCAGGGAGCTGGAGGAGCTGGCTCTCAAGCTTGGGATCGATTCTCTTGGTGGGACCAAGGCCCAGCTGGCTGAAACCATCGTCGAGGCCATGAAGAAGGCATCCCAAAAAGAGCCGGTCAAGGCAGCAGCTCCCGTATCTGCAGTCCCTCCAGCGAACTTCGAGGTGGGCAAGGTATCCATGCAAAAAGAACCGACAAAGGAGCCGGTCAAGGAGATCCCGGCCGCTGAGAAGCCCAAGGAGATTCCAGCTGCAGAGAAGCCCAAGATAATCGTGCCTGAGAAGCCCAAGGAGAAGCCAAAGCCATCATTTGGCACCAGGGGAGTGTACTCTAAGATCCAGGCATCTGAGAAGATGGCTGGAGAGATTCAGAAGGCTGGAAAAGAGATCAGAGAAGAGGGGATAAGAGAGCTGAACCAGGGTCTGAGAGAGTTCTCCAGAGGCCTCGATGCTCAGATCAAGGAGAACGGCGAGGCGGCAGGAAAGTTCAGGTCCGGTTCAAGGGAGATTCGATCCTCTATGGGCAAGATGTCTAAGGAGTTCCAGAAGGCTGGGGCTGAGATCAGGCGCGAAGGCTGCCAGGAGCTTAAGAGAGGCGTTCTCGAGTTCAGGAAGGGCCTGGACATGCAGGTCAAGGAGAACAGAGAAGCAGCAGTTAAGCTCAATGCCGGCGCCAGGGAGATCCGCTCTGAGATGGACGGCATGTCGAAAGAGATGCAGAAGTACGGCAAAGAGCTGAGAGCTGATGGCATAAGGCGGCTGCAGAAGGGGGTTTCTGAGGCCAGAAAGGACATCAGCGAGTTCAGGTCCGATATAGATGCATTCTCCAAGGCAAATGAGGAGAGCGTGTCGAGGCTCAACTCCACAATCGGCAAGATGTCCAAGGAGTTCAGGAACTCTGGAAAGGCCATAAGGCAAGAGGGGTCCAGGAACCTGGAGAAAGGCGTCAAAGAGTTCAGAACCGCTCTTGACATACAGGTCAGGTCCAACAGAGAGGCTGCATCCAGAATCGGCTCTGGAGCCAAAGAGATCCAGGCACAGGCTGGCGTCTTCAGGGGAGAGATCGACCGGTACATGGAGCAGGATTTGAAGAACTACGTTAGAGATTTCTACTATGGCTAATCCCCTAGTAGATATTTTTATTATCATTTACGGGGCGCTTTGAGATGAGATATGTTGTCGCACATCCAAGAAAGGTGAGAGGCGAGTCGGTTCACCGGACCGCTGAAGAGAGAAAGGTTAGGTCAATGGCCCAAAACGACGAGCCGGAAGTTCACGTTACTGTCAAAACTCCTAAATGCTTAACTCCAGATTTCAAGGAAGATTCGAGTGAGTCCGAGCGCAGAGCCATAGAGGCAGCATATCTGACTCCTGAAGTAAAGCACTTTGTGGAGACTCCAGAGGTAAGAGAGATCGAGACCAGGCTCAAGCTCTGGCTCCAGGCAGGATACCCTGTGCACCTGATCGGGCCTACTGGCTGCGGAAAGACTAGCCTTGCCACTTACGTTGCAAAAGAGCTTGGAAGGCCTGTCGTCTGGATCAACGGAGACGAGTCCATAAGCACAGCAGACCTGATAGGCGGATACTCCCAGATGGCAAACGAGACTGTCAGGGACAAGTACATACACAACGTCTTCAAGAGCAAGGACGTGGTCAAGATAGAGTGGGTCGACAACCCCCTATCGCTCGCCTGTAAGTACGGCTATACCTTAATTTACAACGAGTTCTCCAGGACCAAGCCTGCTGCAAACAACATCCTTCTGTCGGTGTTCGAGGAGGGAATCCTGGAGCTTCCAACCAAGTTCGGAGATGACAGATACGTGAAGGTCCACCCGGACTTCAATGCCATCCTCACCAGCAACTCCATAGAGTACGCTGGAATTCACAGGCCTCAGGACGCTCTTCTGGACAGAATGGTTGGAATCTACACAGATTACTACAGCCATGAGACAGAGGTGGAGATCGTAAAGAAGCATACCGGCGTCTCAGAAGAGGAGTCCAGGAGAATTGTGAGGATTGTCAGAACTTTGAGGGACAAGCTTCCCGACGCCCAGAAGCCTGGTACCAGAGCCTGCATCATGATCGCTAAAGGCTTGAGAATGCTCGATGGTCATAATGGCATAAACTTCGAACAGCTCTGCATAGATGTCATCGCCACAAAGACCTGCTCCACAGAGGACATGGCTGAGAAGAAGAAGCTCGTTTTGGAAGCGATCTCGGAGGCATCCTGAGCATGGAAAAGGCAGAGGCAGTAATCGAGGACGCAAAGATCCACAACATCTACGACCTGTTCAGCAAAAAGCCTTCAGGCCTGAAGTTCAACGACACCGATGCTCTGGTGGTCGTTGCCAGGAAGGCAGATGGTGGCCTGGTTACGAGGACGTTCTACTTCTGCCTCAAGCCTGACGGCACTTTCTCTGAGGACTCTCTAAACGGCGACGGGTCCAGGTCCAGGAGACAGAGGCTCGCTGCTTTTATGAGGTATTACGGCCTGGCGAAGGACGCTGGAAGCTACAACTTGAAAGAAAGGGTAGGCGAGTGGGCAGGAGTCAAGGTGGAAGTCCTTCCAGAGAAAGGAATCATTTACATTCCTTAGGTTTTGCATTTCACAGGTGGTTTTTGAAGATGGCAGAGAAGCTCAAGATTCAGGAGATTGCTGAAAAAGCGCGCTCAATGGCAGAGATGATCCTCTTGAAGAAGGTGGACGGCATTTCAAGCCTGGCAAGAGAGGGAGATGGATGGAAGGTCGAAGCCGAGGTTCTGGAGAGAAAATCGATACCTGACACCCAGGACATCCTCTCCAAGTACGAGATGAAGTTCGACGAGACCGGAGAGCTCACAGGCTACAAGAGGATGGGAATCAGGCACAGGGGCGACATGGAAGTAGTTGAGGAAGAGGTGTAACTCCGGTGGGAAAGAGGTCACCAAAAGCCGAAGAGCAGTCCTTGGGCAAGTACGTATACTGCGTCATAAGAAGTCCCCCTGAGAAAAAGAGCTTTGGGGATTTGGGATTTGACGGCGGCGAAGTGTACACTTTGGACTACAAGGATTTTGCGCCAGTAGTCAGCGATGCCAAAGTCAGGGAATATGCAGTGGACGAGGCAGACGTCTATGTTCACCGCCACGTGGTAGACGAGGTGATGAAGGAGCACGACGTCCTTCCTGTGGCTTACGGTATGATCTTCAAGAACCGAAAGCTCCTGATGATCGCAATGGGCGCAGGATACACCGCTATGGCCAAGGCCGCAGATGTTGTATCTGGGAAAGTCGAGCTCGGCATAAAGGTCTTCTTGCCAAAGGAAGTCAAAAACTGGAACGGGAAGCGCGAGGACTGCAAAAACGACTACCTTGAGAGCTTGCAGGGCCTGGCAATGGACTCCAAGGAGCTGAAGCTCTTCAGCGAGCGCCTTGTTGTGAATGCAGCATTCCTGGTAGACCGGTCCAAGATCGACGATTTCTCTGTCAAAGTAGGAGAGCTCTCCTCCAGGTATGCAGAGGCCAAGACCCAGTACTCAGGGCCCTGGCCTGCATACAACTTCGTGGACATATACATCCTGGGCAAGCATCGCAAGGGGTTCAGGTAGATGCTCCTCGTAGACGACCTGATCTTCAGATCGCTTGGAATCTCAGTTCCCGTATTCGACCTCTTCTGGACCTTTGAGCAGATCCAGAAGTACTCGATGAAGGAGTTCTACAACCCTGAGAAGATCAAGAGCAAGATCAAGGAGAACAGGCTCCTCTACGAGTTTGGAGAGATCAGCCGAGAAAATTACGAGAGAATGAATGCTGATCTCATGAGGCAGCTGAAGATGGCGGAGCGAGCCCTCGAAATGGACCTGGGTGGAAGGTCCGATATCCTGGGTCGGGTGTGAGGTGATGCCATGAGGAGCTCCAAGGCCAGCCGCCGGGATTCCAGGCCTGAGATCGAGCGTTCTGAATCGAAGTCCGATCCAGGATGCTCAGGCCCCAGCTCAAAGTCAGTATGTCCAAAACAAGGTGCCGCCTCAGGGATCACCGGGTTCATGAAGGTGCTGGAGGAGATGGACGAGATGGGCGAGTCTGAAAGAGATGTATCCGGCAAGGTCGAAGGCCCGTTCTTCTCCAGGGCCATCTTCGGATGTAAGATCAGGTTGGGGCTTGAAAGGCGCAGACGCAGGAGGTAGTGAGTGTGGCAGGTTTAACTCGCAAGGTCCTGGAGAACAGGAAGAGGCAGCACGCTATAGTCATCGCTCACAAGAGGAAGATCAGGGACGAGATCAACCCCTATCTTCGAGAGAAAAGACGGGAGTGGTACGAGTCATCCAGGCAAAACCGCCTTTCTATCAAGGCAAAATGGATAGCTGCCAGGTCGAACGCAAGGGCTCAGCTAAGGGCGCAGCAGCTGAAGCACAAGGAAGTAATCAGGGCTCACAGATCCAGGATAATGCTGGAGGTAGCCAAGAGGAGGTAGGCGCTAGCATGTTCTGTTTTATTGAAAGGTGTGAGATATGACCGGGTTGGAGCCTGTTAGAAGCAGCAACAACCTGGCAGATGTGGTTGAGAGGATACTGGACAAGGGCCTGGTGATAAACGCAGATATAGTGGTCTCACTTGCAGGCACCGAGCTTCTTGGAATCAAGATCCGGGCCACCCTTGCCTCCTTCGAGACTGCTGCCAAGTACGGCCTTGAGATGCCCTCAGGCACCAACATGAACGCTCCTGGCTGGAAGGATGCAGTCAAGCCCAAGGCTTGCTGTCCAGAGTGCGGGAACAGGAGGGATGAGGAGCTTCTGATCCTTGAAGGCTGTCCGATCTGTGGATGGTCCAATCCTGCAAATGTCCTGCCGCTTGTGCGTCCTCGCTCTGAGAGGTATGATTGAGGCATCGATGCCTTTTCGCATGAATGCGGCCCAGATAATTTCACAGCTGAAAATCCGAGCTTAAATCGAGATTTAGAGATTTGATCCAAGTTTACGTTTAACTGGTGGTATCATGGAAGGTAGTTCTCCTAATGACGGCAGCGATTCCAAGAACGGCGACGGCAACTCCAAGGATCGCTATGAAGATAAGATTAGGGAGCTGGAGAGGAAGATCCAGGAGCTTGAGAAGAGAAACTCTTCGCCTGGAGCTTCTTCTGCCGGTGCTGATATGCCGGAGATCGAGGGCCTGGTAGAAGGGGTTGTCGGCCAGTTCATACCAGGCCTCGGCGGCATCATTAAGGCTCTGGAGAAGTCGTCTCCTGAGTTTCGAAAGAGGATAGCAGACACCGATGCCGAGATCAAGCACAGGATCGATGTAGGCTGGTCAAGCAAGCCTGTTGTGGACTACCACGTCTCAACGAGGCCGATGTCAGGAAGAAGGAGATCCAATGCCAGTGCTTCTGCTCCTGCGCCACAGGTCAAGATGCCGGCCAACGGTCCTTCCAGAGAGCCGATAGTCGATATCTTCCAGGATAGCGGCTACACCACAGTCATAGCCGAGCTTCCAGGAGTGCTTGAGGCTGAGCTTGAGACAAGGCTCGAGGGGAATATGCTTCTGATCAGGGCAGGCGAGTTCAGAAAGTCGGTGGACCTGCCAGACGCGCCTGGGGCCATAATCGAGAGGACCTACAAGAACGGCATCCTCCAGCTGAAGATAGCCAAGGCGTCCAATGGCTCTTAAAATAGATGAGGACAACCTGAAGGAGGGCCTCCTGGGACTGGTGGTAGCCCTGGTAGAGGTTGTCCAGGAGGCCCTGGAGCGCCAGGCTTTGAGGCGAATAGAGGGCGGTAGGCTCTCTGACGAGGAGATAGAGCGCCTGGGCACAGCCCTGTATGAGCTCAAAGAGGCGCTTGAGAAGATAAAAGCAGACAATGGGATAGAGGATGCAGTCAAGTCTGTCAGGGACGGGCTCGACGACGTTGTGGACGACATGATAGATCAGTTCCTGAATCCTGATAGGTGGGCAAGAGATGGAGAGCGAGGCCAGTTACCTCTACGCCGTGGCTAAGTGCTCGTCTGATATGAGCCTTGGCAAGATAGGCTTAGACGAAAGAGAGGCACGCACGGTCCATTTCCAGGATATAGCGGCAGTGATACACTCCTGCCAGCCTGTGCCTTACCAGACGGCTGATGATCAGCTGGCTGGTGAGTGGGTGCTCTCTCACAACTACGTCATAGACCAGGCCACAGCGAGGTTTGGGACTGTTCTCCCGTTCTCTTTCGACACCATCATCCGGGGAGGAGACCCAGAGGTCAGGCAGTGGCTCGAAAGAAGCCATGATCACCTCAAGGCTGAGCTGGACAGGGTCGAGGGAAAGGACGAGTACTCGGTCCAGATCTTTTATAGCGAGGACATATTCAGGCAGAGGTTCATCCAGACTGACCAGGAGCTTAAGGACTTGAAGGAGAGAGCCGAGAAGATGAGCAAGGGGACTGCTTATCTCCTTGAGAGAAAGCTCGACCTCAAGCTCAGAGACAGGGCGGCTCAGGAGGCCTCAAGGCTTGGATCGAACCTGGGAAAAAAGCTCCTGGAGCTGGCAGACGAGGTCCAGCCTGAGAAGAAGGGCTCTTTTGTTCCAGACAAGTACAAGGACATGAAGATGCTGGCTGGCTTCTCCTGCCTCGTTGGAAAGGGCGAGGTCGAGGACCTTGGCAAGGCCCTGGATGAGGTGAACCAGGTCGTTGGAGTGGCTGTCAGGTTCACAGGGCCCTGGGCACCATTCAGCTTCGTGAACCTGGGAGGCAACTGATTTGGAGCCTGAGAGAGACAGCAGCCTCGTGGATCTGGTGGACAGGATTCTAACAAAGGGCGTAATACTGAACGCCGACCTGGTAATCACAGTTGCCGGTATCCCAATGATCGGGCTGAACCTGAGGGCAGCCCTCGCAAGCATCGAGACCATGCTCGATTACGGAATGATGGAGGCCTGGGACAGGGACACCAGAGAGTGGTACTCAAGAGAGTTCTCCATGAGCCGTCTCTCCCTGGAGGAGGGCGAGTCGATCCTCTTCAAGGGATTCGGCTACCTCTGGAAAGATGACGGGATAATCAAGAGCTGGGTCCCAGGCATCTGGCACATAACTGATAGGAGAGTCATGCTCTGGAGAAGAGAGCCTGCAGAGGTGCTCTTCGAGTCTACTCTATCTGATTTGGAATCCATAGTCGAGGTGAGAGACGGTCCTTTCTTCAAAGGCAGATCAGAGCTGGACCTGGTGCATAGCGGCATGAGGAGCCGAATGTACATCTCGGACCTCAACGATTTCATAGACACACTGGAAAAGGCTTCAACCAAAGGGCTTCTAAGCAAGAACGAGGCAGTAGCATAGACATTTTGCGTTTGCAGATTTAAGTTGCTATGGATGGGCGTGTCTATCATACATTTTTATCCATATAACTCCCCAGTAAAATTCTCAAAGAATAATCCTTCCATAGAAATTCCCCAGGACGTTAACGTCTTTAGCGCTAATATCCCTGTCCAGGAGATCTTCCTTGCAGGCATATACCTTATCTGCAGGCAAGATCTGAATCGCCTTTCCCAGGGCGCTATAGACACCATCTCCCAGGAGGAAAAGTTTAGCATCATCAGATCTCTCTGCCAGCTCCAGGCATAGCTCTGTCCTGGGATTCGATGAGGGTTTTGTGAGCAGGAAGACGTCAGACAAAGTTTATCCTCCCTATAAGAGGACCAATCCCTCTGAGTCTTTCATCGCCTGAAGGAAGTCTCCTTCATCCATCAGCTCTATTGGTTCTATCAGGGCCTCTCCCATGAGACCCCTCTCAAATAAAGAAAGCTCATGGGCTATCACCTTGATGTCAGGATAAGCGTAGATGAGATCAGCCAGGTTGGGCATGCCCAGAGGTTTGCTATTCTGTCCTGCCAGGGCCAGATATACGCCATCTCCATAGAGTCCTACAGTAACTTCGCCTTTTGCCAGGCTGACTATGGCCGCGTTCAAGAGGCCGAAAGCCTTCTCGCTGCCATAGGGGGCAGCATCCAGGAGATAGAATATCGATCTCATCTTGATAGGGAGATTACTTTATCGCTCTGGCTCAGCATCTCTGCCAGCTCATAAATGCTGGTGATCTTAATCATCTCAGGGTAATCTCTGCAGCTCTGATCTTCTTCGGCTCTGTACCCCCTGGCGGTGGCACACCTGATACAGGCCCTGATTATTGCTCCCTCCCTGGCCAGGTCCTGGAAGAGCTCTCCGATGTTGGCAAACATAGCTGGCTTCTGGCCTGACTTGGGAACATGTATTCCATCAAGGTAAAGGAAGATATTGACCTGATAGTGCTTCAGGGCAGCCTTTGCTATCTTATATGCCATATCCGCATACTCTGAGATGTACGGCCCATCTGTCAGCACTATAGTCAATACCCTCATGGATTTATCCATTTAGAGATATACCACCAGGGCCTTGAGGTGCTCCAGGCTGGTTGCATGCCTGGCATCCAGCAGAGGCGTGCATTTATCAAGCGTAGTCTCGCCGCCCACCAGCTTGATGGCGAAAGTATAGCAGCTCTGGTCGCCGCATAAATTGCAGTTGGTCTTTGGCAGATACTCGAAAATTTCAGCGTGATCTACCTTGACCTTCTCCCTTGGAACCGGTGTGACGCCTTTGACTATGGCCTCGTTTATGGTCTTCTTAAGATCTTCAAGGGCCTCTTTTGCCTCTTGCTCGCTCCGGACCATAGTCATAGTTATGTTCCCGGTCGAGTAGATCGTGGTCAGGACACTCCCTTTCTGGATTATCAGAGCTCCAATTTTGTCTGAATATCTGGCCCTCGGGAACAGGGGCTCCAGAAGCTTGAGGGCACCACCCAGCGGTGGAGCAACCCTGGCTATTATCCTGAACTTGGAACTATCAGCAATGCAGGGCAGGAGCTGCTTGACCTCAGCAATCTCAATTGGCCCTGTTCCAGAAAGGTCTTTTTTAACTTCTGATGGCTTCTCGGACTTGGATTCCATGAAGTTCTTGCCAAACTCAGTGATCTCTACTGCCCCTTCTTTGGCCTCTGCCAGACCTGCCTGCTGCAGCATCTGGAGGTGATAATCCAGCATATTTGGACCTACAGACTTGGCGATCTCATCAGGCGTCCTTCTGCCTTCAACCAGCATGGCCATGATTTTTCTCCTCGTGGCATTGGCCATTGCATTGCTTACGAGCTTTACCTCAGCGGGTGATCCAGGCATTTATCTCACCTTAGGTCTGCGTTTCCGCAAAATATCTTTTCAGGCGCACCAGGATAATATCTATCTCTCAGCTTAAGTGCCAACATTTGCAAGAGCTATGGTACCTAGATAAAAAATCCAAGCCCTTGCTGACTCCATTTGACACCTAACCAATCCCTCCTGTGAAAGCCTGAACTATTACGTGCTGCCAAGCTTTGCATACTTCGAGCTAGCTGCGTCATCTCCAGATAGAGTCGTCTCATCATTCGCATCAGCGAACTCATGAGCCTTCCAGTCATCCCAGGTATATATGCCAGCCTCGTATCCCATGAGCCGAAGAGCGTACCAGACCAGAGATGACCGACTGTAGTCGCTTGAATATACCACGATTGGCGTTTCCTTGCTCAGTCTATCGAAAACGGTGCTGAGATCCCCAGCGTCCTTGATCTTATCTCCTTTGATTACATTGGCGGGATCAAATGCTGTAGAGCCGAGTATGCGGCCACTGCTGAACTCCAGAAAGGGCCGGGCATCCACGATCTGAGCTTCACCGGACTTCACGTACTCATATTCGGCAATGATTCCAGAGTTGACCTGGGGTTTATACTCAACTACCGGCATTTTATTTTCCTGCTCTTCTACAGGCAGGCCTGCAGCCTTCCAGTCTTCCAGGTTTCCGTCAAGAAGCTTTACGTCTTTTTGTCCCAGGTAGCTCAGTACCAGGAAGGCGAACTCAGGTTCCCCAGATCTCTCAGAGGTCCCATAAACTACGATTGAGTCGTCTTTAGATATGCCTGCATCGCCCAGGATCTTGGCAAGCTCTTCAGCGGTTCTCAAATTGCCTTCGTTATCAAGAAAATCTTTGGTGGGGATGTGAATGGCGTTCTTAATGTGAGACGCAGCATAGCCTTCGCCATTGGATACGTCCAATACGACCTCTGAGCTGGAAACGCTCTTCATAGGCTTGAGGATATCGCCGTTAGGAAACGAATCATATCTATCTGTCGTTTTTTGAGCTGCGCTGCCTGAACTTTGAGCAGCACTGCTCTGTGTGCTGCCAGTCTTGACGGGCTGTCCGGTTTCTGAATCGCCGTTTAGGAAGCTATAGGGGTCCCAGGTGCCACCGCTACAGCTGCAGCCAGCGTCAGCCGCCGGAGCAAAAGCGATCAAGGAAAACGTCAGAACTCCGAGAAAAAATATGTTGCTGACGCCCGTATTTTTCCCATAAATAGTTGAACTATTCTGGTTGGTTTGAATATTATTGAACCTGCTCATCGTTACTGCCTCTCTCAAGCTTTAGCATCTTTTATCAGCTTTGCCAGATTGAGCATCTCTATTATGGCGCCCTCAGACAGCCGGAATCTGGACCATTTTCCGTCCTTGCGCTCTTTGATAAGACCAGCATCTTTGAGGATGGAGAGGTGATGCGATGTAGTGGACTGAGGCCTTTCCAGGCCGACCATGATCTCACAGGCGCACAGTTCCCCTTCCTTTAAAAGCATGAGGATCTTGAGGCGGCATGGGTCCGACATGGCTTTGAATATCTCAGCCTCCACCTCGACCTCCTTTTCATCAATCTTGTCAGTAAGAGAACGGAGCTTGCTGACTTTGCATTCGGCTTTATCTGGATCGCCGATCAGCCGAGTCATCCTGTTGACCGCCTCTTCAGAAGTGCATGCCATGAATTAATCCTCGCAGCTTGACATTATATCATTACGGTAATAGATATTGGCCTCATCTCCATTCCCTCAGCCGTTTGGTCTTTCATATCAGCCTTTTTCGATATATAAGATTTTCCCGTCATGTGGTTTAACTGAACTTCGACAGATGTCTTATATAAAATATAGTTGAGATTATACTCTGATTCAAGCTTGGGAGAGCGAGAATTAACAATTGAGAACGAATATGTCTGCACAAACTTGCCTTATCCAAGGGACTCAGGCCCAATATTTTTGCTATGTTGCCCTTTAAGAGACCCAAAATAGAAAGACTTATATCCACCAATGTCGATACGAAGGATAAACAAGCACTGTGTGTGGGCAATAGGCCAATGTTACCAACGTTGGCATGGGAATGTGTGGGAGTGGGTATGAGACGACATGGGAGTGGAGAGTACGTGATTAAGAAAATAATATGCATAACACCCTTGATTGCTATCATGCTTTTGGCATCCGGCTTTGTCGCTACAGCTGCCGAATATTCTGTGGGATCTAGAAACGATGACTGGTGGACTGCATATCCCGATCAATCCACGGGTGCAGGCAAAGAGGTCAACCACCCATCCTGGGTTTTGGATGCCCTGGAAAGCAAGCCTGTGCTGGTCTATGTGCATAAGAGCTGCGATTATTGCGTGCCCCAAACAGAAGCCGTAACGAAGATAGCTGATGAATTCGATGGAAAGATCTCGGTTTATGAGATAAGTGCTGAAGACGGCGATATCAGGGCAGAAGAAGGGCTGCAGGCTTATGATCCCAATGGCGAAACCATATATGTGCCTATGACAGTTATTGTAACCTTGGCTCCCAACTCCGAAGGAGAGGTAGTGCCAGTATGGCATAGCACGGACGAAGTCACGGGCGAGGACTGGATCAGGAATTATGTGGAGGATGCCATAAGTCAGTACGACGATAACTCCGCTAACTGGAATCAGTGAGAGCCGACCTTTGATATGGGATTGTTATCATGTCAATGAAATGTAAAAAATCCCTGACATCCAGGCCGATCATCTTTTTTGTCATCTTGGGTTCTCTTCTCTTATGCTCTTCCACAGGGCTTTCTCAGGAGGCAGCGGAGGCAACTGCCCCTGATTTCCAGGCAGTGGACCTTGATGGTAATAACATTTCTCTTGGCGGCTATCGTGGTGAAGCGGTCCTTCTGCACATCACCAACATCGAAAGTCCACTCTGCAGAGAGTGCGAGCATGCCCTAAACGCTCAGACAAGCCAGCTCTCTTTATTAAGGGAGAAAGATCCCTCCCTCAATATCATCACCCTCAATGTCCGGAAGAATCCCTATTCCAAGAATGGGCCAACGCTGGCCAGGGAGTGGTGGAAGATCAATGTAACCTGGCCCTGGATCGAGGACTTTGAGCCCTATCCACTTACTGGCAAGTACATCGACTACTCCACCCTTGAGGGCGGCTTTGCCAACCCGACTCTGATACTGATAGATAAAGAGGGAAAGGTGGCGGGCCTGTATCACGTATATCAGCTCGGCAAGGGAGAGATAGATGGCATTCAGAGCGCTGAGACTCTGTATAGCGACCTGAAGGGCATAGAGCAGGGCGAAACTTCTGGATTTAAAGGGATAGCATCAAGCCAGGGCGTAAACTACCTGGGCATGTTCTTCCTGGGGATTGTAACCTCTCTTTCTCCATGCTCAGTAGCACTGCTGCTGGCCATGTTCTCCTACGTAATGACCGCACGCAGGAAAGAGGAATACCTCAAGAAATCTGCCGCGGCCTCTAAAGAGGGCTTCATGATCGGCGTGGCCTTCACCCTGGGAATGGCTGCAGTCTTCTTCGTGGTGGGGCTGTTTCTATCAGACATTGGAGTCTTCATCCGCCAGGCCCGATTCTTCGACCTGGCAGCCGGACTGCTGATGATTGTCCTGGGCATAAATATAATCAAGCCCATAGGCGAGATCATCGAACCGGTGCGCTCGCGCCTTTCAATCCGCAAAGCTGATCCAGACGATCCACCAGAGGTGAAGAAGGGCATAATGGAAAGGCTGGTCAACATATCAATGGACCTCTTCAAGTATTCAGCCTTCATTGGAGCCTTCACTCTGGGAGTCTTCTTTGCCTTGGGCTGGGCACCCTGTGCAGTCTCTCTGGTCTTCCCGGTGCTCATATGGCTCATATCCCAGAACGTGACGCCTCTCGCCGGAGGCATGATGCTCTTTGTCTTCGGAGTTGGACACGGAGTGCCTGTAATTCCCATTGCCACCTTCTCTAGAGCAGTTGGAGGGCAAATTGGCGAGAAGTACATTTATGCTGGGAAATGGGCGACGAAGGCATTTGGGCTGGCGGTGATTGTGATAGGCCTGATCTATGCAGTGAGGTACTTCGGATTCAAGCTGTGGTAACCCGGTGTGGTAGCTGGGCGAGACAAGCTGGCGGTTTAGAGAAGCCCGATAACACGAAATGTCCATGAGAATGGAAGTCTCTCAATCAGCTTTCTCTTTTATTTTATGGCAACCTCAATTGCTGGCGATAATCGGGAACGAGAAAGGTGAAGTTGTACGAGAAAGGTGAAGTTGTGCAGCATCAATAACAATAAATAATCCAATGCATAGCTCCTTTTCAGAACTCACCTTCAGCTGCTGTGATAAAACTATTCAGGACACATCTATCCAGGGATACAAGAATGCAGGCAATGCGACTTTGCATCAGAGCGGCTTTGCTGATGGCGATATTAGCCATGATTTCGTCGCCTGGCTTAGCCAGCTGTAATTCCACGAACGCCACAATTGCCTCTCCAGCATGCGCCAGGGACGCTGCCCCAGATACCCTCGGACACATTGCCATATCATCTGTAGCTACTGTTTTTGCAGCCGGATTTTTGGCGGGCTTCAACCCCTGTCTTCTGGCCATACTGGCCTTTCTGGCAAGCTCGATCCTCGCCATTACAGGCCGCAGAAGAGACATCTTGGCTATGGTGGCAGCCTTTTCTCTGGGCATGTTCACGGTTTACATCGTTTTCGGAGCTGGCCTATTTAGCGTTCTACAAGAAAAGGCCACTACATCCATCTTCCGATCTGTCCTGGCAGCTATCCTGCTAGTTATGGGGCTAATGCAGCTGGAGGACGCCAGGAGGCTGCATGGTGGAGGCATGTCTCTTTTTATCACTGACTGGACCAAAAAATATGTCCGCGCTGTCGTTAACAGCCAGAGGCTTAGCTCATATTTCCTCTTGGGAGCGCTCTTCTCTCTGGTAAGAGCTCCCTGCGTAGGAGGCATCTACGTCGCAATCATAGGCATGATCTCCAGCCAGGGATATGCCTCATCAGGGATGCTCTATCTGGGGATTTACAACATAGGTATAGCACTTCCCGTTCTCCTCATTGGAGGGATCATCGCATTAGGCATGAGCCCTGAGCAAGTGGATCAATTTAGGAACAAACACAGAGTCGCTATACGATTGATAACGGGAATAACGCTGTTTACTATGGCCCCGCTCATTTACTGGAAGATGATTTAGGTGAAGCGAGGTGTTTTCTAGATCTCTCCTGTTCTTTGCTGGTATTCACATCGCCACCAGGGCCAGATATCCTGCTATAATCGCGATGGTCATGATAGTGACCACGAAGGCCGCAAGCATTCTCCCCCTGAATATGGCTGAAAGAAAAGTGATGGGATGTGACAGATTGTCTTATCTTCAGAGTTATCTTCAGAGTGCCCTTATAATAGGTTAAGGATGCCAGCTG
>CAZXDN010000038.1:0-2905 GCA_964639235.1 uncultured Methanotrichaceae archaeon | reverse complement strand
TTATCTTCAGAGTTATCTTCAGAGTGCCCTTATAATAGGTTAAGGATGCCAGCTGTCTCTGGCACACTGCTCAAACACAATTGCAGGTTGTCTCATCCTCACTTGAGCAGTTAGCTGGCTGGTTAAGGCCCATCTCCTCTTTGACTCTTTCAACAACTATTGAGCACTCTTTTTGACCAACCACCATGTCATGGGATTTTTCAATCCCCAGATCGGTCACGATAACCTGTATGGCAGGCTCAATTTCGGCATGTTGTAGCGTCTTTGCAGCGCACTGCATAGGGCATCCATCGATGGATATCATCAGGTCAGCCTCCTTTCCGACTTTGACCAATCCGTTTATGTGCGCTCCCACACCTGCCAGGCAGAAGAACCCGCCCACCTTTTCTTTTGCCAGGTCTATTGCCGCCTGGTTCGCTATCTGACCGACGTTTGAGCCTCCTGAACATGCAGCGATCTTCACATTGCCGGAGCTACATAAACACTTCTTTTTTCCTTCCATAGCTAAACCTCATTTCTTAATCATTCACTCAATATGTTCGATGCCTTATCTCCCGCAGCAGCATCCCTTCCCTTTCTCCACTTCTTCTGACTTTTTGTCTTCGAAGATGAGATCATAAGCGCTTTTGCCGATATCGTTTGTCCAGCCAATCTGGGAGCCGGCAGCAATAAACATGGCAACGGCAATTGCCTCAGCAATCTCCTTTTTAGTTGCCCCATGTTCTATGGCTCTTTGAGAGTGCACATGGACACAGAACTGGCAGCGCATGAGAACCGAGGAGGCAACAGCAATGAGTTCCTTTGTTTTCCTGTCCAGCTCTCCGCCCTGGAAAATCGATTCTCTCATCTTTCCAAAGGCTTCATTTGTCTCTGGCAGCATTTCATCCATAAATGCCATTTTGATCCCTCACATCACTTCTTAAGCATCCTCTTGATCTCTTCCACAGTCGCAGTTTTGCCGACCATCTTGGACTCACCATCGATATACAGGGCAGGAGTCATCATCACCCCGCGGTCCATGATCTCTGTGATGCTATCTACTTTCACAATATCTGCATTGATGCCCAGCTCCTGGACTGCCTTCTCTACGTTCTTCGCCAAGCTCTTACACTTGGCACAGCCTGTTCCGAGGATTTCTATCTTCATAACTTGTCACCAGTTGCAAGATCTTTATACAATTCTATATCCCACGATCGCTCCATAGAGCATTCCTACGAGTGTGGAGATGATCACTACCAGCGTAAAGTAAACGCCTGCTTTTCTCAGGCCTATGACCCTTGTGATCACTATCATGCTGGGCAGGCTTAAGGATGGCCCTGCGAGCAACAGGGACAACGCTGGACCTGGGGCGGTGATGCCTGCACTGTAACCAAATAATGTCCCTACAACTGGCACCTCCAGCAGCGTCGGCATATAGAGCAGGACCCCCACAACAGAAGCGATGAAGCAAGCCAGGAAGCTGTTAGAGCCGAAGATTGATCTGATAAGATCTACTGGCAGGAAATAGCCAATTATGCCAGTGATGAAGGTGCCCACGATCAGCAGTGGGAAGATCTTCTTGAAGAGGCTCCATGTCTCGTCAAAGAAAGCGCTCTTCTCATCAGATGAGAAGTACTTTCTCAGGACAAGGGCCGCAGCAACTATAAATGCTGCAACAAGGGTCCATTTCAGCCAGAAATCCAGTTGCGATGTAGCTGAAAGCAGTATTCCTATTAGAAGCGCCAGGAACAGGATTGATATGCGCTCGGATTGCCCTTTTCCATCGGGATCTCCTGTCACCTGAGCAGCCTGGACAGGCATGCCGCCAGCTGGAGCTTCGCACTTCACTGGGCTTCTCTCGAATATTGCAGCCATGATAAGGCCGATTACCATAGCCATAGATACTGCAGCCACAGCTCTTGCAATCCCCAAATCCAGACCAAGGACTCTGGCAGTCAGGATTATGGCCAGGAGGTTGATTGCCGGGCCTGAGAAGAGAAAGGCGGTGGCTGGACCTATTCCTGCACCTCTCTTCTCTATGCCTGCGAACATGGGAAGTATAGTACAGCTGCAGACTGCGAGGATGGTGCCTGATGTGGCAGCAACTGAATAGCAGAGCCACTTAGGAGCGTCTCTCCCAAAGTATTTCAGCACTGTCTCCTTATGCAGGAGCACCGATATAGCGCCTGCAATAAAGAATGCTGGCACCAGGCACGTCAAAACGTGCGCTGAGAGATATTCCAGCAAAGTTGTGAGACCTGCTTGAAGGGCTGCCATTAGTGTGAACGTAACCATAAGATAGTGCTCCTTTACTTGGCCAGGGATTCTTCCAAGGCCTTTCCCACTTCAACGAGATCGGAAATCTGTCTCAGTGCCAGAGTATCGATCGCTTTTATGACATCGAACAACTGGGGGTCCTTTACCCTATAGAGTGTCCTCTTTCCATCGATCTCCCGGTCCAGGATGCCTGCCTCATAGAGGATGTTTAAATGCTTGGATATGGTAGATTGTGATCTCTGGAAAGCCGGGATTATCTCACAGACGCACTTTTCGCTCTCGCCTAGGTACTCAAGTATCTCCAGGCGGGTAGGGTCCGACAAGGCACTCAGGATCTTCGCTCGCAGGTCTGAGATTGATTTTTGGGCCATTGCAATATATTGAAAGTCAATATTCAGGTATAAACTTATCGCCATAGGACGATGTATGCATCAACGTCTCATGTACTCTCAGAGGAATAATCAGGCAAAAAGAAGGTGACGCGAGACCAAAGACATTGGAATCGAAAAACCAAGGAAGAAAGAAGGTTCTCTTCCTATGCGTTCATAATTCAGCCAGATCTCAGATAGCAGAAGGGCTGCTCAGGGCGATTTACGGAGACAGGCACGAGGTCTACAGCGCTAGCATTAAGGCATCGCATTCGGATAAT
>CAZXDN010000037.1:26056-27311 GCA_964639235.1 uncultured Methanotrichaceae archaeon | reverse complement strand
GGCGAAAATCCCAGCTGTTTTAGAACTTCATCTGTCCCGACTCGCTCCATGATCGCGCCCAGCCTCTCTCCCGGCATGGCGTTCTTCTCCATGTAGTCTATCACCCTTTCTACCAGCTCGACTGCCTCTTCAGCGCTGAGCAGTCTTCCCACTGGAGCGCCCACTCTGTGGGCCTTGCCGAACATGCCGCCGAGGTACGCTTCATAGCACCTCCCTTCAGAAGCCGCCTTATCCGAGCGCCGCCCCATGAATCCGATGTCGTTTATCTCGACCTTGGCGCAGTCGTTCGTGCACCCTGTCACTGCGATCTTGAGCTTTGCAGGCAGCTTTCTGCCAGCAAACTTCTCATCGAGGAGCTTTCCCAGGCCCTGGGTGTCTGCAAGGCCGTGATCGCATATCGTGCCCACGCAGGCGACAATCGGGCGCACAGTGGGGCCTGTGCCTCCGACGGTTAGCCCGACTTCCTCTAAAGCTCGTCTCACATCTTCCAGGTGCTCACGGCCCACCCAGGGCACTATGATGTTCATCCTGTTGGTGAGGTATATGTGCCCTTGCCCATATCTGTCTGCAACCTCAGAGAGCCTGGCCATCTGCTGGGAGCTGACCTCTCCCAGCTTCGTCTTCACCCTGACTACGAAGTGATCGCCGTCTTTTTGTCTGATGAAGCCACGCAGCTTCAGCCCTGTGTCATCAACCTTGCTCATCTCTAAATCCCATCATCAGTTCTCGCATTGAAATATAAATCAACCCCACCCCTCGCAGAAGAGCCATGTCTAATAGCCTTTGTCCTCTACATCATAAAATATCAGCTCTCCTCCGCATTCGGGACATCTCTCCTTCACGCATCTCTTCGCCCTCTCCAGATCCTTGCACGGCAGGTAAGCGCTGTATCTCTTGCAGGAGCTGCACGCGCATATTACGCCGACTACAATCCCTCCTACAACAGTCCATGATATTATTGACCTTTTATTCCCTTCAGGGCCAATCTAGGGTACCATTTGCTCTTGAGATGTCAGCCATGAGCAGATAACTATTGTATCACAGTTTTGGGGCAGGTCGTATGTCGGGCAGTCTACCATTATTGAGCTGTTGGGCATAGAAACCATAGCTGGACAAAACAACTCACCACAGAGACACTGAGAACGAAAATCCGGTTCTGGCAAGAAGGCCAAAGTCCTTTGCCTCTCTACGGTTTCGTTAATCAATAATTTTTATAAGTATCTCGCCCTAATATTAAAATCTCTGTGCCTCTGTG
>CAZXDN010000037.1:19474-25956 GCA_964639235.1 uncultured Methanotrichaceae archaeon | reverse complement strand
CCTCTGTGTGCCTCTGTGGTGAATTAGTACAGGCTCACGAATCCTGCAGTTTTCCCCTCGCCAGAGAAAATCCCGTGCCTATGATGCACAGTGTAGCAAACGCCATGAATGCTATCTTTATGCTCTCCATGAGCGATCCGAGCTGGGCGTGAGAGATCTCTACATGGCCCATGATCAGGGAGAATATGAGCGTGGCCAGTCCCAGGCTCATCATCTGGCCTATGAGCCTCATGGTGCTCACCATTCCAGAGGCGACACCGTAATCGCACCTCTCAACAGAGCTCATTATGGCGTTGGTGTTTGGTGACGAAAACAGGGCAAATCCAAGCCCCAGCAGTGCCAGGCTTGCCAGTATCATGTTCATGGACGTCTGTGGGGTCAGCAGGGCGAAGAGCGCAAGGCCTGCAGAGCAGAGCCCCATGCCTGTGGATGCGACGATCCTGGGCTCTATCCTGTCTGAGAGGCGGCCGGCCATCGGCGAGAAGACCGCCTGGACGATGGGCTGTGAGACTAGTATGAGCCCCGCCATCTGCGGGCCATAGCCCTTCAGGTACTGCAGGTATAAGTTCAGGAGAAATCCCACTGCAAACGTTGCGCTGTAGCTGATCAGCGCAGCCAAATTCGAGAAGAGGAACACTGTGTTGTTCTTGAATACGCTCATCTTCAGTATAGGATTTTTGCGTCCCATCTCCAAGCGGAATAAGGCTATGGCTATGAGACCTGCCAGGCCGAGCAGGTATGCTCCAGACCGGTCGGGAATGAGGGAGAGCCCGTACATCAGGGACAAAAGCATGCCTGCGTAAAGCGCGCTTCCTGCGAAGTCGAAGTCTCCCATCTCTGCGCAGCGCCATTCCTGCTTTATCTTGATCAAGGTGAGCAGGGCGACCAAAAGGGCATAGACCATCGTGCCTGAGTAGATGTGCCTCCAGCCAAGGTACTCGGTTATGATGCCTCCAAGAAACGGCCCTGTTGAAGACCCCAGGTAGACAATGGCCACGTTGATCCCAAGGACTTTGCCGCGCTCGCTTGCAGGATAAGCCGAGGTGAGGATGGCAATTCCTGTGCCGAATATCATGGCGCTTCCAAAGCCCTCGACCACTCTTGATGCTATCAGCATGTAGATGGAGTCCGAGAGGCTGCACAGAAGCGATGACACAGCCAGCACAGACAGTCCGATGGCAAAGACCTTCTTTCTTCCAAATATGTCTCCAACTCTGCCAAAAGGCACCACGAATATGGCTGCAGACAGGAGAAATCCAGTCACCACCCATCCCAGAAGCGCCTGGTCTGTGACTGCGAAGTCGGAGTTTATGGTGGGCAGAGCTACGTTTACTGAAGATGCCAGGAAGGGCGTGATAAATGAGGACATGCAGCTGATGAAGAGAACTGCCTGCCTCTGGTTCATCTCGACCATAATGAATAAATTCCTTTTTATGTATTCTTATTATATCTCTATTGAAATAAGATGATACAGGTGGATAAAAGGCTTTGGTATGGGGTTCTTTCGCCGTTTTCTGTACTGTGCCAAATCTGCTGAGCCTTCCATGCATCAATCCCTGCGGCCTTTTCTCAGCAGCTCTGATATGGAACTGACCTCTTCTCTAAGGGCTTTTACCTCAGACCTGATCTCCTCTATGGCCTTATCGCTCTCCTCTGCGCTGGCGTGGTTGTCTATGCCTGCATCTTTGCCTATGAAGTAGCTGGCAAGGATGGCTGTGACGTATCCTGTGACTGCGAAAGAGAAGAGGTCCATCATGAAGATCAGGAGCATGCCCTCAGGCGAGCGTGGCCAGTAATCTGTGCCAATGGTTATGGCAGTGGCTGTGATCCAAAGTGCGCTTCCAAATCCCCTTATGTCCTGGTTGATCCCCCTCTCGAAGGCGTACATGCCTGCAGAGCCTGCAAGGGCCACTATCGAGGCCAGAGCCACCACATAGCCAAAGCCGCTCTGGCCCATTGTAAACCTCAGAGCCTTCATTGAGCGGTTTATGGAGCTGACGATCCTGGTCAGAGCTATGCCCCTGGCAAACCTGAGAACGCTCAGGACGCGAAATACTCTGAAGGCTGGAACTATCAGGGCTATGACTGTGATCCAGTTGGACTTGGCGAACTCTGCCTTCTTGGGGGCTAGGAACAGCTTGAGGAGAAAATCGACTATGAATGCGATCCAGATGGCGGCAAGGAGCGTCTCTAAGGCTGGCGTCAGGCCCCACAAGAGCTCGAACACAAGCAGGCCGAGCCACGCGAATCCCAGGATTGCCATTGGAATATTCAGAGCTTGGTCGATCTGCTGGAGAAGCTCATAGCGGTCCTGGTCAAAGACCTCCTGCTCGTCTTGGCTTAATCCTTTCAACTGAGATCTCTCCTTGACCTTTGAACCAAACAGAACAGTCCAAATAGCATTTATGTGTATTGCCTTTTGAGATTAACATACATTGCGGCGAGTTGCTTTGCGTCAGTATTGAGATGGGTTTTGGTCTTGAAATGAGGATGGGGCCATCTAAACAGATGCTTGTCATGCAGCGATCTTGAAGAAAACCTATTTAGATTTTGGAGACTATAGCTCTATAAATACTGTTTGATGAATTTTGGCCTTAGGGCTGTGGAGGCATTGGATGCCGCATGCTGAGGATATAAATGACGAGGGCGTCTCCCATTACGACTTGGGGGAGTACGATGTGGCTATAGAGGCATTTGACAGGGCCCTGAGGCTGGACCCGAATCTGGCAGATGCCTGGAGCAACAGGGGCCTTGCACTGACCAACCTTGGAAGATACCAGGAGGCTGTGGAGTCTTTCGATAATGCATTGAAGGTCAAGCCTGAGCACGTCCTCGCCTTGCAGGGAAGAGGAGTTGCGCTGTGCAGGTCTGGCAGAGTGAGCGAAGCCATAGTGTCTTTCAACAGGGCTCTGGAGATCAATCCCCAGTTTGTTCCAGTCATCATAGACAGAAGCGTCGCATTTCATCACTCCGGCAGGCTGCTTGAGGCCTTGGACGGATTGAACGGGGCATTATCCGTGGATTCCTCTGACCTGGCTGCCTGGACCAACCGTGGAGACGTCCTTCGCGATCTCCTGCGCCACGAGGAAGCCCTGCAGTCCTATGACAGGGCTCTGGAGATAGATCCTTCCTATGCCAAGGCCTGGCAGGGAAAAGGAGTGACGCTCTACGATCGGGGAGATTACGATGGCTCCCTGGAATGCTTCGATAAAGCCCTTGAGATAAATCCTCAGTACGCCTATGTGTGGGAGGCAAAGGGAGTCGCCCTCCAGAGGCTGGGAAGGTACGATGAGGCTCTGAGGTGCTATCTGAGGGCGATAGAGATCAGGCTCAGGGACCCGGCCCTGTGGATCAGGAAGAGCCAGGCCCTTTTGGCACTTGGGCGAGTGGCTGAGGCGAAAGACGCGATGGCTTCTGCCAGGGATTTAAGCCCAGGAAGGGCAGAAGGCGCAGGATAAATGGAACCTCTGGCCGTCCCAATCGGAACTCTTAAACATCTTGTGGCCAGTTAAATCATGTGATGATCGATCGCAATAAGGCCGAAAATTTTGCCCAATTCTGGATCAAGGCTTGGAACGACCACAGCACAGCAGAGCTTCTGGACCTTTATGCAGATGCAGCAGAGGTGATAGCTCCTTTCATGCTCAGGACTCTGGGCTGCAGCGATGGGCTCGTCCAGGGAAGAGACAATCTGAGGAGGATCTTCGAGGGCGCTTTCGAGCTTTATCCAGACCTGAAGTTCGAGCTCCTAGAGGTCACTCCTGGCGAGGAGAGCCTCGTCTTGAACTACCGGGGCCTTGGCTCGATGTACACCTCAGAGGTCATGACCCTCAACTCAGAAGGAAAGATCACCAGGTCCATGGCAAGCTATACGCCTGGGCGCTGATGGCGTTGCCCGGATTTCGACCTCAGCCCTTCCCAAGCAGCCTCAATCCTGGGCAGTCTTGGGAATGTTCTCACCCTGGTAGATTCCTGAGTAGACCTTCTCTGCGTCCTGGCTCAACCTCAGGAAGACCAGCTGCATCAGACGGGCGTTCTCCTTGAGCTTTATGCCTGAGGGATTGTGGACCACGAGAAGCGACTGGCTCCTTCCCCTGTAGCCTGGGTCCCAGAGAGCGGTTTCCAAGCTGGCACCGTTTCGAAGCAGGCTCGATCTAGGCCTGGCAATGGCTGCGACATCTCTTGGAATCGAGACTATCTCGTTGAAGGTGACCAGGTAGGGCCCTGGAGCCAGGTCTGCCCAGCCGTCATGGCCAAATGTGACCTCTTCAGCTGCTGCCAGCTTTCTCTCCTTGTTGTCGTAGGCCACTGCGCCCTGAGATGTGAACCTCTCAATCTTTCGGAGCGTCAGCTCCACGCCGCACATCTGGATCTGGGCCTCCTGATCTATCAGCTCGGACACGAGGCCTTCTCTCATGAGGATTGTGAGTTCTTGACCTGAGATAATTGCCATCTAAATCCCCTCGGCAACTGGTAGGGGTGGAAGCATTTAACCTTGTGGTCTTCAGCAATGGCTCTCCAACTCCTCTGGAATTGCGTTTGAGCACAGCTGATAGGACTGTCAAGCCACATGAATGGTTGTCAGGAAGGGCGCGTTCTGCTTTAAGAAGGCTGAGCGATCTGGGTCGGAAAATCAGGCGCTGGTTGGTGCTGAGCCTGCAGGAGCAATCCTGGAGAGGATGCGCTCTCCAGTGTCTCCTCCCAGGTAAAGGGAGCCGTCGTCCTGGTGCATACCTGCATCGCTATCTGTGCTGCTCTTCACCTCGACGCCTGATGAGCGGGTGCTCTTCTGGGCAGATGCCCCTTTCTTCGAGCTGTCAGTTGAAGAATCGATTTTCGTATCCTCTGAAGACTTTTCGAGGATCTCGCTTGCCTCTGGCTCTGAGTCTGCTTGAGGGCTGCTGGGTGCGGCCTCTTTGGCATCAGTTGAGCTCTCTAACTCAGGTTCTGGAGCATTCTGAGCCTCTTGTGATGATTCCTGCGGCTCATCAGTCTCTTTAGAGCCCGCAACCTTTACGTCGCCTGCGCCGTCCTGCACGCTCTCCTGTGAGTTGCCAGCGCGCGTGCTTTCAGTTTGCTCTGGCTGGGTCGAGCTGGCTAAGGCAGTGGCCTCTTGAGCAGGGTTAGACTCATGGGCCTGGTTTGCGGGGCTTGTGTCTGCGGGGCTTGTGTCTGCGCTCTCTTCGGGCTGGACATCCTGGGCTGTCTCCTCAGGCGGTTTTTCCTCAGTCTCGGCCACCTCTTGAGGCTCTTTTGCCTCTTCCTGAACCTCTGCCTGAGATGGTGTCTCTTCAGGAGCTGGCGTCACAGGGGCTTCTACAGCGGCCTCAACCGGGGCCTCTTTTGCATATGCCGCTTCTTCTGTGAGCACGTATCCTGCGGTTGTTGAGTCGCTGTCGTCTTCTCCGTTCTCGTCGTCCTTTGCCTGAGCCTTGACCTGGTAGCTCCCTCCCTTCAGAGAGGCTGTGTTCCAGGACCACCTGTCGCTCTCTATCCAGCCTGTCTCCTCGCTCCACTCGCCATCTGTGGAGGGCCCCTTGAGCCAGAACTTGTAATAGATCGTGTCTCCTTCTTTGTCAGAGGCGTTGGCTCTCCAAGTTATCCTGGAGCCGATGGGCTGAGGGCTCTCTTTGTCTGGAGTCAGGTCCGAGATGGAAGGCGACTGGTTGGTGCTGGAGATGGTGAAGTTGACAGTCCTCGACACATCTTCTTTCTCTGCATGCTTTCCGTCCCTGGCCTGGACCTGGATCTGGTTCTTCCCAACGTCCTTGGACGAGGCCTTCCACTTCCAGCTGTCGTCTTTGGCCCAGCCTGTGATGTCCTTCCAGATGTGGCCAGTTCCAGGGCCCTTCAGCAGGAACCTGTACTGGATTGGGTCGCCATCAGGGTCAGTTGCCCTGGCCATCCATACGACAGACGTCCCTGCGTCCTGGGGGCTGTACGAGTCGGATTTCAGCTCTGTGATGTTCGGGGGCATGTTGAGGTTGGCCAGGGAATAGTCCTGCACCTTGTAGCTGCTCTGGCTCTCAGGGCTTTCTCTTTCCCTGACCTCTGCCTTGACCTGGTTTTGGCCCTGGTCATAGGATGTCGTGACCCAGGTCCACCTGTTCTCCTCTATCCAGCCAGTGGCGTCCCTCCAGCCACCGTCAGTCGAAGGCCCTTTGAGCCAGAACCTGTACACCAGGTCGGCGCCGCCCTCAGCCTTGGCTGTCCAGACAACCTTTGTGCCAGGCGCCTGTGGACCTGCAGGGTCCGGGATCAGGCTCAAGAGACTTGGAGGAGAGCTGCTTGACCTGGCGGGCGAGACGCCCTGCGTCATCCAACCTGATGTCAGAACTATCGCGCCCAAAACAACTATTGCAAGTGCCAGCGCCAGGATAGCTTTCGGGCTTATGGGGCTCGTTTTCTCTCTCTGATTCCTGAATTGATTGCTCTCTCGTTTGCGGCCTTCTTGCTTCTTGCCTTCTGGCTTTGTGGAGATT
>CAZXDN010000037.1:0-19374 GCA_964639235.1 uncultured Methanotrichaceae archaeon | reverse complement strand
ATTGCTCTCTCGTTTGCGGCCTTCTTGCTTCTTGCCTTCTGGCTTTGTGGAGATTTGACTTGATGACGAATTTGATGACGAATTTGATGGAGCTGCATCTCTCTTAATGTCAGTGGCAGGTCCCTTATCGCTTGACCACTTCTCTATGAGCTGGGCGGCCTCGTCCACGCACCTGTCGACGTCTCTGTTTATGTGCGACCCTGTAAACCGTATGATCTGCCAGCCCTCGTACATCAGGTCCCTGTCGCGCTGGACATCGTGGTTGCGCTGCTCAATTGAGCTGTGATACTCGTATCCGTCCAGCTCTATTGCCACCTTGAGGACATCTTTTCCAGAACTGTCCTTGACTATCTTGGCGAAGTCAAGGCGATAGGGCCTGCCGCAGGCTGTGACTGGCATCTGCGGTATGAGCCCTGGGATCTTCTTCTTCGCGGCCTGGAAGAACTTCTCTTCTATGGGAGACTTGGTCTCTGTCATGTGATCGCAGCTTCAGTTATATCTCTCTAAGTTTTGTTATATTTAGATTGTTGTCTGAGGCACCGCTCTCAGGCATTAATAATCATACGATATATAAATTGGCGTCGCTTCTGAGCATTCTTAATTATCGTCACAGGAGCCATCAAATTACGTACTTGCGATTTTTCTATCATATTTCGCCAGCCGACTTCGGAAAGGTCTATTAACTATCCAGTCGACCTTGTATCAGGTGCTTGACTTTGTTCGAATACCTTTACCTGCCAATCTCCATAGTCGCTCTGCTTCTGGTGCTGGCAGTTCCCTTGATCGTGATCTATCTCTTCATCAGGCTGTCTGAGGCGGCATTTGAGCAGGTCGGCTTCGACCACTGGCACGCCTCGATAGCAGTCTTCGGCTCGATCCTGGGGAGCATGGTGGACATTCCACTTCACTCAGGCCCCATCTCCTCTTACCCCAGCTGGTTCATCTCTGCGGCCAGCGCCACAGGCCAGAGCTTTCCTACCGACTTCCATCCTCTCTACCTGGCAGTAAACCTGGGCGGCTGCATAATTCCCCTGGCGATATCTCTCGACCTGTTGAGGAGGCACAAAGCCACAGTTCCAAGGGCGGCTCTAGGAGTACTCGTGGTGGCTGTGATCACGTACCTCGTGGCCAGGCCGATAGCCAACGAGGGCATAGTTCTCCCATTCTGGCTCTCGCCGACGCTTGCTGCAGCAGCAGGACTCATGCTTGCGCGCGGTTATGACAAGGCGCCGTCTCTGGCCTACATCAGCGGGACAATAGGCACGCTTCTTGGAGCAGATATCTTCAACCTGTTTACACCAGGGGTATTGCCAGTGCTATCCCCAATAGGCGAGCAGACACGGCCTCTGGTGCTCTCGATAGGCGGTGCAGGGGTCTTCGACGGCATCTTCTTAACGGGAATCCTGGCTGTGCTCTTTGCAGCTGGAATCGTCTGCGTCTTCCACGGCAAATGCGAGAACGCAGTCATGCACAGGCACAGGTCAAGACCGCGGTCTTGAGGCTGTGGCTTCGACGTTTTTGAAGAGATAGGGCGCCTGCAGATGGCGCCCACCCTCTCTTGTAAACTCGATTTAAAAAAGGTCAGAAGGCTATTCCTATCATGTGAAGCGCTATGACCAGAAATGCGCCCAGCACTCCGCCTATTGCGCATATCAGTATGACCAGCCAGCTGTATCCTATTGACAGCCCAGCTATGGCGTTTGCAAGAAACAGTATAACCAGGCCCACTATGGCGTTTACTGCAAAGTGCTTGATGGATTTGAGCAGCAAGAACACGCCGAAGATCGCAGCTAAAATGAGCACTGCGATCCCTATAACTCCCAACTCCACTACCATATGATCTCCAACCTCTCTTTTGCTATTTAAGAGATTCTGAGGACTCCAGGGGCTCCATCTCGCTTTCCAGGCGGTGGAGCTCCTTGGTATCCAGAGAGAGAGGATCTATGTGCACCAGGAGTATTGCGCTCTTGAGCGCTATGTCGTCTCTCTGGGACTGTATGAACCTGAGAACTGTCTCGTAGTTGCTCTGGGTGATCAGGTAGCCCAAGCCCTCAAGCAGTATCACTGGGTAGTTCGCCTTCTGGAGGAAGTCAGAGAGTATGCTGCTCAGGCGCGGGAAGTTGGTCGGGTCCACAGACCTGTACTCAGATTCGCTCTTCTGAGTCATCCACACAATGGTCTCTGTTGGTATGTTGAACCTATCGCTCAGGATCCTTGGGTTGTACCTGCTTATGCACAGGCCGTCCATTCCGTGGTTCACAAGCTCGCTGAAGATCTCAAGAGACTTGCCAGGCTTCTCCTCCTCTATGACGTAGGTCGTGCCTGGGACGAGGGTCACCTCGTAGGGGCTTCGGCCGTAGCTCTTCATCATGCTGCCAAGAGCTGCCATCATGTCGAAGTCCGGCTTATGCCTGCGTATTATCCTTGCCAGGTGCCTGATGGCCGTGAAGAACTCCCTTCTGGTCAGGGGACGGTTCAAGTCCAGGTCGCTCGGCCTCGATTCTGCAAGATTTGGGGCTGCAGCGGCCATATCTGGGTCGCAGGAACCTGATGCATCATCCTCCTGTGACGATCCTCTCAGGGGCTGCTCTTGCTTGCACCCGTCAAGGAACTTTCCAGATTCAATAGACGCATTTCCCTCCCTGATAACGTCTTCTCTTGCGGCCTGGTCCAGGCCTGAGAGCATGGCATCTGAGAATGCCTTGAAGAGGTAGGATGAAAGTGGACCCAGACTGAATATCAGCTCTTTGACCACAGTTACATCCTGGCCAAGGGACACGTGAACGTAAGAAGGCCTCTCTGCCAGGATCAGCCTGGACTTTCTGGAGAGGACTTCGAGCTGGTACACGAAGTCCAGAAGATCTCTGTCAGGGACGAGTCCCCTGTTCTGATCTGCCAGAAACTCGATGCTGTCTACAAGAACTATGCTGTTCTTGCTTGACTCCACGAAAGACTTTATGGTCAGGTATAATAGCGGCAGGTTGGTGGGAGATATGTACCTGTCTCCTCCTTTCTCGTTGCTGAGCTTGATTATGGGAGTCTCTTTAAATCCCCAGGTCCTCCTGACCTCTTCTGGGTCGAGCCTGGTTATGCACAGGCCTTCTATACCGTGGGTTATCTGGTCTTTGAAGATCTCGTATGCCTTGTCTGGAGCCAGGTAGATCTTTCCGGCCGTCAGCTCGTAGGCTGGCTTTGTGGCCTCAGCAGCCTCCAATACTGGCTTTACAGAGACCTTCTCCTCTACAATCATCCTGGTTGCAGAAGAGCCCACAGATCCAGTCAGTGTCTTCACAAGCTCAGACCACATCTCCAGGAGCTGCTCTGTGTTAACGCCATCTCTCTTGGCGTTAAGCCTGGTAAGTTCGGATTCGGTAAGGCGCTTTGCCCTCTCCTGTCCCACGTACTGTGCCAGGATTGCCTCAAGCTCGTCTACAGTCCTGACCTTTATGTCCACCTTGTCCATCGGTATGGCTGCAGATCTGCCTTTGTAGATATCCACGAAGTTCTCCGTCAGGGCCTCCTCTATCTGGCTTGGCCTTGATGCCAGGGATATGAGCACGTACAGGCTGCTGTTGATCAGGAGCGACCAGAACATTGAGTTGGTCCAGGGGTCTATTCCCAGTCCGAAGAGAGCAGTGGGCCTCAAGGCGCCTATTCCAAACAGCCCCTGTGTTATCAGGCTCTGCGGCACCAGGCCTCCTTCTGCCAGGCTCGGGACGAGGGCTGTGTAGATCCAGATGAGAATTCCTGAGACGAGCCCTGCAATGGCTCCCTCTCTGCTCCCCTTCTTCCAGTAAAGGCCTCCCAGAGCCGCAGGAGCGAGCTGGCTGGCTCCAAGGAATGACACTATCCCAATGTCCGCCAGGCTCTGGTAGGCTACAGCCCTGGAGTAGATGTATCCCAGGGCTATGACCAGGAGGATGTTGAGCCTTCTCAAGTTCAGGAGAAGGCCTGGAAGGTTCTTTTCTCTCTCAGTTCTCTTTATGAAGTAGGGCATCTCCAGGTCGTTTAGCATCATCGTGCCCACTGCCACAGATGAGACCAGCACCATGGCAGTGGCTGCAGACACTCCTCCTATGAAGACGAACAGAGCTAGAGCGTCCTGGCCGTAGGTGTACGGCAGGTTAATCACGAAGGCGTCTTTGGACCCAGGAATGTTCAGTATCAGCCCGCCCCAGGCAATTGCAGGCACGAAGAGGTTGATCAAGAGTAGGTACAGCGGAAAGATCCACATCGCCTTTCTGATGTGCGCCTCGTCTGAGATCTCCACAGCCATGACGTGAAACTGCCTTGGCAGGAGGAGAACTGCAAAGAATGAGATGAGAGTTACTGTGAACCAGGACGTGTAGTTCACATGTAGAAGCGCTGATTGCTCAGGGCTCTGCGAGATGATCCTCGACAACCCTTCGAGGATCTGCCCGTATCCTCCAAAGATCCCGTATGTCACGTAAATCCCGACCAGGAGGAATGAGACCAGCTTGATCACAGACTCGAATGCAACTGCTGCCACCATGCCCTCGTGCCTCTCCATGGGGTCGAGCTGTCTGGCTCCGAAGATCACTGCAAAGGCCCCTATCAGGGCTGCCACAAGAAGCGTGGTCTCGATATCGAATCCGAGCAGGTGAGGCCCGCTAAGCGCGCTTAACGAGGTGGAGATGGCTATGAGCTGCAGTGCGACATAGGGCGCAGTCATGAGAAGACAGGCAACTGCCACCACTGCTCCTACAGCGTAGCTGCGGCCGTACCTGAAGCTTATGAAGTCTCCAACAGAGGTCAGACGAAACTCCTTTGAGATCCTGACCATCTTTCTAACCAGGGTCCAGCCAAGTAGCATTGCCAGTACCGGTCCGAGGTAGACTGGTATGAACTCCAGGCCTGAGGTTGCAGCTCTGCCTATCGAGCCGTAGAACGTCCAGGCTGAGACGTAGACGCATAGAGACAGCGCATAGACATAGGGGTTGGAGACGATCGACTTGCCTTTTTGCCTCTGAAGGACTGCGAAGTGTGCTATTCCGAACAGGAGGAGCAGGTACAGCACCATGACTGTGAGCGCCACATGAGGGCCAATCAATCGAAGTGCCTCCTGTCAAATATGTAGGCCAGGACGATTATGACGATCCAGATGATTGTCACATAGACCAGCACAAACGGAACGCCTAGAGCAGGAGGCCTTACTTCGGCTAAAGACAGCATCGGCCAGTTGAGGAGCACTGCTGCTAGGACGAAGAGGAACGCCCAGAACTCGCTCTGCTCGATCAGGCCTTTTAAAGAGATGGACATGGCTATAGACCTGGGTATACTACCAGTCCCTTAGAGGATATATCTAGCGCGTGCTTTCCTGATGGGTGGGCAGTCCCACGCATCTTCAGTATCTCAAGTGACCTCCTTCTGACCATATTGATCTCTGTGTTGTGAAGCAATATTATGCCGTCGGCGATGTGTGCAATCTCTGGCGGGTAAGGCATCTCAGGGCCTGACTCTCCTGTCACCAGTGCCACGGCCTTTGTCTTTCTTATCTTCGATGCAAGCTTGAGAAGAAATGGCTTGTAGCTCTTGCCCAGGAGGTCTTCGAGCATGGAGAGCTTATCTATCACTATTCGCCTTGGCTGCACCTCTTCTATCTCCTGCACGATCTTCTCAAAAGCGCCTTCTGCAAGGCTTGGGTCTTCTGCAGAGCTTCTGAGGTCCACGTACTTCAGTCCTGAGCCGTAGTAGCACTCTTTGACGAACTCGTAGGTGGATGCGAACCTGAACTCCCATTCTGGGGGCCCGCCAAAAATCAGGAAGTAGAGCCCCGGCTCGTCTCTCTCAGCGCCTTTGCAAAGGAACTGGGTGCAAAACGTGGCCTTTCCAGCGCCGATATCTCCTGCCACCAGTATTAGAGATGGCACTGGGACGCCTCCTTCGATCATCTCGTCGAGCCCTGGAATTCCTGTGGGTATTCTCTCTATAGAGCTCATGGCATCAGGTCCATTTTTGCGGCGCGATTCTGGACTTATTGGCCCAAAGCGCTCTGGCGTCCTTGAGGCAGACCGCTTTGAGGACGCTATTCATGGCGCCAGGCTTTGAGATCTGCATCTGATATCTCGTCTGGCACATCTCGCACGATTTATTATGCCTTTATCTTATTTGGCTCTATTTACTGTTTTAGGTTTGACTTCAGTCTCACGCTCTTGGGAGCATCATCTCTTCCAGACTGCTTTTATATTAGGAATTCATCTTCCTTAAGGTGACTTTATTTGATCCTCAGAACTCATTATTCGGGCGAGATCTCTCCTGATATGGAGGGAAAAGAGGTCTCTTTAGCGGGCTGGGTCCACGAGATCAGGAACCTTGGGGGAATTAGCTTTCTCGTCATTCGCGATAGAGAGGGCTTATCCCAGGTAACCCTGGTCAAAAAGTTCACTGACAAGGCTCTCTTCGATGCTGTCAGGTCTCTCTCAAGAGAGAGCGTGGTCCTGGTCAAAGGCGCTGTGAAGTCAGAGGCAAAGGCTCCACGCGGATACGAGATCATACCTTCAGAGGTAAGAGTGCTCAGTGCTGCAGAGGTCCCACTTCCCATGGACCCCACAGGAAAGGTCGACTGTGAGCTGGATACAAGGCTCGACGCGCGGTTCATAGACATACGCAGGCCCTGTGCTCTTGCCACCTTCGAGATAGAGAGCGCAGTTTTAAGGAGCCTCAGGGACTACTTCTACCAGAACTATTTTACAGAGGTCTTCACTCCAAAGATTGTGGCTGCAGCAACTGAGGGCGGCACAGACCTCTTCCCCATAAGCTACTTCGAGCGCGAGGCGTTCTTAAACCAGAGCCCGCAGCTCTACAAGCAGATGCTCATGTCAGCTGGAATGGACAGGGTCTTCGAGATTGGCCCCATCTTCAGGGCTGAGGAGCACGACACCAGGAGGCACCTCAACGAGGCTATCTCGATAGATGTGGAGATGAGCTTTGCAGACGACAAGGACGTCATGGAGCTTCTTGAAGGCGCAGTCTCGAATGCCTACAAGTACGTCTCAGAGAACTGCCAGAGGCAGCTTTCAGTCCTCGGCCTGGACCTGGAGGTGCCAAAGACCCCCTTCAAGAGGATCACCTACACAGAGGCGCTGGAGCTGGCTAAAGAAGGCGGCAAAGCAGGGATGCAGTGGGGAGACGACATAGATACTGAGACAGAGCACTTTCTTGGACAAACTATTGGAGAGCACTACTTCCTCACAGACTGGCCATCGTCTATCAAGCCTTACTACACACAGCCCTATGAGGATCATCCTGAGGTCTGCAGGGGATTTGACCTGATGCACCCCAGGATGGAGCTGTCTTCAGGCGCCCAGAGAGTTCACGACTACTACACACTGGAGGCCAGAATTATAGATAAGGGCCTGGACCCTGCGGGCTTCGAGTTCTACCTGAAGGCCTTCAGGTACGGCATGCCTCCACACTCTGGCTGGGGCCTGGGTCTGTCCAGACTGGTGATGACCATGCTCAACCTGGAGAACATCAGGGACGCTGTGATCTTCCCAAGGGACAGAAGAAGGCTTGTGCCTTAAAATAATGGCGCAGGGTCAGGCTGCTGTAGCTGCGCCCGATGCAGCTCTGGCCCTGTTTTCCATCTCCATTTTTGCCCTGGCTGCAGGCCCCTGGTGAGCCAGGTTGGCAAGGCCCATCCCCAGCCTGTCCACCACTGTATCAGATGGTACTCCTCCTGCGTTTACCTTCCTCTGGTAGCCAAAAGACGGCCAGTTATCAGGCAGGTCTCTTATCTTATAGAACCTCATGTTGTGTGCCTGGAGATCCACCTGGGTGTCGAGTATCCAGTTGACGTAGTCCTTGTTGGGCTCGAAGACTATCAGCGGCTCTATCACGTCGGTCCTCAGAATGTCTCTTGCATCCCTTCCCTCGTACTTGTTCAGAAGGTCGTTGCACATGTAGAAGTGGGTCATCTCGTCACTGAACAGGCGCTCCCAGATGCCCCTGATCCTGGGGTCGCTCTCAGTCTGGAGGCAGGAGTAGTAGTTGTAGGCCTCGTTTAGCTGGACGAGAGTTGCCTTCTCAAGCATGGTCTCGTTGGGGTCTCCCACCTGCTCGTACTGGGATACGTGCTGCTGCTCTATCTCTGCGATCTCTGAGTACAGCTTTCTGGCTAAATCGTCTGAGAACATGAACCCGTGAGACTTGTAGTAGAGCATGGTCTGCTGCTCTCCAGAGACTATGGTCATGTAGTTCATCTTGGTCTTGGCCTCTGCAGTGTCCTTGTTGTAGTGAAGCCTCATCTCGTCGTAGGGGTGGCGGTGCTCTATGGCTGTGGGCCTTCCAGGCTTGATCTCGGTCTTTCCCTGGGTTATGTCATTTGGGTCCTTATCCTCAAGGATCTCCATCAAGCAGCCATACCTGAAGAGGTGGTCGAAGTCCTCGAGCAGTGCGAAGTTCAGGACCTGCTGGAAGTAAGGGTCTGGCTCGTTCTTGGCAAGGTTTGCAGTGAGGTCTACGGCCACCTGTTCGTACCCTATTGTGGTCTCGATGATGGACTGATCAGCGGGGTTGAGCCAGTTCACGAGCTGCTGGTGCTGAGAGTCCATCCTCCTTATGGCTGCCATCTGGGCCTTGATCTCGCTGTTGTCTATCATCCTGTCGAATGCGTGAGATGTCAGGACTGAGTTGTTCTCAATGCCGTTCATGAGTATGACCCTGGTTCTGGTATAGGCATCAACTGAATTTTTGTCGTAAGGATTTTTTATCATCTCGTTCCAGCTCATGTACTGCTCTTCCATTGGAGTGCCGTCGTGTTCAAACGGCCTGAACTGTTGTGGCATATTTTTTTGTCTCCTCAAGTTTAATGCAACTTTCAGACTTCAAATTCAACATTGCCGAATTCGATAAAGCAGGCTGTGTCGATTGGGTGCCAGAACAAAGATATGATACAGCTGCTCCACAGATGGTATTATTTCGTATAGTTCATAAACCTGGCGCGTATCGGTTTTGTCTACGCTTGCACTTCAGGTCGTCCATCATCGATGGCCTGTGCCTTACAGTCCTTTAATCTGGCTGATGTCGAACCTTCTGCTCAAAGGAAAGAGCTTCAGTTAAAAACTGGAAAACTGAATTTGAGAGGGCGTGCTTTGGAGCCCGCGTCTTAGCGCTTTGCTGCAGAGTGAAAGCCGGTCATGGGCTGGCCGCAAAGCTGCATCTCCCTGACCAAGTCTCCTGCAGCTCTGGCGTCCTCGGCTCTGGCCAGGACCCTTGCCTTGCTTATCTGCACCCTCTTGCCGCAGGTGCAGGTCCTGGTCTTGGAGCCCTCCTCTGCGTAGAGGTGTCTCCCACAGCTGCACCTGAAGACGATGTACATCTATATTTCAGCTTTATTGTGTGACAATTACTGGGCCTGTGGCATCAGAACAGCGTTTATGGCGCCATCTTGTCCAGGCCTGTTGGTGACCCTTGCGTCTCCAAGCTCGGTCCTGATCACTGCGCCTTTGGTTATGATATTTCTCCTGATGTAGTTCAGGTTGGCGCCGTTTCCGACCACTGTCTGGATCTTGGCCTTTGACGACTTGCCTGTGGACAGGTCTGTCACTATCGCAGTGTCAGCTCTAAGGAGCCTGGTCTTGGAGTTTCCTCCCAGAGTCTCTATGGTCTTCTTTCTGGTCGCAGCCAGAGTTGTGTCAGCCGACTCGCGTCCAGTCTCGTACTTGCGCTTTCCTCTGCTCAAAATGAGCTTTCCGCCCGTTACCTTCCTTCCGGATTCTCCTTGCCATCGCATGTTTTAATTCCTCAGATCGGGCTTAGTCTTCGAGGCGCGATATTTAACCATTTTGGTTGATCTGCGCAGGCACCCCAGCTCGCTGTTGGCCTGAGGTTGACGAGATTGGATGCATGGACAGTGCTGACGTCTATCTCCGCACCACAATAAAATATATTGGCCGAATCACGAGAAAATCGATGAGCATTGCCTTAATTTGACAATTAGCAGCTCATTTTTTTGGTGAACCTGCCGAAAGGTTGATATTCGTTAAATGCCGTAATCACGTCATATGCCGTAAGGGTGATATGGGACTTTGAGGCGCTCTGTCTCGCGGCCCTATAGTTGGGTTAAACCAGGCAAAAGAGTGGGGTGATGTGAATTATGTATTGGAGAAAAGCCCTGGCGAAAGCCAGAGGTATCGATAATCGTCAGGATAATTGTTTGCGCAAATTGACGTTGGGACTTGAGCATTACATCTCTTCGGTTCTGGCTCTAATGCTGCATGCGATTCTCGTCAGGCGCTTTGAAGGGCGCTGCGAATTGCTGAGATATCTTTTCAAGGGGACAGGTGGTTTGTAAATGAAAGCAAGATCTGCTGTTTTATTGTTCTCGATGGCAATGCTGTGCGCCTCAGCATTGGCAGAGGAGGACGCGCAGTATTGGTACGAGCAGGGGCTGAAGCTGAATGCAAATCAGTCTTATGAGGAGGCAGTGCAGGCCTACGACAATGCCATAAGGCTCGATTCCATGAACCCTGAGTACTGGTATGGAAGGGCCGCGTCCCTTCACCTCTCTCACAGAGATTCTGAGGCGACGGAATCCTGGAAGAGGTCGCTTCAGCTTTACAACGAGACCCTGGAGAACGATTCGGGCGATATCGATGCGTGGACTGGAAAAGGCCGCACATTCATGATGCTTGCCCTGTCTGATAGGCCTGAGCTGAGACTGGCTTACAGGACTGCAGAGCTTGACGCCTTTGATCAGGCACTGAAGGCCGATCCCCAGAACTCGACTCTGCTCTACTTCAGGGGAAGCGCCCTCTACGAGCTCAAGAGGTATGGCGAGGCAGTTGCAGCCCTGGACCAGGCTCTGAAGGTCGGGGTCGATCCATCCCGGCCCTGGGTGGCAGACGGCGCCTCTCACCTGAAGGGCATGGCAGAGGCTGCCCTTGGAAGGACGAATGAGTCAGCTCAGTCTTACGGGGACGCACTGAAGAGCCTTGACCTGGCAATAGAGCGTGCAGACTTGCCTGAGAACCTGTCAGAGGCCTGGGCCCAAAAAGGCCTGATGCTTGAGGAGCAGGGGAGCTTAAACGAGTCTGTGAAGGCATTTGACAATGCCACAGATGCCAATCCCGAGAATGAGATGGCCTGGAAGATCAAGGGGTTCATGCTCGCCAACTGGATGGGCAGATACCAGGAGGGGCTGGATGCTCTTGACAGGGCTCTGGAGATCAGGCAGTCTGCAGACGTCTGGGAGGCTAAGGCCAGGGTCTTCAACGAGCTGGGAAGATACGATGACGCCCTCGATGCTTCCGATATGGCCCTCTCACTGGATCGGAACCTCACAAGGACATGGCTGGTCAGAGGGCGTGCGCTGCTTGAACTGGGCAGATATCAGGAGGCACTGGATGCCTACTCCCACGTGGAGAAGGAAGACGGCGCCCTCCTGGCTGGAAGGGGCTCTGCTCTTCTGGGATTGAATAAGAGCAGGGAGGCAGTCGAGGCTTTCAGCGCATCACTGAATCTCAGCAAGAGTGCTCTTGAGGAGGATAACAAATCCGCTTATTCGTGGTTCTGGAAAGCAGAGGCGCTTCGTGGCTTGGGACTCTATCCTGAGGCTCTGGATGCCTACAACCGATCTCTGGAGTCTGGCCTGGACAGCGCCATCTCCTCATGGCGGGGAAAGGGCTTTGCTCTGGAGGCTCTCTGCCACAGATCTGAGGCCAATGCAGCTTTTTCCAGGGCTGAGGAGCTGGGATACGAGGCCTCTGCCCCGCAGCGCACTTCAGCAGATGGTGCAGGTGGCTGGAGTGCTGACGATCTTGCAGAGACCGCGGATTGCTGGATGAGCAGAGCAGACAGCCTCTCTCAAAACGGCTCTTTTGAAGACGCATCTCTGGCATACCAGAGGGCCCTTGAGTTCGATCCTGACAACGAGACCATCTGGTTCCGCTATGCAACTGAGCTCTCGGTTCTGGGAAAGGAGAACGAGTCGGCCAGGGCATATGAGAAGGCGCTCGATCTCTTGAACGAGAGCCTGGCCAAAAATCCTCAGGATGCTGAGGCCTGGGACCTGTTTGGCCTGACTCTGTGCAGCCTTGGAATGCAAGAAGAGGGCTACCGGTCCAGGATAATTGCGCTCGAACTGCTCAATGATACGCTGGAAGCCGACCCGGAGAACGCCAGCGCCTGGCTGAGCAAGGCCGAGATCCTGGTATTCCTGGGCCAGGACGACGAGGCCTTGAAGGCTTACAATAAGGTCATCGAGCTCAGGCCCGATGAATACGGCGTCATGCAGAGGATAGGCGAGTCCCTCAGCGCTATGGGTAGGCACAACGAGTCGGTGAAGGCATATGACCGCGCCATAGAGAAGATACCCGCAAATGACACAATCGAGCTTGGACGGGCCTGGAGCGGCAAAGGCTATGCCCTCTGGATCTCAGGCAGGAACGAGGAGGCACTGGATGCCTTCAGCAATGCCTCAAATCTCAATCCTGGAGAGATCTTTAACTGGATCAAGGTGGGCGACCTCGCCTTCGAGCTTGGGAGGAATGACGAGTCTCTGGAGGCCTATGATCATATCCTCAGGCAAGACCCCAAGAACGTCCAGGCATTGAGCAGCAAGGCCTCGATCCTCTCTGAGATGGAGAGGTACAACGAGTCTCTTGAGGCCTATGACGAGCTTCTGCAGGTCGAATCATCGGCATCTGCCTGGATTTCGAGGGGAGAAGTTCTCGAGGACATGTGCAGGTGCGAGGACGCCTCTGCTTCCTATCAGAGGGCAGAGGAGGTCTCATCTGCTGCATTGCGAAACGATGCCAACGACACCAGCGCCTGGCTGGAAAACGGCGATGCCTTGCTCAGGCTTGGAAGGTATGACGAGGCTCTGAGCGCTTACGACGGCGCCATAGAGAGCAGCACTTCGATTCTCGGATACCTGCAGAGGTCTGAGGCCTGGGCTGGAAAGGGCGCAGCACTGCATGGAGAGAACAAGAGCGAGGAGGCTCTCGATGCCTACAACAGGGCCATAGACCTGAACCCTGCGAATGTCGATGCCTGGAAGGGCAGGGCAGAAGTTCAGAGGACGATGGGAGATGTCAGCGGCGCCAATATCTCGCTGCATGTGGCCAGGGCTCTCTCAAGCAACGTCGGGTAGGTGCCACATCTGCGATATTTTTGCATAAAGGCGGTGAATGTGATGAAGCTGCAAGCGGGATTTGGCGCCTTAGGAAAATGTTTCAGGGCGTCTGTATCTGAAGTATCCGATTTCAAACTGTCAAAGTTATGTGCAGTGTCAAAACTGACGAGGATAGCGAGATTTGCCGTCATCCTGGCAGTGCTGTCTGCAGTGTGCTCTTCAGCTCTGTCTCAGGACGACTCAGCAGAGGGCTGGTACAAAAAGGGCATAGAGCTGAGAAATAACGGATCTTATGCAGGAGCACTGGAAGCCTATGAACGATCCACAGAGCTGAATCAATCATATGTCCCAGCCTGGAGCGCCAAAGGAGCCCTTCTGTCTCAGATGGGCAAAAAAGACGAAGCTAAATCTGCCTTTGAGAGAGTCCTGGGAATCTATGACGAGGCTCTTGCAAATGATTCTCAGGATGCCTATGCCTGGATAGAGAGGGGAGTGGCATTGGTCTACCTGGGCAGGTATGATGAGTCCATCGAGTCCCGCCAGAAGGCCCTGGAGATCTTCAATCAGACCATTGAGGATGATCCAGACGATCCCCAGGCCTGGAGCAACAAGGCCTTCGCTCTGGCTGGAATGGGCATGTACAGTGAGTCCATTGAGGCTCTGGACCAGGTCATAAACCTGACAGACAACTCCAGCATGCTCCTGGACGCCTGGAGGGGCAAGGCAGTGGCCTACGCCGAGGGCACTCATGAGTTCAACAAGTCGCTGGAGGCCTGGGCCAGGGCACTGGAGCTGATGCCAGCTGATGACACTGCAAATCTATCGGTGACCTGGGGGTGCAAGGCCAAGACGTTCGAGATGGCTGGCAGGTTCGAAGAGGCTGTGGAGGCATATGGGAATGTCATCAAGCTTCAGCCGACCAATGCGATCGCCTGGATCGGCAAGGGCTCTGCTCTGAGATCGCTGAACAGAAGCTTTGAGGCCGAGGCAGCCTTCGACCAGGCCATAAACGTCTCAGAATCGGACTACTGGCAGGCGTGGTTCGGCAAGGGCGAGGCCCTTCTGGACCAGGGCAGGTACGACGAGGCAGTCGAGGCATTTGACCGGGTCACAGAGCAGAACCCCACCCATGCCAGGACCTGGAACGATAAGGGCACCGCTCTGCAGGCCATAGGCTGCACCTCTGAGGCTGAGGCGGCCTATGCCAGGGCAGAAGAGCTGGGGTATCAGGGATGACACCTAGATCTTTCTCAGGTTTTAAGGGAGGATTATACATAAGAGTGGGATTTGCCACGTCTTTGTTTGTGATAGCTGTGCTCCTCGCCCCTGCCTCAGCACAGGAGGCCACAGCCGATTACTGGTATGCAAAAGGGCAGGAGCACTTCGAGAACAACTCCCTGGAAGAGTCGGTTCAAGCTATGAATCGTGTCCTTCAGATAGACCCCGGAAACTCCAGCGCCTGGCTGTGCATCGCCTTCTCCCTAAGGATCATGGGCAATGGAAACGGGTCGTCAGAGGCGTATGCCAGAGCCCTGAGCCTCATTGACGGCGATTTGAGGGAACGTCCTGAGGATGCCGGGGCCTGGATAGACAGAGGCGCAGCTCTGAGCGGTTTGGGCCGGCAGGACGAGGCGCTTTTAGCCCAGGAAAAAGCCCTGGAGATCGTCAACCAGAGCCTGGACAAAGATCCCGCGGACGGCGAGGCCTGGTGGCTCAAGGGTGAAATACTAACAGCCATGGGCAGGGGAGACGAGTCCATTCAGGCTCGTGAGAAGATCATAGAGCTGAACTACACGCCCAGGCTATCTGACGCTCTTCTCGCTAAAAGCTACGACCTTGCCATGAAGGGGAAGTACGAGGAGTTCCAGGAGGCGTTCGAGAGTGCGATGATGGCTATGCCTCCTGGCGATACCTCGAAGCTTGCCCAGGCCTGGAGCAATGCCGGGTTTGCCCTTGATAACCTGGGCCACGGAGACGAGGCCCTGGAGGCGTTTGCCAGGGCTGCAGAGCTGCGTCCCGAGGACAAGTACGCATGGCGCACGAAGGCCGATATGGCCTCCAAGCTCGGTATGTACAGTGACTCCATCGAGGCTTACGACCGGGCCCTGGAGCTGGACCCCGGCTGGGCAGAGGTCTGGTACAAGAGAGGAAGAATCCTGGAGAAGACGGGCAGACACGACCAGGCGCTGGAGTCTTTCCGAGAGGCAGCGGCTGTCTCTGATGAGGCTGTCTTGAAGGACGCCAACGATACTGGAGCCTGGATAGTGAGAGGTTACGCCCTCATCAAGCTCGACAGGCCTGAGGAGGCACTGGAAGCCCTGGAGAGGGCACTGGAGACGGCGCCTCCTTTTGTCCCGGTCTACTCCTCTGAGGCATGGAACGGCATTGGGGACGTGCTCATGTTTCAGGGAAGGCACGAGGAAGCGCTGGACGCCTATAGCAGGTCGATCGAGCTAAATCCGTCATTTGACCTGGCCTGGAACGGCAGAGGCCTGGCACAGAGGGCCCTGGGAAGGGAGGCGGAGGCAGACGAAGCCTACGCTAAGGCCAGAGAGCTGGGGTATCAGGAATGACCTCAGCATATCTTTTCGAGGTTTAGGGAGGTCTGTAAATGAAAAGAAAATTTGCTATCGCTCTGTTAATGTTAGCTATGCTTTGCACCTCTGCATTGGCGCAGGAGGAGACCGCAGAGGACTGGTTCAACAGGGGCCAGGAGCTGTTCAGGAACCACTCTTATGAAGAGGCCATTGAAGCTTATGATAATGCCCTGGCGTTGAATCCCCAGTACGGTATGGCCTGGGGAGGCAAGGCCACTGCGCTATCCCTCACGGGGAGGTATAACGAGTCTCTGGATGCTTTCGATGAGGCCATTGAGACGTGGCCTGCCAATGATACCGAGAGGATATCCGAGCTTTGGGTATTCAAAGGCAACACCCTTCAGCTGATGGGAAGGCCTAAGGAGGCATTCGAGGCATTTGATGAGGCCATTCGAATATATCCCCAGAACTTCGACGCATGGATATGGAAAGGCGAATTCCTCCAGAATCAGGGCCTGTACAATGAGTCTCTGAACGCATACAGCATGGCTGTAGATGCGGCTCCTAAAGAGATTTCGGCTGCAGGAGAATCTGCCAAGGTGGCAAAGGCCGATGTACTCCTGAAGATGGGCAGATATGAGGAAGCATACGACATCTATAACGAGACAAGCGATCTGAACTCGACAGAAGATATCGATAAATTCTATTTAGCCTGGTCATGGCGAGGCATGGGGAGCGCTCTGGCCGGACTCGGACGGCATAATGAATCGCTGGAAGCTTTCAACAAATCAATAGAGGTTTACCCAGAGAGCGCTTTTCAGGCCTGGGGCGACGAGGGCAATGCGCTAAGCAGCATGGAAAAATATGAGGAAGCCATCGCAGCCTATGACAGGTCTATCGAGCTGGCTCCGTCTGAGTTCGCATCGGCCAAAGCTGAGATTGGGAAAGGCCAAGCGCTTGATAAGTTGGGCAGGAGCGAAGAGGCCGTCAACGCTTTCGAGAACGCTATCGAAAATCTCAACAAGACCCTTCAGCAATCTGCCTTCGATGCCCAAAGCTGGTACCTCAAAGGCACTGCTTTGGAGGCTCTGGGCCGTCAGGCCGAGGCGGATGCGGCCTACGCTAAGGCCAGAGAGCTGGGATACAGAGTCCCAGCTGAAAGCGACGCCGAAAAGTCCTCGATCCCTGAAATCCTCGCCATCACCGGCATCAAGGTAGCGGGCGATGATGAGCTCGTAGAGATCGCCAACAGCCGATCGGCAGTCCAGAGCATCGAGGGCTGGACCCTGGACGTCAGTGATGGCAAGGATGGCGGCGCGAATCAGTCAGCGTCTTTGCCCAAGTTCGCACTCGGTCCCGATGAGTGGATGAATGTCCACCTCGGGGAGGGCGAGAGCAACGAGACGGATATCTTCCTGAAAAGTGCAGTCGCCCTCAACGATACTGCCGGCAGTGTCACCTTGAAGGACGAGACCGAAAGGGATGTGGCCTCCTTCGTGTACAGGGTCGAGCCAGACGGCTCCATCACCGGCATAATGACTGCAGAGGGCGAGTTCAGCTATCCACCATCTGGTTCGAGCGATGTAAAGGTGGCAGTGAGAGAAGCAGGGAATGGCACTTATGTGGCTGAGAGAGCGGAGTACAAGCCTGAAGCAAGCTGTTCTGCGATCTCTGCTGCTGCTCAAGAGGACGAGAAGGACGACTGGTATAAAAACGCCTTTGAGCTGTATATGAATGGATCTTTCCAGGACGCCATCAGCGCCTACGATAAAGCCCTGGAGGCAGATCCTCAGAACTCCACCATCTGGCAATCGAAAGCCGCAGCCCTCAGGGATAATGGAGAGCTTCCTGAGGCCATAGAGGCATACGGCAGGGCAGCCGAGCTGAACCCACAGGAGAGGGGCATCTGGAACATCCAGGGCTTCCTGCTTTTTGAGCTTGGCAGGTACGACGAGGCCAGTGAGGCTTACGATAAAGCAATTTTGGCAGATCCAGAGAGCGCCGGGGCCTGGGGAGGTAAAGCTGAGGCCCTCGATAACCTGGACAGGCACGACGAGGCAGTCAGGGCCTACGAGAGGTCCATCGAGATCCTGACTAATGTTACCAAAGAAGATTCCAATGACTCCATCTCCTGGGCAGGCCTGGGCTATGTGCTCATGAAGGTGGGCAGGTACGATCAGGCGCTCGAAGCTTACGATAAGGCAGCCGAGACGGCTTCCCTTGGCCCGTCTTACCTGGCAGAATATGCATCCGCCAAGGCCTGGGCTGGAAAGGGCAGCGTCCTCAATGAGATGGGCAATTATGAAGGGGCCCAAGAGTCCTTTGACAGGGCCCTGGAGATCTCGCCAGATTATTCGCTTGTTCTACAGTGGAAGGGCGACGCCCTAATGGATCAGGGCAGGTACGAGGATGCCCTCCCTACTTATGAGAAAGCTATCGAAACGGATTCAATCTTCCCGAAGCTCTGGCACAAGAAGGGCATTGCTTTGAAGGAACTTGGCCGCAACTCTGAGGCTGAGGCGGCCTATGCCAGGGCAGAAGAGCTGGGGTATCAGGGGTGACCCCGGCATATTTTCGAATTAACGGAGGTCTGTGAATGAAAGGAAAATGCGCATTTTCAATCACAATGCTCGCAGCAGCTGTGCTCTGTATTTCAGCAGTGGCTCAGGAGATGACCGCCGAAGACTGGTCAAGAAGGGGTCAGGAGCTGAGGATGAGCGGCTCACTGGATGAGGCGTTAGCGGCTTTGGACAATGCCACGACGCTTGACCCTGAGAACGCCGACTTCTGGCAGTACAGGGCACTGACTCTGAGGGACCTCGAGAGGTTCAATGAATCCCTCGATGCTTTCCAGAGGGCCCTGGAGCTGGACCCTGAGAACGACCAGGCCAGGACCGAGATGGCCGGGCTGCTCATGGTCATGGGAAGGAGCTCTGAGGCATCGGCGGTGCTGGATGCGTCTCCTGACCGTGTACCAGAGAGCCCTCAGGAGAGGCTGGACCAGTCCATAGCCTGGCGGCTCAGGGGAAAAATCCTGGTGGATGATGGCAGATACGACGAGGCTCTCGAAGCCTACGACAAGGCGATAGAGCTTGGAGACGGCCAGCCTGTGGGCGAAGCTACAGCATGGATGGGCAAGGGCAGCCTTCTCATGAGGCTGGAGCGCTATGAGGACGCCCTCCTGGCCTTTGACAGCGCCCTACAATCAGACTACCCTGACCAAGATGCTGAGGGCAAGCCAAGGCAAACTTTGGTAGGAAGCGAGGCCTGGCTGGGCAAAGGAGAAGCTCTGGATGCTCTTGGCAGGCACGGTGAGGCGGTCGAGGCTTACAACAGGTCTCTTCAGTCGCTGGAGATCGACCTGGCCATAACCCCTGACGCTCCAAAGCTCTGGAAGGAGAAGGCAGATGCCCTTGAGATTCTCGGCAGGCACGACGAGGCTGCGGCGGCCTACGAGAGGGCAGTCGAGCTGTTCAGAGGGGAGATTCAGGTCAGCAGCGACCAATCAAACGGCTGGAGGTACTGGTGGATGGGCGATTCCCTCCAGAAAATGGGCCGGACAGATGAGGCGGATGCTGCTTTTGCCGAGGCCAGAAAGCTGGGGTACGAGGAATGACTCCTATTCCTTTTTTTGGCTTTCTTTAGAGGAAAAACAAACGTGGGGTGACACAATTGATCAAAGAAGTTAGGCTATTCGCAATCGTAATTGCTCTCTTAGGGCTTACATCGGCAGCGGAGTTT
>CAZXDN010000036.1:19786-27315 GCA_964639235.1 uncultured Methanotrichaceae archaeon | reverse complement strand
AATGCAAATTAGCTAAATGCAAATTAGCTAAATGCAAATTAGCTGAGGAAAAGAGATCCTCAGCTAACCTTTTTTATCTTTTCCTGATGGATCTGCCAAGTGAAAGATGAATCTCTTATCCAAGGTGCGCTTTTTAACTCTGGGGAGTGGAGAGGGCGCAGCGGGAAGTCCCCGGCCTTCAGGCCGTGGGATGAAAGCGAAGCCCTCCCTGCTTCTAACATGCTTATCTATAACTATTTAACCTACTAACGCTTATATCTGAGTATGCTTAAATCGTATCGCTATAGGCTCTATCCTACCAAGTCTCAAGCCAGAGTTCTTGAGTGGCAACTTGAGCTTTGTAGGCGAGTCTATAATGATACTTTGGCATACCGAAAGAATGTTTGGGAGAATGAACATAGACAGGTCGACCGTTTTGAGACTCAGAATCGACTACCACAACTCAAGGTAGATCATCCTGAGTACAAAGAAGTCCATTCTCTCACTCTCCAGAACGCTGTTCTACGTGTGGAATTGGCATTCAAGGCGTTTTTCAGAAGAATCAAAGCTAGAGAGGAACCTGGCTATCCCAGGTTCAAGGGTTATGGCAGATACGATAGTATCACATATCCACAATCTGGGTTTGAGGTGGATTCTGGAAAGCTTCATCTCTCTAAGATTGGTGATATCAAAATCAAGCTTCATAGACCCATTGATGGAAAGATCAAAACTTGTACTATCCGAAGGATGCCTACAGGAAAATGGTTCGCTTGCTTCTCTGTCGATATGGGCGAAGTAATACTACCTCCTTGGAAAGACGGCTCTATCGTCGGTATAGATGTTGGCCTAGAGAGCTTTGCCACCTTATCCAATGGCGAGAAGATCCTTAACCCCCGATTCTTCCGAGAAGAAGAGCATGAATTGGCTAGGGTTCAGAGAAGGCTATCCAAGGCTCCGAAAGGATCTCATGAGAGGCGATCTGCCCTCAAGGTAGTTGAGAGAGTCCATGAGAGGATAGCTAACAAGCGAAACGATTTCGCAAACCAAGTTAGTCACCAACTCACAGACCGTTTTGGTGTAATTGTCTTCGAGGATCTTGACATCCAGAACATGCTCAAGAACCACTGCCTAGCGAAATCTATCTCAGATGTAGCTTGGAACATGCTAGTGAAAGCAACTGAGAACAAAGCAGCATACGCTGGCTCGAAAGTTGTGCTAGTAGATCCAAGGCAAACATCTCAGATGTGTTCTAGGTGTGGTCTAATAGTCAAAAAAGATCTCTCTGAAAGGGTTCATATCTGCCCGGAATGTGGTCTTTCTATGGATAGAGATCTCAATGCAGCAATAAACATTCTGAGATTGGGGATGCAATCTCTTCGCACGATCGATAGAAGCCCTACCCTTTAGGGTAGGGAGCATTCACTCGGGTTGAATCAGAATCGTGGTGATGGTTCTGAGAACTCTGTGAGCGGCTTAATGCACCAAAAGCTTTAAATCAACCAGTCTTGTCTTTAATCCAAGTTAATTGAATTGACCTGGAGAGATGCATGACTTCATCGAGCAGCGGCGCCATCTTGTCAGATTCCCCCAAAATAGGAGAGCTCAAACGTTCTGAGCTGAAGCTGGAGTACCAGAAGTTCATGGGCAGGAAGGCGCTCTTCCTCGCACTCCTCATCCTGGGGATAATATCTTTAATTGGCATAGCTGTGACCCAGGGCTCTGCAGACATCAGCGTGAAAGATGTTTACGTGGCCATCCTTGCGAAGTTCTTTCCAGGCTATTTCCAAACCACCTGGTATGCAAATACAGTTGTCTGGAGCCTGAGGCTCGACAGAATTCTCATGGGCGTGGTTGCCGGCATTGGGCTGGCCGTTGCTGGCGCGTGCATGCAGGGGATACTCAAGAACCCACTGGCGAGCGAGTTCACCCTGGGAATATCCTCAGCGGCCTGCTTTGGAGCCGCCCTCGCCATAGTCATGGGCGCCGGATTTGCAGGAGGCGAATACCTGGTGATCGCCAACGCCTTCGTGTTCACGCTGATCTCCTCAATGGCGGTCTACGGACTGGCAAAATACAAGGGCATATCCCCTGAGACCATGATTCTCGCTGGAATTGCAATCATGTACCTCTTCTCTGCCATGACCTCCTTTCTTCAGTACGTGGGCAGGGCAGAGCAGGTCCAGGAGGTGGTCTTCTGGATGATGGGCTCCCTTGGAAGGTCTTCCTGGGAAAAAGTCGGCATGGTCTCGGCAATCCTGGCAGTATGCCTTCCCTACCTCGTCGTCAAGTCCTGGGACATAAATGCCCTGGGCGCCGGAGATGAGACTGCCAAAAGCCTGGGCGTGAACGTCGAGAGGACCCGCGTGATCTGCATGATGCTCATCTCGCTCATAACCGCAGGCATCATCTGCTTTACGGGGACCATAGGGTTCGTGGGGCTGGTGGCGCCTCACATCACGAGGATGGTCATAGGAGCAGATCACCGGTTTCTCCTGCCCTGCTCTGCGCTGACCGGATCAATTCTCCTCCTGGGCGCGGACACAGCTGCCAGGACCATTCTGGCACCTGTGATACTGCCCGTAGGCATAATGACCTCGTTTCTGGGAGTTCCCTTCTTCGTCTATCTCTTCATGAAAAGGAGGAAGCAGTTTTGGTGAACATCACTATCAAAGGTTTGACATTCGGGTACAACGGCTCCAGAATCCTTGACGGCCTGGACCTGGTGATCGGCGATTCGCAAATTTTGGGTCTGGTGGGCCCAAACGGCTCAGGCAAGACCACGCTCATCAAGTGCATCGACAGGATCCTCAAGCCCAAAGGGAGCATACTCCTCAACGGCACTGAGATCGAGAGCATAGGCAGGACTGAGATAGCCAAGCGCCTGGGTTACGTTCCCCAGTCAAGCTCGACGCCCCTGGCCACCACAGTCTTCGACGCAGTTCTCATGGGCAGGAGGCCGCACATCAGCTGGCGAGTCTCAGACTTCGACCTTGATAAGGTCTCAGAGATCATTGAGCTTCTCAACCTCGAAGGCCTGGCAATGAGGGACTTCTCACAGCTCTCAGGCGGCCAGAAGCAGAAGGTCCTGATTGCAAGAGCACTCGCCCAGGAGCCGGAGGTGCTCCTACTGGACGAGCCCACATCGAGCCTGGACATGAGGCACCAGCTTGAGGTAATGGAGATGATAGCTTCTCTCGTCAGGGAGAAGAAGATCTCTGCAGTCATGGCCATTCACGACCTGAACCTGGCTGCAACTTTTGCAGACAAGCTGGCCATACTCAAAGGCGGCAAGATCTTTGCAGCAGGAGATCCAGCTGACCTTCTGAACTCTGAAAATATCAGGGAGGTCTATGGCGTCGAGGCAGTGGTGAAAAACGACCTGGACCGGCCCTACATCGTCCCTCTCAGGTCCGTCAAGGATGGAGCAGCATGAAGACGACAGACGCACTTGAGCCTTCTGCGAAGGGAGCGCCAGATATCAGGATGAGCAGGGTGCGCCACCTGAAAAGGAGGACCATCCCATTCACCTCAATCGTTGGCCAGGACGATATGAAGTTCGCCCTGATTCTTAACGCCATCAACCCACGCATAGGCGGAGTCCTTATCCGGGGAGACAAGGGCACTGCCAAGTCCACCGCAGTCCGGGCCCTGGCTGACCTCCTGGAGAACATACTGGTTGTGGAGGACTGCCCATTCAACTGCGATCCCAGAGACCCGAATGAGATGTGCGACCTGTGCTTTGAGAAGGCCCTTGCAAGCAATATAAAGGAGACCAGGCGCAGGATGCCGGTCGTCGACCTGCCACTGGGAGCAACTGAAGACAGGGTCGTCGGGTCCCTGGACGTCGAGATGGCGATCAAGCAGGGGATCAAGGCCCTGGAGCCCGGAATCCTGGCTGCGGCCAATAGAGGAATCCTCTACATAGACGAGGTCAACCTCCTCGACGACCACGTGGCAGACGTCCTCCTCGACTCAGCAGCTATGGGCGTAAACGTCGTGGAGCGCGAGGGCGTGTCTGTGGCCCACCCATCCAGGTTCATCCTTGTAGGGACGATGAACCCAGAGGAAGGGGAGCTGAGGCCTCAGCTTCTGGACAGGTTTGGCCTGCAGGTGAGCGTTGCTGGAATCGATGACGTGGAGAAGAGAGTGCAGATTGCACGGATGGCTGAGAGCTTCGATTCCGACCCGGAGGGCTTTTCCAGGGAGCGTCAGCCGGAACAGGAGGCGCTGAGAGACAGGATCTCAGGTGCCAGGAAGATCCTGAAAGACGTTGCCTTAAGCGACGCCCTCCTGAGGACCATAGCTTCGACATGCATAGACCTCGGAGTTAAAACTCACAGGGCTGAGATCGTTATCTCCAGGACTGCAAAGACCATCGCCGCATTTGACTGCAGGACAGAGGTCAGCCTGGAAGACGTAAAGAAAGCAATGGAGCTGGCTTTAGCCCACAGGATGAGGAGCAGGCCCTTTGAGCCCCCGACACTCAACAGGGACAGGCTTGACGACTCGATTTCTCAGCGCCATGAGGAGCAGCAAAACCAGCACCAGCAGCCGGAAAAGCAGCAAGGCCAGCAGGAGCGGCAAAATCAGGAAGGCCAAAATCAGGATTCTGGAGACCGTGACCAGGATTCCAATCAGGATAACAGTCCGGGTAAGGATGACGACAATCAAGACAAAGACCCGGATCACAGCCCAAATCAGTCCAAGACGGAGAAACCCCAGGAGAAGATCTTCGAGGTCGGAAGCCCAATTGACGTGCGCCAGATCGAGATGCCTCGAAAAAGGGACAGAGTTTCGAGGAGAAAGACGAACGGCAGGCGGGTCAACACCCTGGCGCTCCAGAACAGGGGCAGGTACCTTCGCCAGAGGATGCCCAGGGGAAGCAAGGATATCGCCATCGACGCCACAATTCGGGCTGCAGCTCCCTACCAGCGCTTCAGGACGGGTCCGAATGCCATAAAGGTCCTTTGCCAGGACATCAGGGAGAAGGAGAGGACGAGAAAGACCTCGGCTGTTGTCATGTTCGTAGTCGACGCCAGCGGCTCGATGGGAGCTATGCAGAGGATGGAGATGGCCAAAGGTGCAGTTCTCTCAATGCTCATGGACTCCTACCAGAAGAGGGACAAGGTGGGAATGGTGGCCTTCAAGGGCGAAGACGCTGAGCTGCTCCTGCCTCCATGCTCAAGCGTCGACCTGGCCTTGAATAGGCTAAGAGAGCTTCCAACAGGCGGCAGGACTCCGCTTTCAGCAGGCCTCTCAAGAGCGCTGCAGCTGCTCGAAGGCGAGATGAGAAAGGACATGGAGGCCAAGACCATGATGGTTCTGATCTCTGACGGCAGAGCCAATGTCTCTCTTGGAGGCAAGATCAGAGACGAGCTGATGGAGATCTCTGAGAGGAGCAGGCAGTCCGGGATACACACAATCGTCATCGACACAGAGGTTGTGGGACAGTCGTTCACTGACATGAGGCTGGGATACTGCCAGGAGATCGCCAGCAGCTCAGGAGGATCGTACTACCCGATATCCGGCCTGAACAGCGAGGCGCTCAAAAGCATCGTGGGCATAGAGCACAGGCTCCTGGTCGAGGCAAACGCTTGATGCCCAATATGCTGGGAAAACTTTCATTTATTTTTTGATTCCTGGCGGAGTTTGGGTCACGACGCTGCTTTAGTCGGTCAAAAATTTATTCAGTTAAAATTAATTTGATCAATTACAAAAATTATTGGGGCGCTTATGAGCGAGATGATAGAGATATCTGATCTGAGCAAGGAGTACTTCAGCAAGAAGGTGGTAGACTGCCTGAGCCTCGACGTAAATGAAGGAGAGCTGTTCGGCTTCCTGGGCCCAAACGGCGCAGGAAAGACCACCACCATCAGGATAATGACCACTCTCACAAAGCCGACTTCAGGTCGGGTCCTGATCAACGGGATAGACGTGGTCAGGGACCCCTTCAGCGTGAAGGCCGAGTTCGGGGTGGTCCAGCAGCACCTCAGCTTGAACCGGGACCTGACGATTGCCGAGAACCTGGAGCTGCACGCCAGGCTTCACCACATCCCAATGCCTGAGAGGAAGGAGAGGATCTCAGAGCTTCTGGACTACGTGGAGCTGTCGGACCACGCCGACTACCTCATAGACGACGTCTCAGGCGGCATGAAGAGAAGGGCGATGATTGCCAGGGCTTTGATACACAGGCCCAAGCTGCTCTTCATGGATGAGCCAACTGTAGGCCTGGACGCTCAGACTCGCAGGAGGGTCTGGGACCTCATCAGGAGGATGAATGCTGAGGGAACGACCGTCTTTCTGACCACTCACTACATCGAGGAGGCTGAGGCGCTCTGCGAGAGGGTGGGGATACTCCACCACGGCAGGATGATCGAGATCGGAGCGCCTGTGAACCTGAGAAAGAAGCTGGGCATGATCGCAGTTGAGATGCAGGACAACGGCAACGGAACCCGCTACAGATACTTCCAGGACAGGGCACTGGCAGCCGAGTTCATCCAGAATTTGCCCGGACCTGAAAAAGTGGTCATGCGAGAGTCCAACCTCGAAGACGTATTCGTGGAGATGACTGGCCAGAAGGTGCTTGAGAGCTGAGATATAGCACTGGAGATCGAATACATCTGGAAATAGTTTTGATATGGTCTTGAAATCGAGAAAATTGAAATTTGAGATCTTGCTGGTTAGGGAATTTACATGGACGCTTACAACATACTCTGGTCTGACCTGGCCGCGCTCAAGCGCCGCTGGCCCAGATACCTCGTCACCACGCTGATAAGCCCCCTGCTCTACCTCGTGGCCTTCGGCTGGGGGCTGGGAAGAGGCATCAGCCTCAACGGAACTAGCTACCTCCAGTTCGTGATTCCTGGAATCATCGCACTGACCGCCATGACCACGAGCTTCAACGGTGCTGGCACCAGGCTCAACGTCGATCGGCTGTACTACAAGAGCTTCGACGAGTGCATCATGGCGCCTATAGGACTCACATCGCTTCTGATGGGAAAGTCGATGATCGGCATTGTCAGAGGCCTGATAAGCTCTGTGGCCTTCCTGGTCGTGGCCATGATAATAGCTCCGGGAATTCACATCTCTCTGCCGTTCTTGGCCGGGCTGGTCCTCACCTGTACCACCTTCTCAGTGCTGGGAGTGCTTGCAGCCCTGCTGGCAAAGTCCCACGAGGATATGGGGACGTTCAGCAGCGTGATCCTGCTGCCCATGACGTTTCTTGGAGGAACCTTCTTCTCACTATCCCAGGTCCCGGAAGGTCTGAAGTATGCGCTCTATATCCTGCCGCTCACACACTCCAGCCTGTTCCTGAGGGCTGCTGCGCTTGACCAGCCGCTGCCCTGGGGATCGTTCCTGATACTAACGGCGTTTTTCCTGGTGTTCCTGGTGGCAGGGATGAGGACTTTGAGAAGGATAAGCATCTGAGTGCCGCGTCTGAGCATCTGGCAAAAGCCTGGACGATGACAAAATGTTGGCGATATTGGAGTTGGAGCATTGGGCAGGAGATCTCAGGAGCAGTTCCGAGATCGTCCAATCCCAATTCCAAT
>CAZXDN010000036.1:15272-19686 GCA_964639235.1 uncultured Methanotrichaceae archaeon | reverse complement strand
TTCGATGCTCTTGGTTCGATGCTCTTGGTTCGATGCTATCATCTTCTCGTCATTGAGGTCTTCATCTCAAGATCCTCATCATGCGTCCGTCGTATAGTGTCGTCTTTAAGAGCTGGATGGAAAGGCGTACGCTCCTTCCAGCTCCAGGCCATAGAACTTTTGTAGAAGCTCTCTGTGTACCGACTCAGGATCGACGTCCTCGAAGAGCTCAGGGTACAGCCACCCTGCAAGGTAAAGCTCGCCGACGATCGAGCGTATTCCTGATGTGATCTTGCCGCTCATCACGTAGACCTGGTCGCTTTTGACCGCCTTCACGTCCTGCAGCTCAGGCCTGCTGATAATTTCATCTCTAAGCGCCTTCAGGTCGTCCCTGGTGTATGCGTTGGCGCTTGGCTCCGACTGGAGGATGACGTCTGGATCGATATCCACCACCCACTCAGGGCTCACGTCAGGATATGAGTTCGACTCGTTTCCCAGATCTGCTGCCACATTTGACCCCCCTGCAAAGGCGATGAAGTTGTGGTAGGACCCACTTGAGGAGACTGTGTGATAGGGTGTACCATACCACTCGAAGAAGACCGCAGGTTTATCGCTATCCGAGTCTGTGGTCGTGTTCTGAATCCTGTCCTGGATTAGATCCTGGTAGCTCTCGATGAAGTCAATAAGCTCCTTTGCCTTCTCCTCCTTTCCCATCATCTCTCCTAAGTTCTCCATGACCACGAGCGTCCTTGTGGGGTCTATGAACTTCTCTTCCATCACTGGAATGCCTTCGTCCTCCAGTGTTTTCTTGTCTGCGTCAGAGATCATGGTGTCAGCAACCACCAGGTCCGGGTCAAGCTCCAGTATCCTCTCGATGTCCGGAGTGTAGGAGCTCTTGCCAACCTCGCTCACGTTCTCCAAATAGGGCGGGAAATCGGAGTTTGTGGATCGTCCGACCAGGCTCATGCCGCCGTCTAAGGCGCAGATGATCTCAGAAGCTCCTGCAGCAAGAGAGACGACGCTCTTGATCGGGGCATCGACTGCAACGGAATGTCCTGTGTAATCGGCCACGGTCACCTTCTCTCCTCCACCAGTTATGCAGAGGAGGAAGAGGCACGCCAGCGCCAATAATTTGAAGTTTTTCAATATCTTCAGCCTCTATTAAACTTAACTGGTGTTAAGACAAATTAACTTGTATTTAAGGATTGGGTAGATTTGACAGGAAATTATCTGTGCCAGACCAAATCATATCTAACTCACGGGCTGGCTAGGCGACCTTTGACGATGCTGGACCTCTGCAGGCGCATGATTTTCCAGATCCAGGAGTGTGCCGTAGTCCACGTTCTCCAAAAACCTCTTCTCCCTGGCATCCTTGGTGAACAGCTCCATGATCTCTATGTCGTCGCCCTGTGCAGGCGACTCGATGACGGACCTCTTATCGGGGTATCTGGAATAGCTGCATATGAGGCTCTTTCCCAGGGCGTAAGAGCCCCCCACAACTCCCCACTGGTTGGCTATCGCCAGGTGCATCTGCTCGCCCAATCTGGCATCCCAGAGGAACTTGCTCTTCTGGTCAAGCCAGAGCGCAGGCACGCAGAGGATGTCTGAACCCAGCTTGGCCAGGCAGTCGGCGCTCTCTGGAAAGCACAGGTCATTGCCTATCATGAGTCCAATCCTGGCAAATGGAAGGTTGAATGCCCTGAAGTCTCCCTCTCCAGGCCTGGCCCAGGCCTCATCAAGCCTGGTGAGGTGCGCCTTTCTGTACTTTCCCACAAGGCCGTCAGGGCCAATAAGGACGCAGCTGTTGAAGAGCTTTCCTGACTCGCACTCAGCCATGCCAGTGACTATGAAAATGTCTCTCTCCCTGGCCTTCTGAGCCAGAATCCCTGTGGTTATGCCTGGAATCTCCTCGCACAGGTCCTCTGCCTCCTGTGGGCTGGAGATGATACCTGTGGTCGAGAGCTCAGGAAATATCATCAGGTCTATCTTCAATCTCTTTGACGCAGCCTTGGCCACTGCCTCGTCTACCAATCTGAGCATGCCCTTCAAGTTGGCACCGATGTCCCTGGAGGATGGCCGAAACTGAATGACTGCGACGTTGAATCCATCAGACCTCGGCAGGCTGAGGAGAAGCTCGACGTTTATGTTGGAGAACGTGTCAAGAGATATGTTGCCGTAGCACTCCGGCCTCCTCCTGATGAGAATCTCATCTGCTGCGGCTGAGCTGAGCCTTCCTGTGCCGCCTGTCAGAGGTAGCGTGCAGTAGACGATGAGGTCCTTTGGAGAGCTGGCTTTCGAGATGATCTCTCCACCTGTGCCGATGATGAAGGACTCTGCATTGCGGCAGTCCATGACCTTGTCTTTTCCAGTGCGGTTGCAGGCCAGGATATAGAAACCGTTCTCAGCTGCCCTTGCCCTCCAGAACATCTCCGGGTTGTGGTGCTCTGGCGGCCAGTTAGCTGGAATGAGCAACAGGCGGGCGCCCTTCAGAGCAGCGATCCTCGCAGGCTTGTAGGAGTACGCGTCGGCGCAGATGGCCATGCAGAGCTTTCCGAAATCGGTCTCTACTATCGGCGCGGGGAGGTTGCCCCTGGATGCCCAGAGGTTCTCCTTGAACGCTGGAGAAAATTTCCGATATACTCCAAGTACGTCTCCTCCTGGTCCAACCAGGGCCGCTGAGTTGTAGAAGATTCCAGTCTTGCGGTCCACCTCGGCCAGGCCTATGCAGATATAGCACCCGTGCTCTTTCGATATCTGGCCAAACGCCTCAGTGGTTGGCCCTGGAATGGTTTCCGCAAGAGGGGCGATCTCTTCCCTGCTCTCAAACGCATAGCCGGTGGTGGCAAGCTCCGTGTTCAGGATCACCTGCGCCCCAAAGCGTGCTGCCTCTTCGTTCAGGCTGAGCAGACTTGACAGGTTCTTCTCTTTGTCCTTCCAGTGAATGGCGGCATGGATCAGGGCAACCTCCAATCCATGTTGAGTTCTTCTGTTGCTGTCTTTGCGCATGAATATCAGTTATCCCAAATTAAGCGGCCTCGATCTTCGGATCATCTTTAGCTCAATCCAGCCAGGCATCGGTCAATATCTTTCGACCTCAGAGCCCGCCTTCTCTGCAGGGTGCTCCTGTGGCGCCTTCGTCTGCCTGCACGCACCACTTCTCGCTAAATCCGAGGGCAAAAGCCTGGTAGATGAACTCCAGGAACGTGTGGCTGTCAAGCCCCGTCTTGAGGAGCGAAAGCGCATCCATGTAGGCGAAGTGGCGGTCGAACTTGCCCGATACAGCTGAGGAGATCTCTGCGCCGTAGATGCACATGACCTCCTGCACCACGCTTTCGGGAAGCGTACCCCAGAGGAACTTGTCTCTCAGATGCACGATTGAGGCAACAGCTGCAACAGTTAATGCGTCGTTTACGATGTTCGAGAAGTTGCGCTCGAAGAGCGCTGCATTGTCCTTGGACAGGAAAGCTCCAACTCCCTCGCACATGACCGCCTTGTCTGCGCCCAGGCGCTCGATATGCGCAAGCGATGACCGGCGGCTCATTGGAGTCAGGCTGTTCTGAAGCGCCAGGGTCTCCTTGACTGCATCGTGCATCGTCTTTCCTATCAGCTCCCCGAGCTTGGAGTGCTTTCCAGCATCTGTGAGCGGCTTTCCCCCAAGCTTTGAGGCCACTGCCATCTGATCAGTCCCTGTGCCGGTGGCAATGCCTTCAGAATATCGGGACGGCACCTCAAGCTCCTGGAGCAGCGCTGACTTGGCCTCGGTTGCTGTGATGACAGCAGTCACCATAGCCCCAGGCGTCAGCTCCCTGTTGATGAAGATCATTGCGTTTATGGTTCCAGCCACTGTAGATTTCCCAGCTTTCAGCATCTGGTAGGAGCCTTCAGACTGGTGGTAAGATGCCGGATCGCCTGCTCTGCCGGCGTTGCTCTCCACTCCGCCTGTACAGACTGCGATCACATCCAGGTCCTGGAACCTCTGGCGAGATACTGCTAGGTTGTTCATGTTGGCCGCAGTTCCAAGAGATGCGCATTTCTGAGCCGGCAGGCCTCGGTGCTCTGCCACTGCTTGCTTGTACTCGTCAGGGCTGTTGATCGCCTTCTCGTGCAGCTCAGGGCTCATGCTGTGCCCCGAGGGCTCGCACGACTGGTGGTTGTAGAGGTACTCCAGATCGTCGTGCATTCCACCTGTTGAGCTGCGGCAGGTGGAGAGCACCCTGTGAGGAGCCAGGAACCTGGCAAAAACTATCTTCTCCTCGCGGTGAATCTCCACACAACTGTAAAGTTCTGCCAGTTTCATCTGGCAAGCCACCCTGAAACTGGCTCTATATCATCAATTTTTGCTCTGGCAATCATCAAATCACGGCTTCGTGTTCCTCAGATGTCATCTTCAGTTCCACTTATGTTATCTTCAGTTCCACTTATGTTATCTTCAGTT
>CAZXDN010000036.1:4616-15172 GCA_964639235.1 uncultured Methanotrichaceae archaeon | reverse complement strand
ATCTTCAGTTCCACTTATGTTATCTTCAGTTCCACTTATGTTATCTTCAGTTTTGCTTTTATCACTTGCTGTTACTATAATCGTTTTTATGGCTATGATCGCTTCTATGGCTATGGTTTTGTCATAGGCATAATTTATCGCTCGTTATCAGAACAGTTGATGTCACTGTGCCTCAGGTTCTGCACCTTCCTCTTTTGCCATCAAGAGGGCATCGATCTCCTCGTTAATCTCGTCAAGCTCGCTCTCTGACAGAGGTTCTGGCACAGATCGACTCTCGTTTCCGAGTATTGCCTCTCCAAGCTTTCTGAACGTGCCTGCAACATCGGATGCCGGCGCATACTCCACAACGGTCTTTCGCCTGAGCTCAGCCCTGGGTATGGCCTTGCTCATGGGAACCCTGCCAATCACCCTGGTCCCTAGCCTCTCAGCAAAGCTCTCCACGATCGAGGGCTCATCCACAGCGCTCCTGCCGTTGTAGATTATCCCTCCAAGGAGAACCTCTCCCCTGTCTCCAAACCGCTTTATGCCCTTGCAGATGTTGTTTGCAGCATAGATGGCCATGGGGTCGCAGGTTGTGACTATGTAGGCATCATCCACCAGGCCCGCCCTGAGTGGCACAGCAAACCCGCCACAGACGACGTCTCCCAGGACGTCGTATATGACCAGGTCAGGCGCTAGCTTCTGAAAGGCTCCCAGGCGGGAGAGCATGTCTGATGCTGTCATCACTCCCCTGCCAGCACAGCCGACTCCTGGGTCAGGCCCTCCTGACTCGACGCAGTAGACGCCGTTGAATCCCCTGAAGACTATCTCCTCAAGGCTCATGTTGTTCGGGCCCTTGTCCCGGAAGGTGTCCAGGACCGTCGGGATCCTCCTTCCCATCAGGTTTCTCGTGGCATCAGCCTTCGGGTCGCAGCCCATGACCATCACAGTCCTGTCCTCGTTGGCCAGTGCAGCGGCCATGTTCGAGACGACTGTGGACTTGCCTATGCCTCCTTTGCCGTAGACGCAGAACTTCCTCATCCTACCACCTTTTTGTCCTGGAAAAACTCGGTTTTGCGGTCGAATCCCATGATCGTATTGGCGATCGTCTCTGTCAGGCAGGCTGCGCCCCTCAGTCCGGCGTAAGGCGCAAAGTCGCAGATCGAGACGTGGTCGAAGACAGGGTAGACATACCTCACAAGCGGTATCCTCAGCTCTCTGGCTATGCCCTGCTCGAAGCTGCTGCCAAAAAGGACCATCGTGCTCGAAGACCTGACCTCATCTCCAAAAGAGCTGCCCGCCTCAAACGACGACAGCACCTCTATCTCGAACCCAAGCTCATCTCTTAAGAAGCGCGCCAGAGGCGGAGCATGGAAGTCGCCTACAACCGAGGCTGGGGTCCCGTAGAGGTCGTGCAGATAGATGAATATCTTCCTGAAGGGCTCCAGGTATGGCTCCAGGTCAAGCTCATATCCAATGCCGAGGCTGTCACATATCGAGTTTACAAAAGACCTCGTCCCATCAAGACCGTATGGATATGACAGCTCCAGGCAGGGAATCCCGAACTTCTCTTCCATCAGCTGCGCCAGGCGAACTCCCTGTCCCAGGACCACGTTTAGCTCTGCAGAGGGCGCTCTCCTGAACTCATCCAGGCTGCACCTCGATATCGCTGCGTTTACAGTCACACCTGCAGCGCTCATCAGCCTCCTGATCTCCTTTAAGTCTGCCTCAACCTTGAAGTCGTCCGGACATAGCCCTATCAGATTTATCGAGTTTTTAACCACCTGGCATTCATGCATCAGAGGTGAGAGCGCCAGGAGTGCATCCTCATATCCATCTCTGGAAAATCCCTTGAATCCTGAGGCCTCCAGCCACAGGACCTCCTTTTTCAGGTCAAGGGAGCTTATGACTGCTCCCACATCGTCTCCTATGATCGAGGGCAGGTCTCCGGAGATAACTATCATCAGCGGGAGGTCGTAGAGCCTGTCTGCCCTCTCCAGAGCCCGCCTCAAGGCCTCCTCGCCTCCGAAGACGATCTCTCGCTCGTGCATGACTGTACAGGCCTGTCTGACGTCCGCCTGGTCAGAGGCAGTCCTGAACATGCCTGCGCCCCAGTTGCATCCAACCGGGACATGATTGATGACCACAGCATCCTTTATGCCAGAGCAGGCTCGAAAGGCGCCGAAGAACTTTCCTCCATCCAAATCTAACACCTCAAACGAACGACTAACTCAGAAGTCATGAAGTCCACATATCGTGCCACATGTCGCTTGACGCACAGCACAGAGGGTCCGAGATCATGGGATACCTGGCCCTGTCGTACTCGAACCTCCTGGCAATCAGGCTCTGGCCGTATCTCGGACCTGAGACCATCTTCTCAGAGAGATACCTGCCCAGGCGAACGACCGTCCTGAAGCTGAGCCTGTATAAGGGAGCGCTCATGGGAGCGATGTCGATCATGCCAATGGCGCTTGGGTCCGGCTTGGAATCTCCACTTCGTCCTGGACCGTCGTAGATGGAGGAAGCAAACCTGTCGCTGAGGAAGTAGCCCACCTCCTTCGAGATCTCCTTCATCTCCTCCTGGTCAGGGTCGATCACAAGCTCGAAGCCCAGGTCGAGCCCATCAAGCACCTCTGACATGCTGTCTATCATCGCCTTCCTCGTCCCTTCTGAGATGTTCATGCCCTCAAGTCTGTGAGCGTCTATGCAGAGGTACTTGATTGGAAGGGCGAGGTCTCTTGCATACACCTCTGCCAGGTATGGATTGAAGATCATGCTCTGGGAGAAGATTGCGAAATTGCGGCCCTTGAAGACACGGCGATACTTCTCCAGCTCGTCTGACGCTTTGCTCCTCTGGCGCCTGACTGCCTCCTCTGCCTCGCCTTCTAGCCCGAGCCTGGACCCTACTTCCAGGAAGAAATTCTCAATTCTGTCGAACCCCACACAGAAGTGCCACTTCCTGATGTAGTCAGTCCCGAAGCGGCTCTTCATCTTCTCGGCCCACCTGTTGTTGCGGGTAGAGATTATGTTCAGCTCTGCGACAGAAGCGCCTTTTATCTGGTCGACTCTGGATGCAGGTATGGTGGCGTTGAGCCTGGCGCCCATTTCGCTTAAGATCTGATCGACTTCTCTTCTCTCCATCCAGAAGCTGCATGTGAACCTGCCATAGGACTCCAGGTTCACAAGGTTCTCGACTGCGTCTCTCTCCTCCATGAGCTGGTCTGCGAGAGAGAACATCACCTCCTCCTGGCCACAGCCTCGAAGCTCATATGGCTTGGATTTCGAGGGGTCTTTCTGTGCATCGGCAAGGTAGTTCATTATGAAGTCGAGGGACTCGCGCCCCCTGTGGGCAAAGCCCTCAGAGGGCACGTGAATGAGGTCGCAGGGAAGGACTGACCTGGCTTCCTCGACTACGGAAGCCACGTCGTCTCCGATCAGCCCTGAGACGCACGTCGGGAGGACGATTATGAGGTCTGGCCTGTATTTATCGTACACCTCAGAGATCTGTTGCCTTAATTTTTCCTCTCCTCCGTAGATGACCTCGTCTTCGCCCAGGTCTGTGGAAGGGAGATTGAACACCGGGTAGTGGACCTTTCGGGGGGAGATGCGCTGGTGAAAGGCGCAGCCTCTTGGGCCGTGAACTATGGGAACTGCGCCTTCTATCTCCGAAGCAAGAAACACGGAGCCTGAGAGCTTGCAGTCTATCCCATAGAGATGGTTCTGCCTTGAGACTCCCTGGCGCATCCCGTTGAATACTCTGTCACGCAGCACTCCAGAGTAGCTGATCTCGGTTTTAAGGGCATCTGGCTCTTCTAAGGAGAGCTTCTCCATCTCATCGTCTTCGATTGCATACATCTCGATCACGCATTGCGAATGTCGTCTTCTGGGCCTGTGGGGTGCATTCAGGCATCATCAGGAACTCAAAATCCGTTGCCGTAGCACAGCCGACAGAGATCTCTTCCATGTGTATCCCTCTGCTGCAACTTATATTGCGTTAAAGTAAGTAATCTGGATTTAACTCTTGTGGTTGGAGGGCATGTGCCTGGAATCTTGAAGGAATCCCCGGCATCTGAACTCCTTTGAAAAACTCATTGGCGAAAGGCTTATAATGCCACCCATCAATTCAAGTTAACTGGATTAAACTAAAGTTAACTTGACTAAATGGACAAAGAGGCGAGCATATGGATAACACACTACAGCGTTCGACTACAGTCTGCGCATGCGTGCTTTTGATGCTGTTGGCTGCTTCTGGCGCGATGGCCCTTTTGGGAACGGCTCTTGCTTACGACCTGTCTGTGCCCGGCGACAGCAATGGAGATCATGTGGTCTCAGATGAGGAGCTTGCAGCTGCAAAAGAAGCACATCAGGCTGGCAAGATAAGCGATGGCGAGCTCGATACGATTAGGCTGATACATGATGATTATCCCATAAATGTGTCGGATTCAACTGGAGAAGAGATCACAGTTTACAAACCTTTGGAGAGGATAGTGGTCTTCAACAACCAGGTCTCTGAGGTTATGCAGATCTTGGGTGCCCAGGACAGGATAGTTGGAGTGGCGATCTCGCTCAAGAAGGATCCTCTAATCAATCAGGCATTGAGAGATCTGCCTGATGTGGGCGAAGTCACAGAGCCAGACCTGGAAGCGGTCATGAAGCTCAATCCTGATGCGGTCTTCGACTACTCAAGCACAATATTTACAAAGAACGAGACTTTTCGAAAGCTGAGGGAATCAAATCCCAATATGGTTATCTTCAGGGCAGACCTCTTTCGACCTGAAACATACGCCGAAGAGGTGAGAAAGCTGGCTAGGGTACTGGATGAAGAAGACAAAGCCAAAGAGTACATCGACTTCTATAACGGCGTTTTGAGCCAGATCAAAGATGGAATTGATGATATCCCTGAAGAAGAGAAGCCCAGCGTCTACCTGGAGCACTCCAGCGATTTCGGGACCGCAGCAAATGGCTCTGGATATCATTCAGATGTAGTCATGGCTGGAGGCAGAAACGTCTTCGCAGACCTTCCCACCAGCTATCCCACAGTCGATCAGGAGGCAGTAATGGCCAAGAACCCGGATATCATAGTCAAGCTCTTTGGCCATGGGAGCAGCACGACTTCAGGCGGTTATATCAACGACAACACAACCGAGATGGAAGCCCTAAGAGATACGATAATCAACCGTCCTGGGAGCAAAGCCATATCTGCTGTTGAGAACAATAGAGTCTATGTGTTGTACAGCCCGCTCATAGACGGGGCCAGGCACATCATAGGAGTCTCCTATCTAGCCAAGCTTTTCTACCCTGAGGCTTTGGGCGATTTCGATCCTGTGGAGGTACACAGGAGATACCTCAAGTTCCTTGGGTCTGACTTCGATTTGGATAAACACGACGCCTTTGTGGTTCCTGAGATGACTGACAGTTCATAAAATACTGCAGCGTGAACAGGGACCACTCACTTTTTATACTCTATCATCGTTAACGCAATCAAGCTTGATTAAAGTTCAGGAAACTGGATTTTAGCCAGGGACCAGAGGATTGGATTGAGATGGACAGGATTAAGATTGCATATATCAGCACCAGCGGTTCAGATGTGTTTCCTCTCATATCAGCTTTAAAGGAGCTTAAAGTTGAGAGAGGAGATGTAGCAGAGGTATGCCTCAGGTCCAAAGAGGATCTCTCAGACCCGGATGGGCTTGAGGAGTTCATTCATCGGTCTGAAGAGTCGGACCTGGTCATCGTCAGCCTCCACGGTGGCAAGAAGATCCTGGAGTGCTTCGACCAGGTAGTGGAGAGGATTGCACAGAGCAAGGCCAAACTTTTCGCCTACGACACCTCTCAGCAGGATGCAGAGCTGATCGGCCTGTCTACCGTAGACCACGACGCTTACTCTGCAATTCTCAGGTACCTCTCATATGGCGGAAAAGATAACTGCAAGAATCTCATCCTGTATGCATCCAACCATTTCAAAGGCTCTAGCCAGGAGTTCGACGAGCCCAGGAAGCCTCCCTGGGAGGGGATATACCACCCTGACCTCGACTGTCTGCCAACTCTCGAAGAGTACATGGAAAGCAGGTTTAAGCCGGGCCAGCCAACAGTTGGCCTGTGGTTCTACTGCGGCTTCTGGCAGGCTGAGAACCTGAAGTTCGTGGACAGCCTGATCAGAGAAGTCGAAGGCCAGGGAGCAAACGTCCTTCCGGTCTTCCTCTACAGCCAGAAGGACGTGGAGCTTGGGACCAGGGGCTACGGCTGGGTCGTCGAGAACTTCTTCATGAAGGATGGCCACCCGGTAATCGACGTCCTCATCTCAACTCTCATGTTCTCTTTGACCATGAAGCCTGGTAGCCCTGACTCTTCCCTGGATGGATACAGCCTTGAGAGGCTCGGAGTCCCTGTCATCAAGGCGATTCTGACCTACAACACTCAGGAAGAGTGGAGAGGCTCCTTCCAGGGCTTGAGTCCTATGGACGTCAGCATGAGTATAGCCATGCCTGAGTTCGACGGCATGCTGATCACAGTTCCTGTGGCATCCAGAGAGAGGACAGACATAGATCCGCTGACAGGCGCCAGGGTGACCAGGTTTGAGCCAATTGAGGAGAGGGTTCGAAAGCTGGCGAGCCTGAGCCTCAACTGGGCGAGGCTGAGGCACATCCCCAACCGGGACAAGAAGGTGGCCATAATCTTCCACAACTACCCACCCAGAGACGACAGGATCGGTACTGCATTTGGCCTCGACTCTCCAGTCTCCGTCTGGAACATCCTCAGGGACCTGGAGAAAGACGGCTACAAGCTCGATTGTCTGCCGGAAGATGGCCAGGCGCTAATTGAAGAGATCATCCACAGAGTCACCAACGACAGGCGATGGTCCAGCCCTGCGATGATGGCAGAGAAGGCCATCGACCTCGTGTCCCTGGACCAGTACAGGGCGTGGTTCGCAGAGCTTCCCAGAGAGATCCAGGAGAAGATGACCGGCTCATGGGGTGAGCCGCCAGGAGAGCTATTTTCTCACGAAGGCCGCCTCGTAATTCCTGGAATCGTAAACGGCAACGTATTCGTCGGCCTCCAGCCGCCAAGGGGCTTCCTGGAGAACCCGGCATCGATCTACCACAGCCCTGACCTACCCATCCCTCACCACTACTATGCCTACTACCGCTGGATTCGGGACGTCTTCAAGGCCAACCTGGTCATGCACATAGGAAAGCACGGCTCGCTTGAGTGGCTTCCTGGAAAATCGGCAGGCCTCTCTGAGTCGTGCTTCCCGGACATCGCTATATCCGACCTGCCGAACATCTACCCCTACATAATCAACAACCCAGGCGAGGGTACTCAGGCCAAGAGGAGGAGCTACTGCTGCATCATCGACCACCTGGTGCCTGTGATGCACAACGCAGACGCCTACGAGGAGCTGGCAGAGCTTGAGGTCCTGATGCGGGACCACTCCCAGGCAGCATCAGAGGACCCGGCGAAGGTGCCGGAGGTGCGAAGGAGGATCTGGGCCAAGGTGTGCGAGGCCAGGCTCGACCACGACCTCGGATCAACTGAAGATGGCGCCTTCGAGAACTTCGACGCCTTCCTTGAGAAGCTTCACGACTACCTCTACGAGATCAAGGACACCCAGATAAGAGATGGCCTCCACATACTGGGCCAGCCGCCAGAAGGGTCGAGGCTCGATGAGTTTCTGGTGGCCCTGACCAGGCTCAAGAACGGAGAGGTGCCCTCCCTCAGGGAGTCCGTCTTGCGGTCGATGGGCTTCGACTACGACTGGCTACTGGAGAACAGGGGAAAGCTGCTGGACTGTGGAAAGACCGGCGGACAGGTGATCGAGGAGGCGCACGGCCTCTCGCTATGCCTCATCGAGCGGTTCCACCAGGCGTGTTTCTCAAATAACGAGATCAGAGCACTGGCGAGCGAGTTCGCCGGCAGAGCTGGCCAGAGCGCTGAGGTCGAGAAGGCCCTGGAGTATATCGGAAGCGCGCTTGTCCCCAACATCGAGGCTACCAGGGACGAGCTTACAAGCGTGATCAGATCCTCATCAGGCGGCTTTGTCATGCCAGGGCCCTCAGGCGCTCCCACGCGGGGCATGGCTGACATCCTGCCCACCGGGAGGAACTTCTACTCGGTCGACCCCCTGGCCATTCCCTCTGCAGCCGCCTGGACTGTGGGCATGGCCCAGGCAGATGCCCTGCTGGAGCGCTACCTGAAAGACGAGGGCAGGTATCCTGAGAGCATTGGCTTCATAGTCTGGGGAAGCCCGACGATGCGCACCAAGGGCGACGATATAGCTGAGATTCTCTACCTCATGGGGGTGAGGCCGAGGTGGGAGCCCAGGAGCGGCAGGGTGACGGGGCTTGAGCTGATCTCTCTTGAGGAGCTGGGGAGGCCCAGGGTTGACGTCACCTTGAGGATCAGCGGATTTTTCAGAGACGCCTTCCCCAACATCGTGGGCCTCCTGGACGACGCAGTGAAGATGGTGGCGGGCCTTGAAGAGCCAGGGGAGTCGAACTACCTGGCCAGGCACGTGGCAGAGGAGGTCAAAGAGAAGCTGGGCCAGGGAGTCTGCCTGGAACAGGCCAGAGAAGAGGCCTGCTACAGGGTCTTCGGCTGCAGGCCTGGAGCCTACGGTGCAGGGGTAAGCGATGCCATCGACTCCAAGAACTGGAAGGACGAGCACGACCTTGCAGAGATCTACATCACCTGGGGAGGCTATGCTTATGGAAAAAAGAGCTACGGCGTCACCGTACCAGACGAGTTCAGGAAGAGGCTCGCAAGCCTGGACTTAACTGTCAAGAACGAGGACACGAGGGAGTACGACATGCTCGACGGCGACGACTTCTACTCCTATCACGGGGGCATGATCGCAGCAGTCAAGGCTCTGAAGGGCGAGCTTCCCAGGTCCTACTGCGGCGACAGCTCGGACCCTGACAGGGTCAAGGCCAGGAGCACAGTCGAGGAGACAAAGCACATCTTCAGGTCTCGCATCCTCAACCCCAAGTGGATAAAGAGCATGATGCGCCACGGCTACAAGGGCGCGGGAGACATCTCCAGGATGGTGGACATAGCCTTTGGCTGGGATGCCACAGCAGAGGTCCTGGAGGACTGGATGTACGAGGAGCTGGCAAACAGGTATGCACTGGACAGGGAGATGCAGGAGTGGCTGAAAAAGGTCAACCCTCACGCGCTTCAAAACATTGCCGAGAGGCTCCTGGAGGCTGTGGACAGGGGAATGTGGCAGGCATCAGATGAGATGAAGGAGGAGCTCAGAAGCATTTACCTGGATGTGGAGGGCCTGATCGAAGACGATCTCACCTCCATCGAGGCTTGACATGAATCCATCTAGGCTTAGCCTGGACTCATTGATGCACGGTCTGAAGGCCCAGGCAATGCGGCACAGACAAAATAGGCGCTAGGAAGCATTATCCCGGAAATGCCTGCTGCACCTTCTGGCACTGGACTTCTCGTGCTCTCAGTAACCGCCGCCTGCAACCTGCGCTGCAGGTACTGCTATGCCCGCGGCGGAGAAGGAGAGCTGCACATGAGCTGGCCTGAAGCCGCGCGTGCAGTTGACCTCATGAGCGGCTGCTTCTCCAGCTTCAAGATCCAGTTCACTGGTGGGGAGCCGCTTCTCAACCTGGGTTTGGTAGAGCAGGTCATGGGATACCTGGCTGAGAAAAGCCTGAAGGCGCAGTGCCAGATCCAGACAAATGCAGCCCTCATAGATGCCGAAAAGGCACGGAGGATAAAAGAGCTGGGTCTGGGTGTGGGTGTGAGCATCGATGGACCGGTCCCGATAAACGACCTTCTTCGCCCGTTTTCGAATGGGAGCGGCTCGACCGGTTCTACGATTAAAGGTGTGATGGCCTTAAGGGACCGGGGCATCAGGGTGGGAGCAACCTGCGTCCTCTCCAAGGGCAACGCCGCCACCCTTCCGGGCCTGGTGGATCTGCTGAGCTATCTGGGAAACGTCGAGGGGCTGACGGTCGACACCCTGCGTCCAGTGGGCAGGGGGAATGCGCAAATGCAGGCAGACCCGGCACAGGCTGCTGCCGGATTGGAGGCAGCAATAGTGCGCTCAGATCACCTGGCTTCAAGCGGTGGAAAGAGGGTTGCCTTCAGGGAGCTGGATAGGATGCTTTACGCTCTCAGAAACGACGCTGAGAGAAAACATCACTGCTTCTTCGATTCCGGAAGGTCGCTCCTCGTGATGCCGGGCGGGGATGCGTATGCCTGCCCATCCCTGGTTCGGCAGGAGTTCAGGCTTGGAAATGTACTGGAACCATCATTCGAAAAAGGGCTCAAAGAGCGCATGGCCACTGCCAGAAGTGTGATCGGTGCTCCTGCAGCCTGCCTTGTCTGTCAGGACAGATGCCTCTGCGGTGGAGCATGCCTGGCTCCAGCTCCAAGATCCCCAGAGAGCATGGCAGTCGAGTGTGCCATCAAGAAGACATTCATGAGGCACGCCCGGATCAGGTTTTTAGCTGAATAGAAAATTTCAAAAGAAAATTGAGCCGGGATTCCTGGCAGAAAATGCAGCTCATTTTAGATTAAGACTTGCCTGAGCCAATCTTCCCCTTAAGCCGTTCTTC
>CAZXDN010000036.1:0-4516 GCA_964639235.1 uncultured Methanotrichaceae archaeon | reverse complement strand
AGCTCATTTTAGATTAAGACTTGCCTGAGCCAATCTTCCCCTTAAGCCGTTCTTCACTTCAAGCCAATCTTCCCTTAAGCCATTTCTTCGCCTTAAGCTATTTCTTCGTCATTATCTGATTTAGTTGATTTAACCAAAGCATATTTAATCTATTCTCCAAAACAAGTATCGATGATAAAACACAAGCTTGTTTGTTCAAATGGATCAGATATAAAGCAGATCTTTGGTGATGACCGATGAGACAGAGGAGATCGATTGAGAGCACAACCCTGGCTGCGTGGGCAGCCTGCTTTGCAGTGCTAGCTCTCCTCTGTATTCCAGTACTGGCGTCTGAAGGGCAGACGGTCTCAATCACAGACGAGGACGGCAGAGATGTGACTGTGCCGCTGGACCCGAAGAGCATTGTCTGTCTATCTCCAGGGGCAGCAGAGGTTCTCTACGCCCTGGGCGCATCAGACAGGATAGTTGCAGTAACCGATGACTGCGACATGCCTCCTGCACTCCTGGAGAAGGAGCGTATAGGGAAATCGGGCAGCGGCGCTGATCTGGAGAGGATAATCGAGCTCAATCCTGAACTGGTGATAGCCAAGACCGGGTCTCTGTTTCCAGAAGACGATGAGAAGAAGCTCACAGATTACGGAATTCCTGTTCTGAGGTACAGGGTGCTCCACATAGATTCCCTGATACCGATGATCGCCGACCTGGGCGCTGTCCTGGACAAGGCAGATCAGGCCAGAGAGCTGAGCGACAAAGTGGAGAAGTACTACGACAGGATTCTGGGAGTTGCCAGCACGATTCCTGATGACGATAAACCCTCAGTTTACTTCATGTCTATGGGCCACTTCGACTGGACGGCCAACAGAGAGTCCACGGGCCACGAGAGAATTGCCGAAGCCGGGGGCAGGAACATAGCAGCTGACCTCGATGCCAAGGTGCCCCATGTGGACATGGAATGGGTAATCGAGCAAAACCCAGAGATCATAGTCTACTCCATGTCCCAGGAGCAGTACAACGGGTCCACGCCGACGATTCCTGAGATGGAGGCAAAGAGAAATGAGATCATGTCTCTTCCGGGCTTCGAGGCGATAGATGCTGTCGAGGCTGGCAGAGTCTACATCACAGACATAAAGATGTCCAGCGGGCTCTCCGAGCTTGTGACAATGCTCTACTACGCCAAGTGGTTCCACCCCGACCTCTTCGAAGACCTGGACCCAAGAGCGGTTCAAAAAGAGCTGCTAGTGGATTATCTGGACATGGACATAGAGAACGTTCACCAGGTTTACCCTGAGGCTCCTGTTCAATCGAGCGGCTAGTGCTCTATAAAAAAATTTTTTTAAGCTAGAAGGTCCCTATAGCCGACAACGATGTCGAGAAAAACTATATACGTCGTAAATCTGACTGAGGATGACCGAGCATATTTAGACCAGCTTACCTGTCGTGGAAGGTCGTCAGCGAGAAGTCTGACACGTGCCAGGATACTGCTCATGGCAGACGAGGGGCGCTCAAACAAAGAAATTGCAGAAATCCTAAAAACCACTGAACCTACGATAATCCAGATAAAGAAAAGATATTGCCAGGAAGGTTTAGACTCTGCGCTAAATGAGAAACCCAGAAGCGGAGCACCGGGAAAGATAGATGGAACGATAGAGACAAAGGTAACGCTTCTTGCCTGCTCAGAGCCACCCGAAGGAAGATCGAGTTGGACTATGCAACTGATAGCTGACAAGCTTGTAGAGCTGGAAGTGGTAGATTCTATCTCTGCCATGAGTATCCATAGAACTTTAAAAAAAGTGAAACCAAGTCCTGGCAGAAGGTCCGGTGGTGCATAGGCAAGATTACAAGCGATTACATCATGAATATGGAAGACGTCCTGGATCAGTATGAGCAATCTTATGACCCAGATCATCCGCTAATCTGCATGGATGAGATGCCTTGCCAACTTATTGGCGATATTTTAGTTCCAGTGCCCCTAAACCAGGAAGACCTCAGAGGATAGATCATGAATATCAACGAAAGGGAACCTGTTGTGTCTTCATCGCCTTTGATCCACATCAAGGCTGGAGAAAGATTAGCATCAAGGAGCGCAGGACAAAGGAGGACTATGCAGATTTTATGAGAGAACTGGCTATGCATTATCCAGACGCAGGGTCAATTAGGGTTGTTCAGGACAATCTCAATACTCACTCTGCTAGTTCTTTCTACGAAGCATTCTCACCAGAGGTGGCTTTTGGGCTTAAAAAGAAATTCCAATTCCATTTTACTCCAAAAAAGGGCAGCTGGCTCAATATGGCTGAGATTGAGTTCTCAGCGCTTTCAAGGCAATGCCTAAACAGGAGGATTGGAGATATCAAGACACTCGCTAAAGAGGCTGGCGCTTGGGAAAAAGATCGGAATGGGATGGGCCAAGAAAGGAGAGTCATCTATATCGATTTCGCACATGATATCTTCAGCTATGCCCCTGAAATGTCATTTCTAGATACATGGTAATGTGGAGATTTAAATCTATTTGTCGAATTGCAAATTTGGGATATTCTCCCGATGAGGGGCCAGGGACAGCCTGTACGGCATGCCCAGAACAATAATATTAAAATCTTTCTGTGCCTCTGTGTGGTACGGAAATGGCCCCGATCCTGGGACCATTTTCATCCTCATGGGTGACCGTAGAGTCATGTAGGTTTCTCCGTGGTGAATTAGTATAGGCTCGTTAAATCAACTCAATTGCGGTAGACTACCCGCGCCTGGAAACGGGAATAATTCGACCGCCAATTTTATAAACCGAACTACGACTATTGACGTAAGGTTGCTATCCATAAATTCGAGTTCGGTGCAAAGTTGGAATGTTCCCATTGCAAGATCTACGCATCAATCAAAATAACTCTCCCCAAAAGGACAAGACCAGCTTCGGCGCAGACGTGATGAAGATCGCAGGGGGCACCGTCTTCGCCCAGCTTCTGGCACTATTGGCGAGTCCAGTCCTGGCAAGAATCTACGGCCCTGAGGCCTTCGGCCTTCTCGCCCTCTTCACTTCTATCACAACTACTCTGGGCACTGTGGCCTGCCTGAGATATGAGCTCTCCATCATGCTTCCCAAGGGCGAGCGCGAGGCTGCAAACCTCTTCGGAGCAAGCCTGGCTTCAGCTCTTCTCATAAGCATCCTTGTGGCTCCACTCCTGTGGCTGATTCACGGCCCTCTGATTGAATGGCTAAAATCTCCTGAGCTTGAGGCATATCTCTGGCTCGTGCCACCTGCAGTCTTTGTCTCAGGAGTATTTGTGGCACTGAACTACTGGAACTCTCGCACAAGGCGCTACGGCCGCCTCTCCCTGGCGAGAATCTTCAGCTCGGTTGCCAGCACTTCAGTGCAGCTGGGAGCAGGCCTCGCCGGCCTCATCTCAGGCGGAAGCCTGATTGCAGGAAGCCTTATCGGGTCCGCTGTGGCCACGCTGGCCCTGGGACTGCAGATCTGGAGGGACGACTCGCGGCTAATAAAAAGAGAGCCTGTCCCCAGGAGAAATGGCTCTGGGAATAAAGAGGTACAGGAAGTTTCCCCTGCTTGACAGCTGGTCGTCTCTTTTAAACGCCATATCCTGGCAGCTTCCCACGTTCATCCTGTCAGCATTCTTCTCTGCAAAGGTCGTTGGCTACTATGCCCTGGGAATGAACGTTCTACAGCTGCCCATGCTACTCGTGGGAAACGCCATAGCCCAGGTCTTCTTCCAGAGAGCTGCGGAGGCCAGGCACGACGGCTCGCTTGCCCAGGTCGTTGAGTCCACGTTCCTGAGACTGAGCCTTGTAGGGGTATTTCCCATACTCCTGCTGGCATCTCTGGGAAAGGAGATTTTCATGGTGATCTTTGGCCTTCCCTGGGCTGAAGCCGGCGTCTATGTCCAGATCCTCGCATTGTGGACCTTTATCACGTTCATCACCGCTCCCATCTGCGCGCTCTTCAGCGTGATGGAGAGGCAGGGGACTTTCCTGGGATTCAACCTTCTTCTGCTCCTTGCCAGAGCTGCTGCGCTGACAGCGGGCGCTGTGTCAGGTGACCCAAGAGTTGCACTGGCATTATTCGCGCTCGTAGGCGTCGTGATCTGGTCAGGGATCTGCTTCTGGCTGCTTAAGGTGGCGGGAATATCCATTGGCGGGATCTTGATGAGCTTAGGAAGGTACGTGCTCTACTCTCTTCCAGTCCTGATTTTAGGAGCCCTTGCAGCTGAAGGCCTCTCGCCCTTGGATCCTGTCCAGACTGTAGCATTGGGCGCATCAGCTGCAGTCCCCTATTACATTTTATCAATGAGACATGAAGGCGGGCTTTGTCTCCCAGCGCGGCTTCTAAGAATGGTTGGTGCTTCAAAATAGCATCCGGCCAAATTTAGACGGCCAAGTTCCTGAATTCTATCTTAAGTGTTCCCCGCTTGTGGGGTCAGGGGCAGCCCGCGCGGCGCTTGAGCGCACTTGAGCTGGAGCGCGCTAGATCCGCAGACGCGCGGGGCCCAGAAAGTTCGTTTGTTGGTTTGGC
>CAZXDN010000035.1:0-27355 GCA_964639235.1 uncultured Methanotrichaceae archaeon | reverse complement strand
GCGGCTTCGACAGAGCTTTTTAGGTGTAATCCCTACCCAGGCTCATGAAGGTCCTGGCGGTCACAGGCAGGCTGGCCCAAGATCTGGTTAGGGCGCAGGCCAGGGGGAATTCTGGGTGGACAGATGTCCTTGTGCTGGATACAGACGTTGCAGCGTTCATCACCCCTGAGATGCTGCTCAACTCCAGGCCGGAGGGCTACGACCTGATCCTCATACCAGGATCGATCACAGCTGATTTTTCCAGGGTCGAAGAGGCGCTTGGGGAAAAGATCAGGCTCGGTCCCAAGAACGCAGCGGACCTTGGGTTCGTCCTGAGCCACATAGGCGAGGTCGAGCTCTCCACCGAAGTTCCAGCGTGCGTTTTGCTGGAGGCCTCCATGAGGTCCAGGGCAAGGGAGAAGCTCGAAGAGCTGGAGGCGTCTGCCTCATGCTCGATCACAATCAGAGGCGTGAAGATAGGAGGTAGTTCCAGGATGAAGGTCCTGGCCGAAGTTGTGGACTCAACCAGGCTCTCGCCTGAGCGCTTGATGGATAAAATAAGGCACTTCGAGGGCCAGGGAGCAGACATGATCGACCTGGGGCTGCCACTCGACGCCAGGCCTGAAGAGGTCGTCTCTGCCCTGAATCTGGCTAAAGAGTGCACAAATCTTCCAATCAGCATCGACACCCTGAGCCCGGAGCTTATCATGTCGGGCCTGAAGGCAGGAGCAGACCTGGTGCTGAGCCTGGATGGGAAAAATATTCCACAGGTGGGAAAGCTGATAGCTGATGCAGGAGTTCCTGCTGTGGTAATTCCAGGTCCAGGGACCATAACCGTTGACGAGAACCTGGAGCATGCAAAAGCCCTCGGAATCAGGGCCATAGCCGACCCAGTTCTCTCTCCTCCGCTGATGGGAATGGGAAAGTCCATAAGCAGGTACCTGAGCTTTAAAGAGAGCCACCCCGACGTGCCACTATTTTTTGGCATAGGAAACGCCACCGAGCTGATAGATGCCGACTCACAGGGGGCAAATGCCATACTTGCAGCCATAGGGCAAGAGGTGGGAGCAAGCGTCATCTTCACTCCTGAGTACAGCGACAAGGCTCGCGGAAGCGTGCGTGAGCTGAGGACTGCTTCAGAGATGATGCTCCTGGCTAGAGAGAGAAGAAGCACGCCCAAAGACCTGGGGCTGGACCTTTTGGTCCTAAAAGAGAAGAGGAGGTTTCCTGGAGAGATCAGGGTCTATGGGCCTGTTGAAGCGAAATTCGGCCACAGCTTCGAGCCCGACCCTGCGGGAAAGTTTGTGATAGGCGTCTCAGGAGGGCTGATAGTGGCCAAGCACGGACGCCTCGAAGTCGTGGGAAAGAGCGCCAGAGACGTCGTGAACACGCTAATCGACAGAGGTCTGGTGACGAGGCTCGACCACGCAGGCTACCTCGGAAGGGAACTCCAGAAGGCTGAGATCGCCCTAACTTTAGGCAGAAGCTACATTCAGGACGAGCCGATCTTTCTTGAGAAACGTTAAATATTATCACATCTTCATCCCTGCAGATGAATCAGAAGGCATTCGCCATCTTCATTGGCGCGATAATGGTCCTCTCAGCCTTTGCCGGCTTTGTGCTAAGAGGGCCGGCTGACGATGGCAGCCAGACAGCCATTACATCGAAAGAGGCCTCTGCCTCAGACTTCGGGATAGGCGGACGACTTGTAGAATGGAACTTCGCAAGCCTGAACGACATGCTTGAGATCTGCCCAGAGAACACAGTTTACGCTTACTGGGTCAACCTCAGCACCTCCCAGAACCTCACAGATGCTTCTCGCGAAGCGCTGCCGCAATCTTTCGGCCTGCTGTACAGCGACCAGATCTACGCCTACACGATAGAGCGAACTGGGCTCGCTGCTCTGGACGACGGCGGCCAGGTCGAGTTTCACTGGGTAAGGCCTTACCACCTGGACTATGGGGGCCTGACCGTTCCATACGAAGAGTACCTGCTCTTGCCGAGGACCCAAAACCAGTTCTCAGTTATGGGAAAACCAGTGCTCTTCGGAAATGAGAAGCCAATTGAGAGCGTGATCAACGTCATATCCGGATCAAACCTCTCGACAGATAAGCTCACACTGGGCGCAGGCCAGAGTTCCGACCTCCAGGTTGCAAGCCTCGGAGCTTCTCAGTACTCGCAGGCGCCACTGGGCGGAGACTACGACCAGTTCTACCTGGGCGTGAAGCAGGAGAACAGCACGTTCTACCTGTATGTCAAGTGCCTCAACCCAGCAGGAAGCTCAGCCCAGAAAATAGGAGAGCTCTCGTCCAAGTACGGATTCTCGACATCGAATTCTGGGGGCGTAACTGAGGTCACAGGCAGCGTGGATACAGGAAAGATCGCTGAAGTGCTAAAGGCGTTTTCCGCGCCGTAGCGCAACCTTTTTAATCGAGGAGCATCTGCCTGTTCTAGTCCGAAAGACATTTTTGCGATGAATGATGATGGGCAAAGCCCTGAAGGAGAACAAGATTATGGCACGATCGATATACGTTAGGTTTGACGTTCCAGCAGAGCTCGCAGCAAAAGCCCTGGAGGCTCTAGAGCTCGCACGTGATACAGGAAGGATCAAGAAAGGCACAAATGAAGCCACTAAGGCGATTGAGCGCGGAGTCGCACGCCTGGTAATCGTCGGAGAAGACGTACAGCCTCCTGAGATAGTGGCACATATTCCGCCACTGTGCGAGGAGAAGAAGACTCCATACATATACGTCAAGAAGCAGAGCGAGATTGGGGCCGCATCCGGCCTTGGAGTCAAGAGCGCTGCTGCAGCAATAGTTGAACCTGGAAAGGGCAAGGACGTTGTGGACGAGATCATCCAGAAGGTCCAGGCACTGAAGTAAGCAGGTGATGCCTGATGGTAGACGAGAATGGAGTGCCGGCTGAAGTAATTGAGGTCATAGGCGTCACTGGAATGCATGGTGAGGCGACCCAGATCAAGTGCAGAATCCTGGAGGGCAACAACAAGGGCAGGATCATAACCAGGAACTGCATGGGCCCTGTGAGGCTCGGAGACGTCCTCATGCTGCTGGAGACCGCCAGAGAGGCCAAGAAGCTTACCAGCAGGTGAAGAGATGGAAGATAGAAAATGTTCTTTCTGTAACAAGAAGATAGAGCCAGGAACAGGCAAGCTCTACGCCAAGAAAGACGGGACTGTCTACTACTTCTGCTCATCCAAGTGCGAGAACAACATGGCTCTCGGAAGAGTCACAAGGCGCACAGAGTGGGCCAGAAAGGGGGCATAAACCCTGGTCGAGATGGAGAGGACCTTCATCATGGTCAAGCCAGACGGCGTCCAGCGCGGCCTGGTTGGAAAGATCGTCCAGAGGATAGAGGAGAAGGGCTTCAAGATAGTGGCGATGAAGATGGCCACTATGCCTGTAGAAAAGGCCTCTGCCCACTACGCAGAGCACAAGGCAAAGCCTTTCTTCAAGGACCTGGTGGGCTTCATCACATCAGGCCCATCTGTCCAGATGGTGGTTGAGGGGATGGGCGCTGTAGCCTCAATGAGGAAGATGAACGGAGCGACCAAGCCCTCTGAAGCAGCGCCGGGGACTGTTCGCGGCGACTTTGGCCTGGACATGGGAAGAAACGTGATCCACGGCTCTGATTCCCTCGAATCCGCAGCAAGAGAGATCGCCATACACTTTGGCGAGTCAGAGATCGTCAACTATCAGCGGATAGACGAAGCCTGGCTTTACGAGTGAGAGCAGACACATATCTGCCCTCTCCTTATATTATTACATAGCGTTTAGGTCATCACAAGTTTAAATTGCAAGCATTTAAATCGATTAAAACCATATCCTTTTGGGAATAAACCTCCGGGGAACGAGAGAGTATGCAGCAGAAGGCGAAGAAGGGCGCAAAGGCCAAGGCAAGGCCGGAATCAGACCTCAGGACCCCTATTGTAGTTGTGATGGGGCACGTAGACCACGGCAAGACATCGCTCCTCGACAGGATCAGGGGAACCACAGTTGCAGACTACGAGGCTGGGGCCATAACCCAGCACATAGGCGCCACTGAAGTTCCCATAAATGTCATACAGGACTTCTGCAAGTCCAAGCTTGGGGCCGAAGTCCAGGTGCCGGGCCTGCTCTTCATAGACACGCCAGGACACCACGCCTTCACCTCCCTCAGGAGCCGCGGGGGATCGCTAGCTGACCTCGCAGTTCTGATAGTTGATGTGAACGAAGGTTTCCAGCCCCAGACCATTGAGTCCCTCAACATTCTCAAGCGCTACAAGACGCCTTTTCTGGTTGCAGCCAACAAGATGGACAGGATAGCAGGCTGGATGCCAATTGAGAACGCCTCTTTTGCCAAGACCATCAAAAGCCAGAGCGAGCGCGTCACAAACGAGCTTGACACAAAGATCTACGAGCTTGTGGGCGAGCTTTACAAGTACGGCTTCGACTCGAACAGGTACGACAGGATAAGCGATTTCACGAAGAACATTGCCATCGTCCCCATAAGCGCGATCACTGGTGAGGGAGTTCCAGACCTTCTGATGATGCTCGTTGGCCTCGCGCAGAAGTTTCTGAAAGACAGCCTCAAGGTGATGGCAAGCGGCCCCGGAGTTGGGACCATACTGGAGGTCAAGGAAGAAAGAGGCCTGGGGACAACACTCGATGTCATACTTTACGACGGCGAGTTCAACTCAGGAGACACTGTGATTGTGGGCACCAGCCACGATCCAGTGGTCACAAAGATCAGGGCGCTCTTGAAGCCCAAGCCCCTGGCCGAGATCAGGAGCGAAGAGAAGTTCATGCCAGTCAAGCACGTGGCTGCAGCAAGCGGAGTCAAGATCTCGGCTCCAAGGCTTGAGTCGGCACTGGCCGGATCGACGATCAAGGTCGTCTCAAACCCGGAGGAGATCGACACCATCTCCGAAGAGATCAAATCAGAGCTGGAAGCAGTGAGGGTTGACACCGAGAACGAGGGAGTCATCCTCAAGGCAGATACGATCGGGTCTCTTGAGGCCCTGGTCGGGGAACTGAAGGAAAAAGAGATACCGATTCATTCAGCAGACGTGGGGCCTGTTTCCAGAAGAGATGTGATCAAGGCCAGCGCCATAAAGGAGCCTCTCTTGTCTGCGATACTCGCCTTCAACGTCGAGATGCTTCCAGATGCCCTCTCTGAGGTGCAGAAGAGCGAGGTCCCTGTATTTGCAAGCAACATCATCTACTCGCTCATGGACAGCTACGAGGCCTGGGTCGAGGACCAGAAGATGAAGATGGAGCAGGCAAGGCTTGAAGCAGTCATCAGGCCGGGAAGCATAAGGATGCTCCCAGACTGCATCTTCCGCCAATCCAAGCCCGCGATCGTGGGAGTCCAGGTAGTTGGCGGAGTCATCACCACCCAGACGTCGCTGATAAGGGAAGACGGCGCAGTAGTTGGAATCATCAAGGGCATACAGGAGCACAACGAGAACATTGGCACGGCCACCGTTGGAAAAGAGGTCGCAGTAGCTATTGATGGCCCTACAGTGGGGCGCCAGATACACGAGGGCGACATACTCTACGTCAACATCCCAGAGAAGCACGCCAGGATTGTGGAGCAGGAGCTTAAGCCCAGGCTCTCACAAGACGAGCTCGAAACCCTGGAGATGTTCCTGGAAATCAAGCGCAAGAAGGACCCCTTCTGGGGACGCTGATTCTGGTTGGACAATTCAGGCAATTATCAGATCTGCTCATTTAAACCTGCTCATCACAGCCCAGTTCCAGCCAGATCGCAGCAACCTGATTCCAGTCAATGCTGCAGTCGCTATGAGGATGCCAGATGATAGAGGATATACTGATACCACTTGTGGCTATAGGGCTTGCTGAAATGGGAGACAAGACTCAGCTCTCCATACTCCTCCTCTCTTCGAGGACCGACAGGTACCTACAGCTCCTCCTGGGAGTTATGCTGGCGTTCTTCATAGTTGACGGAGCTGCGATTCTTCTGGGCTCCTGGATCACGACAGTGGTTCCCGAAAACGTTCTTCGAATCTTCTCTGCTGCGATATTCATCATCTTTGGGATACTCATTCTCAGAGGCGAAGCAGAGAAGGCTGAAGAGAAGATGGGCTCCAGAGGGCCGTTTGCGTCAGGTTTTTCTCTGATCTTCATATCCGAGTGGGGCGACAAGACCCAGATAGCCTCAGCCCTGTTTGCCACAGAGTACAATCCCTGGATGGTCCTTGTGGGGACGATGGCAGCCCTCGCCATTCTCTCTGTTCTGGCGATATACCTCGGCAGGTTCATCTCCAGCAGGATAGACAGAAAGCTGATAACCAGGGCAGCAGGCATCGTATTTATGCTGATAGGCATGTCGTTTGCACTGTCCGCTGTAGATCTAAGTGCATTTGCCGATTTTATTTAATCTGCACATACGGCATATGTAGAGAAACCTTTTTGTATGCAGATAGCCGATTAGGTCAGGCTCTGATAAAGGGCGATAACAGGAGAAGATGCCTTGATCTCGAACGAATCTCTGCTCTGGGTTGTTTTCAGCGTTGTGGTTTTTGCTCTGCTCGCCCTGGATCTGGGAGTTTTTCACAAGAAGTCTCACGTAATTAGCATCAAAGAGGCCCTCATCTGGTCGGCCATATGGATTTTGGTGGCTTTGGTCTTCTGCCTGGCCATATACCTCTGGCAGGGGCCCGATATGGCCTTGGCCTTCACAGCCGGATACATAGTCGAGAGGTCTCTGAGCGTAGACAACCTGTTCGTATTCATGGTGATCTTCTCCTACTTCAAGGTGCCAGCCGCCCACCAATACAGGGTCCTCTTCTGGGGCATAATCGCCGCCCTGGTCATGAGAGGCATATTCGTCATAGCAGGAATCACTCTGATAGAGAAGTTCCACTGGGTGATCTACATATTCGGAGCCTTCCTGATCATCACTGGCATCAAGATCGCCTTGAGAAAGGAAGACAAAGATGTGGACATGTCCAGGAACCCTGTACTTCGGCTCTGCAAAAGGTGTCTTCCCACAACAGACCACTACGATGGCGGCAAATTTTTCACCAAGATAGACGGCCGCCTCGCCCTGACACCCCTCTTCGTGGTGCTCCTGGTGGTCGAGACCTCGGACGTGCTCTTCGCCCTGGACTCAGTGCCAGCAGTCCTGGCCATAAGCCTGGATCCATTCATAGTCTACACCTCAAACGTCTTCGCAATCCTGGGCCTCCGGGCGCTGTACTTCGCCCTGGCAGGGTGCATGCTCATATTCCACTACCTCAACCACGGCATAACCCTGATACTGATATTTGTGGGGCTAAAGATGCTCCTCACTGGGGTATACGAGATGCCTGTGAGCGTCGCCCTTGGGGTGATTGCCACAATACTCTTAGGATCGATGGCTCTGTCCATCCTCAAGCCGCCTGAGAAGAGCAAGAGCGAGAAGGCAAAGACTCACAGGGATTGAAATCCTTGTTAAGGCCAGGCCTAAAGAGCCCGCGCCGTAGGCAGGGTCAAGGGACCTGACCTGGATACTTGAGGCTCTCAGATGTATGAGAGGCTCTCAGATGTGTGAGAGGATCTCAGATGTACGAGAAGAACTCAGATGTACGAGAGGCACTAAGCTGTTAGTGCTAACCTAAAAACGAATGAAACAGGCATAGCCTGATATTTGATTTTTGAGTTTAAAGACGAGCTATTCCTCGCAGAATACATTTGGCGTGGACGAGACGTTGTAGAACGTCCTGTACTGCCCTGCGGGATATACAACTGTCAGCCTGGAGACTCTGCTGCCCAGAGGCTTGGACTCGAAGAGGTAGTAATTGCTGTTCTTCTCGCCCACGCCGCTTGCAAGCAGCGCGGCGCTGTAAGGGTCTGCCCTGACTACTTTGACGTCGCCGTAGCTTCCGACCATTGACTGCAGGTCAGGCTCCAGGTACTTGCAACCCAGGGCTAAGACATAGAGCTTGGCGAAGGAGTCCAGGGTGTAATTGAACTCGAAGAGGGCGTCTGATCGATCCAGGCGCATTGTGAGGTCGTTTATCTTTATGTATTCCTCACCTGCCCCTGAGCAGGCTGGCAGGAAAACAGCTGCCAGGATCGCAGCCAACAGGGCAACTGACGCCAGCAATCTCGTGATGTGTCTCATGTAAACCCGCTTTTTAGAGATCCAATCAGCGGCGGTGCAAAGGTAAAAAGCAGCAAGAGGACCACAAAGCCGATAAATATCATCTTCTGGTGCCTCTGGGAAGACCTGTACTTCAGCTCGCACAGCTCATCACAGAAGCTGTCATCGGGGCCTACAGCGCTCCCGCAGACGATGCAGTGCTTATGAGGTGCGATATTTGCCAATTCACCACCAATCTACCAAAGTTGGGCGAAGGTAAATAAGAGCTTTTCGCCGCAGGGCCAGGATGTGGTCTCCCAAACGTTCTGACTTCATATATTCGCAGATCTCTTTTGTATTTTCTATTTTTAAATCAATTCATTCTCCATCCAGCCGAGGAACACCTAAGCTTGCATTCTTTTTTAGCCACCTTGGCAAATGTGATCTCATGCGGCTGTAGAGCGACTGCAGAGCGCATCTATGCCCTGCAGTCTGCAGCTGTGTCTCTTTCCAGAAGCTCGTTATGCAGCCTTGCTGACGTCCGCCTCGGTACAGGTGCAATCGAACACGGCATCCTCGTGTATGGGCTTGAGGTCTGCCTTATCCATGTCTGAGAATCCTCCAAAGCAGCATGGCAGCCAGCCTTCGTACTCTTCAGGCTTTGGCTTCTCGATCTCCACAGTCATATCCTTCTTGATGTAGAAGGTCCCAATGTAGTTTGCATCTACATTTATAATTGGATTCTTGAGATCACGAGATTTGGTGCTGTTGTAGCCTGTCTGGATGAGTCTCGAGCCTGATGAGACGAGCTGGCCTATGTGTACCATTCCCTGAACTACATGGTCGTCGATCTTCATCATCGCCAGGCCTTTGCCTTTGGTGATGTTTGTGGGACCAGTGCAGTTCAGCTCAACAGCGAGGTCCCCTTCATAGCCCTGAGCATATTGTATTTGGTGGTGCATCATTACCGACTCTTGATAGCTCTTCCCCACGGTCCTCTCCATCAAGAGAGAGTCGAATTTGAGAGGATGAGCTGCATACCAGCCGTTTGAGTAAGCGAAAGTCTCTTCAGACTGGGCCATATTCCTCTGAGAAGACGAGTTTATTTCGCTATTTGCGTATTCGTATCTCTTTTCCCAAATGCCTTCCCGGTTCATCACATAGTATTCATTGCTGCCATGAGTTGATTTTTGCTCTGACATGAGGATGTTGGAATAGTCGCTCGAACCGCTGCCGTGCATGTATTTCGATATGGATAGGTTGTTGGTGTTGATCTTTTCCTGGACCATAGTGTAACCTTTGCCTTCAACGTCTTCCTGATACTGGAATTTGTACTGGAGAGCTTCAGTTCCATCATATTCTGGATTGAAGTCCCATGTTCCAGCTTTGGATTGTCCAAACAGCATCAGCATCAAAAGCAGTGCTATGGAGATTTTCGCAGAGCTTAACACAAATATCCCTCCAATTTGTAATCTCTGAATAAAAATAGGTCAGATCTGATCTGTGAGCTGTGCCAAGAACTGAGCAGAAAGCTTTTTTGCGTCTTTGTGACCTCGTCGTGGACGTTATTGTGCCGCACAAAAGTGCCTTGAATCTCCAATCTGTTTTAAAATTGGATAGATCCTCGACGGTCGATTTCTTCTCAAGAGTGTTCCTTTCATCTGACATTTTTTCTGTCCCATTTGATGTTATGGATTGCCTATTTCGTGCTCAAGCAGAGATGGAAGTGAGAATACGCCCATCCCGTTTGCTTTAGCACTCAATGTGAATATGGGCAAAGTCACTTAACTCAAACTAGTTTTGCTTAACTAAACTTTAGTTTACTTAAAGGTTGCGGATGATGAATTTATAAATTGATTTTATAATCCATTGACAGGAATGTGTATAGAGTTCTAAATGATGTTAAATAGAAGATTAAAATTGGACAAATTCAAGATTAGAGGTTATTCCAGTGTAGTTACATTTATCTGACAGTATGTGTTTAGCCCACCTCTATCCGTATCTATGAGCCTGTTTTGTGATGTCTTTCATACCTGTCTAAAAGAGATAACGTTGGCTGACGGTGTCGTTTTCTGTATTGACCAAGTTATTCATCGGCGTGCCATCACTGGCAAAAACCGATCTCATTAGAACCATTCCAGGGAGCCAAACACATACGCTGGCTCGTCTTGCTTTCAAATTTTTTCTGATTTATGTGATAGGGGCAGTATCACGCAGAGCCTATCCCAAGCATCATTAGCGAATGCTCATGCATGAAAGACGACTGAAGCCAAGACTATCCTGACCTCGTTATCCTGATCCCGCCGCCTTATCAGTGGCATTCTCAGGCACGTATACCACCTGTCCGTTCTCCAGCCTGTAAGCCGTCCCCATCTTCGTCCCCTGGCCGCCGGCGAGCTCATCAGTCATGTTCAGCACCTGAATCCCGTCCTGATCCTTGATGATTATCTCCATGTCAGGGCTGCCCGGATTCTTAACCAGGGTCATGGTGCCCTGAGGATTTAGCATCTCAGAGATGCCGTAAGACGCCACCAGCGCCAGCAGGAACCCCAGTGCGAAGACCATGGCCGAGTCAAAGAGGTTCGCCAGGCCGTTCATAGGGTCATCGTCTCGGACTGGGTTGTCCACCAAGAGACCAATCCTGCGCCTTCTCATCTCTCGCTCCTGAGAATATCCACCGCATACTCCAGATCGCTCAGGTCCTGGCGGTACCACCGTGTCCTGATGGTCGCAGCTCCATAGCAGATACCGCCGACTACGATCCCCACAACGGTTGTAGTGAAAGCGATCACAAGGCTGTTCGCCAGCTGCTGGATGTTTCCCTGAGAGAGTCCCAGAAGTGCAGGTCCCAACGGTATCAGGGTTCCCATCAGCCCAAGCATCGGTCCTACCCTGATCCCAATTCTGATGGGCTCCAAAGCCCTGTCCATGCCGATCTCCAGATCCTGGAGGATCTTTTCTGACTTTATCTGGAAGGTCCCAACCCGGATGGACTCGCCCAGCTCTTTGAGCACTCTCGATACCGCGGTTTGAGGCCTGTAGCTGCTGAGCGTTTCTGCTGCTCTGCTGGCCTGGCCCGATCTCGCAAGCTCTGCAGCCTGGAAGCAGATCGACTCCATCTCGCTCAGGTTTCTGTATCGGATGGTGAACTCGTGGATCATCGATCCCATCAAGTACAGGGACCAGGCGAACAGGAGGATCAGCCCGATCATGTCTGGGTAGAGCATGGCATTCGAGAATGCATAGAGCAGGTATTCGCATGCATCGTAGATGCCAGTCAAAGGGAGACCCCCATCTTATTCCCAATGAAGCCTAGAACGACCATTCCCATTAGGAGCACGTAAACGTAAACCGTATCCACACCGGGAATCTCAGATGCAGTCAGAGCCGTACCGGTTCCAGGATCGGTGAGAATCCCAAGACTGGTGAGAATCATCAGCATCGACAGCATATAGGAAAATCCCATGAAGATCATGGCGTTTCCGAGCACAGACGGAGCAAGGCTGCGCCTCAACAAGGCTTCGGACATCCCCATGATGGCGAAGAAGAAGACGATGCCCACAGCCAGCCCCGCCTTCCATGAGGCGACCCCGGCGAGGGATGCGAGAGAACTGCACGACAGGGATGCTGCAGCCAGGCTGGCAGGGCAGGGAAGCGACATGGCCCAGAAGGTGCGACGGGATACGTCGCGGCCAAAGCAGTTCCATTCCCTGGATGTGACAATGCCCAAAAAGATCAAGAGCAGTGCAACGACTGCGTGAATGGCGATCGATGCGTTGAATATTGTGACAAAGCCTCCATCCAGCACGAGCCCGACGATCGTGCCAATCAGGACAGACAGCGCAAGATAGACGAGAGCAATGGAGAGAATTTCGTGGCGCCTGAGGCTGGCAAGTCCGCAGCCCATGCTGACCTTGAAGGCAAAGATGAGAACTCCAATCAGCATTGCGCCAATCGTAAGCGATGAGGATTCCAAGTGTAACACCTGCTAAAGCTAGTTAGATTTAAGTCAAGTTATTTGGATTTAACCTTTCCTGGCAACAGATGATCCTGAAAAAAACAAATAGTTCTGAAAAAACAAATGACCCTGAGAAGAAGGAGGTATTTCTCAGGCAGTCATCTCTTTCGAAATCCTGCAGCCAGGAGCAGTAGCATGACGAGCGCAAGGGCTGCTCCAGCAAGCGGCATGTTTGAGATGGAGGGCGCTGAGATGCCGTTTTCAGAGGCATTCATGACCATGCCCTGCACCTCTCTCTTCTCGGACACCACAGCCTCATCTTTTGGCTCTGCTGGCTTCGATGACGATGTGCCCACGCCGCCGGATTGGGTTGTGTTGAACCTGTCTGAAGAATCGCCTGAGGAATGGCTCCTGGAAGGGGCGCTTTTGCTGTAGCTGCTGATGTTCTGGCGGCTCTTGCTTCTGTCCTGGTTCTCAGATACAGTAAAGGCGTCTTGCACGTACTCCTGGAGCAGATGGTTGTCTGAGGCGGCTCCATAATCCTGGACAGACCGGTCATACTCCTGCGCAAGTTCAGCTTTGGCGGCCTCGTCCGGGTGCCACCTGTCCTTTCTGGAAGCCTCAAGCATCCTTCCGGTCAGGGACTGCTCAGCCCAGGGATTGCTCTGGTCGAAGAACTCCCTCAGGCCCAGATCGTACCTGTCCCTGACATAGATCTCGTGAACCTCGTTCCAGGTGCTCTCTGTGACCAGGTCGGGCACTGTGGTCTCCCAGCCCCAGAGGTTCTCCACCAGCCTGTCCATCTCCCTGGCCCCGGAATAGCCCTGCTCCATCATGCCCTTTATCCAATTGGGGTTGTAGTACCTGGTCCGCAGCTCGCTGGAGAAGGCGCTTTGCAGTGACGACACCTCCGCCTGGTCCTGGTTCCTGGCATCTGTGACGTACATGTCGGGAGTCGCACCAGTCACAGTCCTGACAGCCAGGCCAATTCCTCCCAGATACTGGAAGACGTCGCTGTTGTCTATTAACCCATACAGGTTGGAGTTGGTGTGCTGAACTGCAGCATCCACGTCTGCAAGGTTCGACCTGAAGAGACCTTCCTGTGCAGAAGAGAGATCCTCTCCTGAGACGAGCCTGCTGCTCCAGATGCCGTCTCCGTAGATGTAAGACATCTTCTCTACGAACAGGTTCCCCATCTCAGTATCATTCTCCCAGGAGTCGCTCTCTGATATGGGGCCATCAAGGCCAGGCCCGTAAGTCTCTGCAGCCTCAAGGAAAATTCTGGATGAGGAGAGGACCCTGGCGTCCTCTTCGCTGATGTTTCCTGAGGCCATGAGATCCTGGAAGATCTCCTCTGAGTTCTCCCTGACGTAGTTGGGATGCTCGGCGCTGGTGTCGTTGGAGGCCATCCTGATTGCCCGGTCTATTAGCTGGAGCTTCTCAGGGAACAGGTCCCTATGCAATCCTGAAGGCACCACCAGAACATCTATCCTTGGCCTGCCAAGCTCCGATGCTGAAATCAGCTCCACGTCGCAAACTCCTCCGTAGGCATCGTAGACTGGCTTTGCCCCTACCAGGTGAAGGATCTCTGACTCGACCACACCATGATCTGTCACTGCCCAGGCCCAGAGAACCACTGCCATCTTCCTCGGATAGGTGCCGTTGTGGTTCTTTCTGTATCTCTCGATCAGTTCGTCTGCCAGGTTCTCTCCAACCTCCCAGGCAGCGCTTGTGGGCACCCTGCGGGGATCGACAGATCTGAAGTTCCTGCCTGTTGGAAGGACCTGAGGATCTCTGATTGGGTCGCCTGCAGGAGATGGAGGAGTGTAGCTGGAGCCAAGCGCCTCGATGAGGCCTGGCATCTCCGCCCGGCAGGCCTCGATGTTTCTGGCGTACTCGATCGAGAGGTTGAGCTGATCTGTGAGGTTTCCTGAGACGTTTATGCCCCCGAAGACCTCCCTTTGGGCATCTTTTGGAGATGTGCCGTTGATTATGACATATGAAAGCAGCAGATCAGTGCAGTTGTCCAGCTCTTTCTCCTTGTCGAGCCTGGATGAGTTCGGGTAATCACTGTAGGAGATCATTGCTGCGACCTCTTTTGAGAAGCCCTCTCCAAGCATGGACTTCACCAGTCCGACCAGCGGCTCGCCCTCAGGCGGCTCTCCGAAGACGTGCAGACCGTAAGGCATGAACTGGCTCTTAAGGTCATAGAGGTATCTTTCAAGCTCGTCTGCAAACTCATCGAAGCTGGAGGAGTTCTTCGAGGTTTCGTTTAGGTCCACTCCCAAGTCCTCATTGAGGTGCAGCTCCCTGCTGGAGTTGATTATCTGATTCCTGTAGCCCTCCTTCACGCTTGCGTTTTGCACGCTCCTGTACTCGAAGACCACTTCAGCAAGATTGGTCAGGTTTCCGTACAGGCCTGAGGCCACAATTGGCGGCGTCAGGTGAGTGATCATCACAGCGCCACCTCTTCGCTTGGCCTGAGTCCCTTCAGAGATGTCGTCGACCATGTACGGGTAGACAACAGGCATGTTCTGTATGAGCAGAGCGGGCCAATCACTGCTGGATATGCCGCATTCCTTTCCCGGCAGCCACTCCTGGGTGCCGTGTGTGCCCAGGTGGACTATCGCATCTGCGCCGAACTCTTTTTTCAGCCAGAGGTAGAAGGCTATGTACTGGTGGTGCGGCGGCACATCTTTGGAGTTGTAAAGAGCTGTGCTGTTCTCCTGAGTGCCCCTGGTGGGCTGGGGCAGGAGGATGACGTTTCCAAATGAGAGCTTGGGGATGACGATGTACTTCCCGCTCCCGTTCCTGTAAACCATGATCTCTCCTGGCGGAGGGCCCCACGCCTTAACAGCCTCCTCCTGACGCTCCTCAGGCAGGGCATTGAACCAGGATATGTACTCGTCTGCAGGAATCAGCGTGGCGTTGCCCTCCTCAACCATCGACTCCAGCTCTCCGGGAGCCCAGGTGCCCACGTTCGTACCTTCTTTTTCCAGAAGATCGACAAGCGCTTTCTCATCCGGAACGCTTCCCTGAACCCGGAAGCCGGACCTGTTCAGGCCGTCGAGGATGTTCTCCAGGCTCCTTGGTACGTTGAGATAGCAGCCGTCCAGGCTTCCTTTGCCCGCTGCGTTGTTGTAGTAGATGATGGCCAGCTTCTTATCTGCGTTTGGCTTTCTCTTGAGCTCAGCCCAAGCCAGAGTCCTGTCGACCAGCCAGTCGATCTGGCTCTCGATTGGCTCATAGTAGGTCTCGTTTCTCCCGGAGATGACGATGGGCTCTATGACTCCGTCCATCTCAGGCAGAGCTATCTGGAAATAGGTCTCGATCGGCTCGATTCCAGTATCGTTTTTCCACTGATCCGGGGTCTGGTAGTACATCCTTATGGCCCTGAGTACAGGAACGTTGAGCCTCTTCAGATCTTCAACTCCCCTGTCTGGGTCGCCGTAGTTCACCCGAAATGATTTAGTGAGGATAACCGCATCAACTATGGAGGTCCCGTTCACCATAAAGAGACGCTCGATTGAAGAGGTGTTGGAGAATCCCACATCGATGACGTTTGCGCCTTTTTTCTCCAGGGCCTCTGTAAGGTCGTTTATGTCAGATTGGCCCAGGTCTGTGTAATAGCTCAGAATGCCTATTGTGGGCGCCTCTCGATTGTAGCTGTGCTTCGAGTTGTTCTCGTACCAATCGAGATAGCTGGTGATATTTTCGAAGATATCTGGAGAATCGGGATGGCATATGTACTCGCTTGGGATGGGGACCGGGCCCTCCACTTTCAGGTCCAGGCCGCAGAATCTGGCTGCCAGGTACGAGAAGAGGCGGCCCATGTTCTCTGTGCTGCTGTAGCCCCAGTACTCCTGAATCTCAGGGTAGTCTGAGAGGTTCACGCTCCCAAGATCTTCGTAGCCCTCTGAGTTCAAGACGATCACTGGCACGCCCCTGTCCTTCTCGTCGTCGAGCATGGGCCTGAGCCTGGAGACGTCGTCTGCGCCCAGCATCTCCAGAAATATCAGGTCGTAAGACGAAAGATTGGAAATGCCTGAGATATTGGAAGATGAGATCGAGGTGACGTTGAGAACAGAGCCGTTTAATGCCTCTTCTATTTGAGGGTGGTTGCTCACCGTTAAAAAAAGAGCTGCAGGCCTCTTAAGGAGGATGCTGCTGTTTATCTCCAGGCGAGGGGAGTCTTCTGGCCCAGACCTCCTGTCACCATAGTAGAACACAACTCTGTCCCCGTCAGCTAAATCCAGCAGGTCGGGGCTGAGTACGGGCATCGCCTCCTGAGGATAGTTCACCCAGAATCTCCAGGCCCTGTCTCCAGATGCCCTGTGGTCTCCGATAGATTCGATCTGCAAGCCGTAAAGGTCATAGAGAGAATCGTTCAGGCTCAAGTTCAGGCCGGCTTCCTCTGAGGCCTTGACCAGCGCTCCCAGAGCAGTGGTCTGGTTGACTTTGTAGGTCTTGCCGCTTGTCGCTGTGAGGTTCAGGCTTCCATCTTCAAGCGTTACCGCTCCACTCCAGATCAGGCCTCTTGGCCTTGAACCAAAGGCGTGAAGCTCTCCATCGTCTGCTCCCATAAAGAGCGTCCCGCCAGAAGCTGATGCAGACGACATGACGAATGCATTTAAGGGATAAGTCCATGAGACTGACCCGTTCGAGGCGTCGATTGCGTAGATCGTGCCGTTATCTATGTTGGTGGCGATGTAGACATTCCCTCCCAAGACAATTGGTGACGACTTGACAGGTCCATTTGCCTCAGCCGTCCAGATTAGAGAGCCATTTCCTGCATCAAAGCAGCTCAAGTGGCCCCTGGGACCGTCGTCCGTCCCAACATAAACCCTGCCGGAGGAGACGGCCGGGGTAGACATGGTGCCGTTGATCTCTCTGCTCCATGCCTCTTCTCCAGTTGAGGCGTTAAGGGCGCGAATTGTCTTTTCGGTGACGAAATATGCCCTATCTTTTTCGAGGGCAGGTGTGGCAGTGATCTGAGAGTCTGCAGGGGCCTTCCAGAGGATCTCGTGCGAGGTCAGGTCAACGCAGTAAAGCGCAGGATCTCCACCAGGAAAGTAGAGCCTGGTGTCGGATGACGAAGGCGAGGCGAAGGGGTGCACCTGGCCTGTAGTCATCTTCCACAGCTCGTCTCCTTCTGGGCTGAGTGCATGGAGGGTGCCGTCTGAAAAGCTCATGACATACACAGTCTCGTTTTGAACCAGAGGCGACGATGCCACGCCCCACCACTGAGGATCTTTGTCCAGGCTCCTGTTCCAGGCAGTCTCTCCAGTAGAGGCGTTAATACAGTAAAGATCGCCTGTAGCAGATCCGATGAAGACTTTTTCGCCCAATATTGCAGGCGTTGAGGCTCCGCCTTTGCCTCCCAGCGAGTTTATCCAGAGGATCTTCCCAGTCTCCTTGTCCAGGGCTGCAAGCCCAAGCTCGCCTTTGAACGTCATGTCCGGCCAGTTCGAGACGAAGACCCTGTCACCTGATACAGCTGCCGCAGACCCGATGTAGCCGTGGCCAGTCAGGCTGGTGCTCCACAAAAGGTTGGGCTCATCAGGACCTTCGCCGCTGAGGTTGCCGGTTCTCTGATTGTCGCAGTGAAATGTCAGGCAGTCTGCACTGGCCTGGACGACCAGGCCGGATGAGAGAATCAGGAGGGACAAAAAAAGAGACGTGAGACGGGCCAGCTCTGGCCCCGTCTCGACAGATCGCCTCAAGAGGCATTACCTCCCTTGTCGAAGGCGTAGACTTTGCCGCCGCCTATGGAAAAGACCATGCCGCCGGCAACTGCCGGAGACGAACCGCCTGCAGGATAGCTCCAGGCCACATCACCCGTGCTGGCGTTGAGGGCGTAGAGACTGGTATAGTTATAGCTTATGCTTTCAGTAGCTCCCACAAAGAGCAGGCCGCCGGCACAGGCAGGAGAGCACCTCCACTCGCCTATTCCCATGTCCTCTGATGTATTCCAGATGAGGTCGCCGCTGCTGGCATCGAAGCAGTAGGTCATCTTCTTGCTAAATCCATCGCATCCTCCTGAGACGTACAGCCGTCCGTCAGCCAGGGCAGGGGTTGAATCTGTCCTCTGGATGGACTTTTCCCAAAGCGGCCTTCCGTCCAGAAGAGAGACTGCCATGACCTCTCCGTCTCCATCGAAGTTGTATGTGGCAAAGTAGACCACGTCTCCCACTATGACAGCAGAGCCGCATGGAGAGTTCTTAGTGCTCAGGTTCCAGATCTCAGACCCATCTTCGAGGTTGACGCAGTAGACTTTTCCGCCGATTCCCCAATCCCAACCAGCAAAGACCACGTTACCCTGGTCAATTGCCGGAGTGGACTGGGCGTTGCCCTCAACAGTGAAGTTCCAGTGCTCGTCTCCCGTATCCTCATCGAGGCAGTAGTAGTGATGTCCATCCCAATCGCTGACGATCACCTTGCCCTCGCTTACAGCTGGACCGCCGTCTAAAGCGCTCTTTCCTGTGGGCGCAGTGAAGTTCCAGATCTCCTTTCCATCAGAGGCGTTCAGGCAAAACGTCTTTGTGCCAGAGAGGAAGACCTTATCCTGATGGCTGGCAGGCGTGAAACCGAAGACCTGGCAGAGGTCAGGCGTGGGATCGAAGGTCGTGCTCCAGAGAACCTCTCCGGTCTTCTGGTCAAGACAGGTGAGATTGCCGACGCAGTTCACGAAGACTCTGCCATCGGTTACTGACACAGACGATCCTTCCTGAGCGCCGATGGCCTCGCTCGCCCATGCCAGGTGAGCGGCATCTGGGACATCGTAGCTGGCGCTTCCTGTGTGCTGCGGGTCCATGTGGAACTGCGGCCAATCCTGGGCATCGTTACATGCAGCAGGCGAAACAATGAACCCGAAAAAAAGCAGGGCTATGGCTATCTTGCCTACAGATTTTGTTATCTCTTTGTTCATTCTTCATTCTCCTTTCAAGGAAGGTCATCGCCAAAAGCGTAGACTCTGCCTCCACCTGCAGTGAAAAGCATGCCATCAGTCAGTGAAGGCGTTGAGCCTCCTTCTGGATAGCTCCAGACTATATCGCCGTCTGTGGCGTTCAGGGCGAAGGTCCCGGCATACTCTATGTACTTGGGCCTTCCCGCAAACAGCAGGCCGTCAGCATAAGCCGGGGAACACCTCCAGTCACCAATGCTCTCGTTCGCAGGCGTGCTCCAGATGAGATCGCCGCTGCTGGCGTCAAGACAGCATGTCACAAGCTCGCTGAACCCCTCGCACCCTCCGCAGAGGTAGACCCTGCCATCCGCCACCACAGGCGTAGAATCGGTAGGCGATACCTGCGTGCTCCAGAGAACCTCGCCACGGTCCAAGGATATGGCTAGGAGGTCCCCGTCTCCTTCAAAATTATAAGTGGCCATGTAGACTGTCCCGTTGTGTATCGCAGCCGACCCGCAAGGAGAGTTGTTGGCTTTCAGGCTCCAGATCTCAGATCCGTTCTCCAGGTTGACGCAGTAGACTTTTCCACCAAGTCCCCAATCCCAGCCCCCAAAGACCACTTTTCCCTGGTCAATTGCCGGAGTGGACTGGGCGTTGCCCTCAACAGTGAAGTTCCAGAGCTCAGCTCCTGTGTCCGCATCGAGGCAGTAGTAGTGATGCCCATCCCAGTCGCTGACGACTGCTCTGCCATCAACTATCGTCGGGCTCCCGTCTATGGCGAACTTGCCAGTGGGCTGAGAGAAGCTCCAGATCTCGCTTCCATCTGATGCATTCAGGCAGTAGGTCTTGTCTGAAGTGAAGAAGACCCTTCCCTGGCTGTACACCGGGGAGAACCCGAAGGCGAAGTCGCCAGAGGCGTTGAATGGGAAGACCCAGAGCACCTCTCCAGACCTCTGGTCGAGGCAGGTTATGTTTGAGATGCAGTTTACGAACGCCTTGTTCTCGGCCAAGGATATCGACGAGCCGGGCTGAGCGCCTATCATCTCGCTGATCCAGGCGGTCTTGTTAGATCTGGGGGCTTTTGAAGCGCTGTATCCCAGATGCTGGGGGTTCAGGTGGAACTGTGGCCAGCCTTCCTCGTCTGCGAGGCAGTACAGCTTTCCGTAATGCTGATCGCCCTCTGTCCCGAAGTAGACACGGCCGTCTGAGATGGACACGCCTCCCAGGAGGTAGCCATCATCGGGAGGGTTCAGCTTCCACAGCAGCTCTCCAGTCTCTCCTTTATCCTCCAGGCAGTAGACTGTGCCGTTGGTCTGGGCAGTGGTGAAGAGTATCCTTGGCACCTTGCCGTCTGTGGATACCGATGGCGAGGACTTCACTCCTGCCTCCACAGGGTAGGACCAGATCAGGTCGCCGCTGGAGTCGTTAAGACAGGCCAGAGCGCCGGGATGCCCGTGCTCTCCCAGGCCCACGTAGACACGGCCGTTGTATATAGAAGGAGTTGATGTGGAAAATTCCACAGGCGAGCACCACCCTTTGTCCAGGAACTTTCCGGTCTTGTTGTCCAGGCCGATCTTCCAGGCAAATCCCTCTTCTGCTGAAACCTCGGAGGTGGTATAGACATAGCCGTCTTTGAATGCCACTGATGCCCGGACTCTTCCCTGATCTTTTTGAGAGAAGCCGAGCCTGGAGCTGTCGTTGAGGCTCAGCCTGTCGGCCACTCTTCCGCTTGAGCGGTCCACGCTTAAGAGGAGGCCGTCATTCTGGCCAAAGACGAGATAGTCGCCAGCCCGACAGGCCCCACACCACAGATAGCCCTTTGTATCTGCAGAGATGTTCCAGCACTCCTTTCCATCCTCGTCAAAGCAGAAGAACCTCTTTTGGCCAGATCCATAGGCGCTTCCCTCTCCCAGATACAGGCGTCCGTCCATATAGGTCAGTGGCGCCTCAAACCTCTTATCCGTCAGATCATGCTTCCATAGCTCCTGTCCTGTCAGAGAGTCGAATGCTGCAAGCACGCCAGAGTCAGTGGCAGCGAAGATCGTGTCCCCGCTGCTGGCCAGAGGGGACATCTGGAAGACCCAGCCGTCCATCTGAGTCATCCACTTCAGGTCGCCCGACTCCTTGTCGAAGGCCCAGACAGAGCCGTTGCCCGCAAGGGTGTAGACAAGTCCAGATGAGACTATGGGGGTGGTCTCCATCCTCTGGATATCAGCAACCCAGAGGATGTCAGGGTTATCAGGCACCCTGTCAGGGCTTAAGCCTGAGTTGAAGACATCGCCCTTGAAGAGAGGCCAGTCAGATGCACAGCTCGTGCTGATAGCAGTCAAAAACAATACCATAAGGAAAACTGAGATTGGTACCTTCATCATGGACGTACCACCTTTTTTAAGGATGCTCTTTCACCAGTCATCTACACGCCTTCTCGCTCTGTGATACAACTTTGTCCAATAAACTTTGATTAATACAAGTCATGTTTACCTGGAGGCCGCGGCAGTCGCGTTCATCAAATTGGGCATGACAAAATGCAGCTGATCCCTATTCAGGGACCAGCTCGCAGATCTCTTCAGCAGTCTGGTTGTAGAGATCTACAGGATATCTGAACCCCCAGGCAGGAGGCTTCCAATCGGAGGATGGCCAGCCTTCTATCTCGCCCACCTCCACTGTTGCCGTGGCATATACGGGCGCAGAGGCTGCACCATCTGCAGATATGGTGTACACTTCAGCTCTGTTTATGAACACACCTGACGCAAACACCTCGACCTTGTAGACGATCTTCAGCGTCTCTCTGGGCTTGAGCTCGACACTGTCCCAGGTCATCGTGCCGCCCAGGTAAGAGGACGGCCTGACCTCGGAACTGATCAGCTCCATCTCCTCTGGGAACTCATCTACGACCTGCAGAGTCTGGTTGGTGTCCTCCAGGTTCTCCAGAGTCAATGTGTATACGATTATGTTGGGCTCATTTGGATCTTGCTCGCACTCTTTGGCAACAGATATCGCTCTGTCAACATCACACTTGAGCCAGTCGATCTGACTTGAGTCGAAGCTCCTCTCGCTTACCCACTGGTCATCGTAGCCGCCGTAGACCTCGACCAGGTTGACCAGATCTCCGTTGTTGATTACAGAGTTGGTCACATCAAGCCAGAGGTCCAGCCTCAGGTCGTCTCCAACCCCCAGATGGGTCATGGTCCAATCGGCGCTCTGGTTGGTACTTGCAGTGGGCCTGGCTGATGCATTGATGAACCTGGCATCTATCGGGAAGCGATCCCTTATTATGATCGGGGCTAAAGACCGGTTGCCGTCGTTTTCAACAGTAATCTCATACTTGGCCAGAGTCCTGTCTGAGAGATAGAAGAGCTCTCCAGAAGTCTCAACTGTAAGATGAGGCCGATTGTATTTGGAGACGCCTTCGATAAGGACGTTTCTTTTAATCGAATAGTCGCCCATGTACAGGTCATCAAGCTCCACTGCCATTCCCGATGACAGCTCAGAATCATTTTCCGAGGCGTTTGTATCATTGCTCCTCTGCAGGTTTACCCTGTACCTGGCCCTTCCGGAGAAGTCCGCCTCGGTGTTCATCTCGTTTAGGCCCTCAGCCACAGTCTCCTTTCTGAGGTGCTCTGTGTCTGTGTACTCCTCGCTGATGAAGCTCGTCTGGCCGTTCTTCGACCACATGGCTTCGTTCCATCCAGAGGTCTGCCTGGGAGTGCCTGAACCTGAATCTATCACCTTAAATGTGGTTGGCTGGCGCGTGACGTTAAGGTCTTTGTAGATGTAGTTGGTGTAGGTCCTTATCTGCTCTTCAGACTGGTAGGAGCCGCTGCCGTATTCTTTGGAGCCCTGGCTTTCACCGATCTGCTTTTCCGCGCTCACAAATCCCTGTCCCGATGCGGACTTGTCGGACTCGACGCTGGACCCATACTCATCTAGCCTTCCCAGCACCTTGAAGCTTCCCTCGTATTCATCGTTCGATTCAAAAGTCGTGGACCTGGAATTCTCGTCCTTCTTGAGCATCCCAAGGTGACCTTCCCCCTGGAACTGGGAGTCGAAGTTCAATGTAGAGCCGTTCTTGTTCAGCTGGATGGACGACTCTTTATCGATTGACGTCGCCCTGCGATACGACTCATCCATCGACGTCCCCGTCACCCTGTTCCTGGCCCTGGACATGTCGCTCCATTTTGACGAGTAGGTCACAGACCGATTTCCGTAAAGCTCCAGAGTTGTGTCCAGGTAGTCCACAGATAGGTTCTTTTGCATTTCTATGGATTTATCATCGGTCTTGAGGGCGATATGCTCATCAGTCTCGTAGGCACCGCTGCCGTGCTCTCTCGTGGTAAGCTCAGTTCCAGGATCTCCGAGGATGGTCACTTCCTCTGAGCCCGATACCTCAGGGGTCTGGTCGGAGGTCACACGGATGATATTCTGAAGGACATAAGGCTCGAAAGTTGTGGAATAGTCTCCTGCCACATTCACGAATCCCACACCGCTGACTTCCAAATTGCTGGCTGCATCGATTACCGGTTTTGGAACTTTAACGACCAGGACTATCTCCTGACACTCACCAGGCTGGATCACGCTGAAGTGCCAGGTTCCATTCGAAGAAGGCATTGGCGAAGCTGAGATGAACTCCACCTGGCTGTCGAAGACATCTTTCACGAGAACGTTGGTGGCGGGTTCGAGTCCTTCGTTGCATATGGATATGTTGTAGGTTATCTCGTCGCCGCGCTCGTACTCTGTCTCGTTGGCGACCTTGGTCACATTGATGGCAGGAGCAGGACAAAGCCCAGCATCCAGCGAAGCTTCGGATGTGCCATCACTTATGTGGACGACATCTGTGCAGCCGCTGATCTGGCTGGCATCGCTGTCCTTACTGTCGTCGCTGCCCTGATCCTTTAAGGTGAATAAGTAACCCACTGGTGCCTTGAACTCCACTACATAGTCGCCGGGATTCAGGCCATAGAACCCGTAGAGCCCGGCTTCTGACCTTGAGGTGTCAGTATAATCGCTCTGGTTAGCGAACTTAAGCAAAGCCTGAACTCCTGACACACCCGGCTCTCCTGGGTCCTGGATGCCGTCTTCATCCAGATCCTCCCAGACAAAGCCCTCTATATAGCTCATGTTGACAGCTACCGTCTCTATGCTTGAGTTCTCATGATATTCTCCCAGTGGGTCGGTGCCGTTAGCTGTGACCTTGTTGACTATCACCTTTCCGCTGTCGCCTGCCGCTATCTGATATGGGATCACAAAGCTGAAGCTCTGGCCTGGCGCCAGATTCCCTATCTCTTCAGTTTCGCCTGTGAGGTTGTCGTAGGCAGTTGTATTATTGAGATAAGCGCTACCGCTGTTGTTTACCCAGATTGTGTAATGGACTGTGTCGCCGACGCTGGCAGACCTGATATCTGCAGTCTTCTTGACCTCGATGCTGCAGTTCACCTCAGGTTTCTCAGAGCCTTTCTCAACCGGCAGCCACCCGCCATCCAGAGCAATCACTCCGTAGGCTGTCTGAGCCATAAAGTAAGAGCCGCTCCCTGGATCGTCAGTCTGCCACCAGATCACTCCGCTTGGCTGCTGGCAGGTAAGGAGGTGGGTGATGGGCGTGTTTCCATTCTTGGACCAGTCCGCCATGCTGTCTCCTATGGAGTTGATGGCCATGATGACGAAATCCTCGCTGTCCGTGTTGGAGACTGCACCTCTGTCTGCCGGAAATCCGCCATCGGAGTTCTGCACTCCCCTCAGGAACGTCATTGCGTTTTGTATTGTCGACGAGTCAGCAGGCTCACCGATCGCTATCAGGGCATTGACCATGATCCCAGTTGCATCCACACCGTACCAGCTTCCTCCAGACTGTGCAGCTTTAACCCATGACACGTAATCCTGGGCCTCCTGGGAGCTTCCCTGGCCTGTGACTGCCAGTCCCAGGACCACGAACGCATCTGCAAAGTAATTGGACTGGAGACCGTTTTGCGATGCAGTTTTTATCTTTGCAACGTAGTCCACACCGCCCACGTCGTAGGGGTCGCCTCCTGCAGCAACTATGCCCATGAGGTATCTTCCCAGATAGGCTGCAGAGTTGCTGCCTTCTGTCGGAGGATTAGCTGTAAGATAATCCAGAGGAGTTTTGCCGCCCTTGACTGCACGATCCAGGTTGCCTGTCTGGGCCAGGGCCATGGCAGCCTCAGCAGTATATATGTTGCTGCTAGATGCACCTGGCATATAGCCGAATCCCCCGTCAGAGTTCTGGCAGGAGAGTATGTAGCTGAGCGCCAGCTCTATGGCTTCATCAACATCAAGAGACACTATCACAGTTTTGCTGCTGGAGTTCTGGATGAGGTCGTCGCATGGATCGGTACTATTTGCTATGACCTTATTCGTTATCCGCTTATACAGGTCGTCCTCTTTGATCAGGTATTCAGTGTTGAATCTATGACCTGTGCCAGGCGTCATAGAGCCTATGTTCTCGACATGGCCGGCAAGAGCATCAAAAGCCCTCACGTTTGACAGAGGCTTGTCTCCAGTGTTGTTCACCCAGATTGTGTAATGGACTGTATCGCCTGGATTGACAGAATCCACATCAGCAGTATTCTTGACCTCCAGGTTGGAGTTTGTGAGGATATCCACGACTGTCACGCTGTAGTTGAGGTAAGGGGCGCCTGCAGGGTCAGTGCCGCTGACTGTGAAGTTATTTGCTAGAGGGCTGCATAGGTCGTCTTCTCTGACCTGGTATTTAAGGCTGAACTTGAGGCTCTCCTGGCGCCCCAGGACCCCTATCGTCTCAGCATGGTGTGTCAGATTATCAGAAGCCTCAACCCCTGTGATGTCTACGTTTCCTGTGTTGTTGACCCACACAGAGTATTCCACAACATCGCCAACCGATGCATCCGTGCGGTTTGCTGCGCTCTTCACCTCTATGCAGGGACGCAGGACTGTGTCCACGACCACCAGGTCCGATGCAGAGTAGAGGGCGCCATCTGCGTCGGTTCCGCTGGCGGTCACCTCGTTGAAGACATTCTTGCCTGCATCAGAGGTCTGGACACTGTAAGTGGTGGAGAAGCTGCGGTTCTCTCCTGGACCCAGGGCTCCTATGTTCTCTGTGTGGTCTGTCAAGTTATCGTAAGCTGTAACTCCCGTAAGTGCGACGCTGCCTGTGTTGTTCACCCAGATGGTGTAATGAACGTCCTGGCCTGGGACGGCGAAGCCGACGTCTGCCATCTTATTGACATCGAGGTTCGGATTGGCATTTATGCCGCTGTACAGTGGGTAGTTATCTGCGTCCGTCTTCCCGCTCGATATGACGTAGGGGCTGTCTCCTATTCCATCGCCGTTGGCGTCTTCGCCCGCGTAATCTGACCAATAATTTCCTACGATGCTTGTGTAGGTCTTATTGTTGTAAACGTATTTCTGGGGCGAGGGCGAGTTCCAGGAGTTTACAAGAGTAGACGTTGTATGGGCATTGTCGCCATTGCTCCTGAAGTCGTTAAGGTAGATTTTGTTATTTGTAGCTGAGCTGGCAGCGTAAATTCCGTAGCTGCTGCTTTCTGAAACAGTATTTCCGTTGATTATATTTCCTTTGGTATTTGCTCCCGTGAGGTATAGACCATAGCTATTGGACTGGACTGTGTTGTCGGAGATGATGTTGCTGCCTGAATTGGATAGGTAGAATCCGCGAGTGTTATCATGTATGTAGCAGTTCCTGATCCTGTGGTTTGCTGTAGATGATGCATAGATACCATATCTGCTGCTGGTTATTTCGAGTTCCTCTAATGTGCATCCGGATGCGCTCAAAATGAAAGCATCTGTGCTGGTGGAGGTCCCAGATATCACCGGCAGTCCTGCACCGGTATCAACGCCTCGGAGCGTCAGGGCTTTGTTGACAGTTATTGCTTCTTTGTAAGTGCCGCTAGGAACAAGAATCGTAGCTCCTGCGCTTGCAGCATTTATGGCCGCCTGAATGCCCACATTGATATCGCACGTGGCAGCACCGGTTGCGTTCCTGCCCAGTGGAGGTTTGGCCGTGGCATCGACCTGGTTGGTCAGAGTGCCGGGCTGGGCGTCTGCGCCGATACGAGCTACCAATCCGATGTAGGCCGATCGGCCAGCATCAAGGGATGCGATGCTCCATGAAATATTTCTTTCCTTGACCACGCCGGTATAGTTATCGGAGATATATTCCAGTCCTGGCGGGAGCTGGTCCTTCAAGGTAATGGGACCAAGAGGGACCTCTCCAATATTGGTCAGTTTTATGACGAAGGTGATATCGGTAGGGGATTGACCCGGCACCGGACCAAGGCCTCCAGCAGGGGATGCTGTATTTTTGAGATCGATGGCGATTTTACCTATAGGCTTCAAGGTCTCAGTGCCGGAGAACTGGCGGACGGTGCCAGATGGATCTGTGCCGTTTACAGTGACGGTATTGACCAGACTACTGCCGA
>CAZXDN010000034.1:21255-27384 GCA_964639235.1 uncultured Methanotrichaceae archaeon | reverse complement strand
ACAAACGATCAGCTATATCTAGCCCTACAGCTTCTCTAGACAAAAAGGTGTCTCGATGATCAGACAATGCCCGAGCCACGGGTTCTTCAGAGGAGATAGATGTGAATGCGGTCAGGCCGGCCAGCTCGTCTTGGATGAAGCAAAGACAGAACAGCTGGGCAGGCTGGTAGCAGGTGCATTGAGGCACTTCCCCGAGGACCTGGGCCTTTCTATGGATTCAAGGGGCTGGGTAGACTTAACGGTCCTCTCAGAGGTGATCCACAGGAGGCACCGCTGGACGAGCGAGAGCCTGATAGTGGCCCTGGTCAGGTCCGACCCCAAGGACAGGTATGAGATAAGAGATGCGTCCATCAGGGCGCGGTACGGCCACTCAGTCAAGATAGACCTGGACCACCCGGAAAACGAGCTTCCAAGGCTCTACTACGGCGCAAGCGAGGAGGAGGCAGACAGGCTCCTTGAGGTAGGGCTCAAGTCCGCGTCCCAGAGGTACGTCCACCTCTCCACCACTCCGGAGAAGGCCTGGCACGTGGGCACATTCAGGACCAGCAACCCAAGGGTCATCCAGGCGGATGCTGAGGCAGCCCAGAAGGCAGGGGTGAAGATGATGGTGGTAAACGAGGACATAGTGATCTCAGAGCCCATACCAGCAGAGTTCCTGAGCCTCTTTCCATCAAAGGACCTCGTCTTGAAATAATTTAGGGCATTATTTTCCAAATCTACGCTCTCTCTTCTGGTAGTCTCTCACAGCCCTCAGAAGCTCCACTTTGCGGATTGAGGGCCAGGCAACCTCTGTGAAGTACAGCTCAGAGTAAGCAGCCTGCCAGATCATGAAGTCGCTCAGCTGCCTGCCCCCGACTCTGATGACCATGTCAGGCTTCTGCGAGAACCTGAGGTTGGCCTCGATCAGGGCCTCGTCTATCTCTTCTGGCTCGATCTCGCCTGACTCCACCCTGCCCATGATCTTCTTCACAGCCTCAGCCACCTCGCGCTTGCCGCCAAATCCCAGAGATACGACCATCTTTACATGGCCACCCCTGCCGAGCTTGACTACTCCGTCTTTGGTGTGGAGGCTCACATCTGCTGGAGCATCCCTCATCCATGAGGAGATGCTCTCCACGAGGCCTGGCCCATCATCGCCTATGTAGAGGGCCAGGTGGCCTATACCCAACTTCTCTGACCAGGAGAGGAGGTCTGTGGCAGCTCTCATGTCCAGCACCCCTGTTGAGAGGACGATCGCTATGGAATCGGGCACATGACGCCTTGAGATCTGGAACTCCAGGAGACGCTCGTAGATGCGCAGTAGCATTCAGTTTTTGAATCGATCTCCAAGGCAAAGTATTTTTGCAATGGGGAGAGTCTAGAGCCCATGAAGAGAGATAGGGCGACCAGGGTGGCTGCGGGACTGACGGCTTTTCTCCTTCCTTTCCTTGGCGTCTTCACAGCGATTCCATTAGCAGGGATATTCTTCCTGGAGAAGAAGACCAGGCTGCTCTCGGCTTCACTTGTGCTTCTGCTTCTCATGCGAGCTGCGCTTGAAGTCACAGAACTGGACCTGCCCTTATATGTGATCGCAATATCTTTCGTTGCCCCGACCTTCGCATGCATGGCCTCGAGGAGATTCGAGCCCCTTCCAGGCAGCATAATGTACCTGATCACCACAATTGCCCTTGGATATCCCCTGGCAATGCTGACGTCTAACTGGGCTCTGGCCTCAGAGAAGGTCCTGTTCCTCTCAGTCCTGGGCGGGCTCACAGGCGCGTTTCTCCTGCACGTCTCAAGAGAGCGCGACTTCGCAATGCCTTTTGGCTCTTGCATGGTGATGTGGCTTTTTAGCTTCGACTATCCCCTGCCAGAGCTTGGGAGGATTCTGATGATCTCCCTTATCCCCCTGGCTCTGGGCATAGCAGCATACTGGGCAAAGGCTGCAGATGCAGACGCAGTCCTCAGCGCAACGATCGTCGGGATGCTCGTGATTCTATTTGGAGGTCCTGCCTGGTTCCTGCTGATCCTGAGCTTCTACATCCTGGGAGGCGCGTTTACCAAGTACGGATATGCATACAAGCACAAGCTTGGAATTGCGCAGTCCAAGGGCGGCAAGAGGGGATACAAGAACGTTTACAGCAACAGTTTGGTGCCATTAGCAATGGCCATATGCCACGGAATTTACGGAAGCGATCTGTTCATTTACGCATTCGTGGCAGCTGTAGCCACTGCCAATGGGGATACACTTGCCTCAGAGATAGGAGAGACCAGCAGGACCAAGCCAAGGATGATCACAACCCTGAAGGAAGTCGAGCCAGGAGTGGATGGCGGCATCACGCCTCTTGGAGAATCAGTCTCACTGGTGGGAGCTGCAGTCGTGGGTCTCCTCGCACTGGCCACAGGGATGACTGGCCTTGCTGGCCTGGCAACTGCAATCGTTGGAGGGTTCCTAGGAACCAACTTCGACAGCTTCCTTGGCGCCACTCTCCAGAGGAGGGGGATGCTCAGCAACAACGGAGTGAACCTGTTTGCCACCCTCTTCGGGGCGCTTGTGGGTGCGCTCATCTGGACGCTAATCTAGATGACCTCATCCTCAGAAAATCCAGAAAAGAGCATTTGGATATTCCAGGCTTAATCATGCTGTTTTATCTACAGGGCAAGCAATCTCTGAGGCATGAAGGTCTTCGCAATCTTCGGAGATCCAATAGAGCACAGCCTCTCGCCCAGGATGCAAAACGCCGCATTCGAAGAGATGGGGCTCGATGCCCACTACGATGCCTTCAGGGTGCCAAAAGAAAGGCTGAAAGCGGCAGTTCTCGGAGCTGAAGCCATGTCCTTTGGCGGGCTCAACCTGACCATTCCCTTAAAAGAGAAAGCGCTGGAGATAGTTGTGCCAGATGACCTTGCTGAGGATATAGGCGCTGTGAACACTGTCTCGTTCGGGCAGGAGATCAGAGGCCACAACACAGACGGCCTCGGCTCAAAGATGGCCCTGGAGAGGGCTGGCGCAAGGATCAATGGCGCAAAGACTCTGATCCTTGGTGCCGGCGGAGCTGCAAAGGCCATAGCTTATGCCCTGGCAAAGGCGGGAGCCGACCTGGAAATCGCAAACAGGAACGCGGCGAGGGCGTCAGACCTGGCAAAGAAAGTCGCAGGCAAAGGCTTTGGCCTGGACGAGGTCTCCAATCTTGTACCAAGAGCGGAGATAATAGTCAACTCCACGTCCGTTGGAATGAACGAGGGAGACAGAAGGCTGATCGATGGCCGCCTGCTCCATTCTGGCCAGGTCGTCTTCGACATAGTCTACAACAGGGAGACTGAGCTTTTGAAGGATGCAGAGCTAGCAGGGGCTGTTGCCATCGACGGCGTGTCTATGCTGGTCTACCAGGGGGCTGAGGCCATAAGGATCTGGACTGGAAAGGAGGCCCCTGCGGGAGTCATGGAGAAAGCTGTGAGGGATTTTCTCACAGCCGGGAGAAGATCGTGACCAAGATTCTCATTTTAGGGGGCACTGGCGAGACGGGGTCCTGGTTTGCCAGATATTTCAAGTCGAGAGGCTTTGAGGTCTCTGTCTGGGGACCTTCTAGAAAAGTCGAGGTAGCAGAGCGCCTCGGTGTAAAATTCGCAGACGACCTCGACTGTGAGATCGAAGAGAGCGACATCGTCATGGTGAGCGTGGTGATAGACAAGACTGTGGAGATGATCTCGAAGGTCGCCCCCAGAATGAAGCCTGGAAGCCTCCTCATGGACGTGACATCGCTTAAATCAGAGCCCATGAAGGCGATGCTGAAATATGCTCCTCAGGGAGTAGAGGTCCTGGGCACCCACCCCATGTTCGGGCCTACTATGCCTGCTTTAAAGGGCCAAACGGTCATACTGACTCCTGCTAAAGGCAGGAGCGATTCGTGGCTTCCCAGGATCAGGGAACTATTCGAGCAGGATGGAGCCAAAATTGAGGTCCTGGACCCAGAGGAGCACGACGAAATTATGGCCGTGGTCCAGGCTCTGACCCACTTCGCCTACATAGGCATAGGGTCAGCTCTTGCAGCGCTTGAGTTCGATGTCGAGAGGTCCAGAAAGTTCATGAGCCCTGTGTACGAGATAATGATAGACTTCGTTGGAAGAATTCTCGACCAGAGCCCTGAGCTTTATGCATCTATCCAGCAAAATCCAAAGGCCACCAGGGTGAGGCAGGCATTCATTGGAGAGTGCATGCGCCTTTGCGAGCGCGCTGACCTGGGAGACCAGGTGGGCTTCAAGAAGATAATGGATAATGCTGCAGAGCACTTTGGAGACACGCACACTGCGCTGATCAGATCTGACAGGCTGATCAACGCAAAGATAAAGGACACTTCTCGCGGGAGCCCAGGTACTGATAGCTCCTCGTGAGACGCGCCGGCAAAAGGCCAAATCCTTCAATTAACAGAGATCTGGGCTTTGGGATAAAGGATTCTAGGAATAAGATAAAGCATGCCAGGGGCTTCATAATGGAGACGAGCACAGAAGAGCAGGTGGGCATAACCGAGCTTGAAAGCCTGATAGCCGGGCTTGAGGAGCCGGACAGGGCGCTGATAAGAGAAATATTCGACGTTCGCACCTCAACTGGCAGCCTGGTCTGCCCAGAAGTCCAGGACATAGTTCGAGGATACGGAAAGAGAGACCAAGTCGAGAGCCAGAAGATAGTCAAGGTGACAAACCTGGTCACCTATGAGGGCGCCTTATTCAACGAGCTTCGAAGCAGGAGGCCCTTTCAAACTGAGGAGAAGCTGGAGATAGAAAAGATCATAGCAGACACCAAGAACTGCTTCTTCTGCGGTCCGGAGGCCAGAAAGGTCACTCCAGGAGATACATTTATTCCTGGGGGCAGGATAGAGAAGGCCACCTGCTTTTCTGCCAGCAACCCAGGCAAGTACGACGGCTACCACGGCCTTGTGATCTTCAATGACCACAGCCCTTACTCCTTCCAGAACTTCCCCGACTACCTCGACTGCGCTCTGGAGTGGGCACGTATGGCCAGGAGCCAGAGCCCTGGGACAAAACACTTCTTCTTCATGTGGAACTGCCTCTGGAAGGCTGGAGGCTCGATCATCCACGGGCACACACAGATGAGCCTGACTAAAGGCCTCCACTATGCAAAGACAGAGCAGCTCCTCAAGGCCTTTAAAGATTATAGAGAAGGGCGCGCTGGACGCTTCAGAGGAGATTGCAGAAACGATCCGAGAAAAGGCGCCAGCTGCAGCAGAGACTACTTCGAAGATCTCTTCCAGGCGCATAGGGCGCTTGGACTAGGGTTCCAGTCCGGCTCAACCAGGATAATGGCATATCTGACTCCAATCAAGGAGAAAGAGACTCTGGTTCTCGCCAGCGATCTTTATGGTGTAAAGCGCACAGTGCCCAAGATACTGGATTGCTTCTGCTCAAGGCTTGGGGTGAGGAGCTTCAACCTGGGGCTCATCTGCTCTCCAGGAGCTGCGTTTTCTGATAGAGCATTTCCAGAATACGGCGAGGAAGAGACGGTCTCGAAGAAAGAGGGCCTTCTGAAGAATGATGATGGCAACCTGAATGAAAAGAGAGGCCTGGACTTGAATGGAAAGAAAATCCTGGAATTGGATGAAGATAAAAGCCTGGAGAAAGAAGAGGATCTCAGATGGGAGGGCTTTCCAATCATTGTCAGGATAGTTGACAGGGGCAGCCTTGAGAACAGAACTGCGGACATGGGGGCAATGGAGCTGTACGCCAGCAGCGTCATATCAAGCGATCCCTTCAAGGTGGCAAGAGAGCTCAAGGCTAAATTCAGCTGAATTTTCGATCTTCAGCCTTCCAAGGAGTCAGGATGTTATGCTCGTGACCGTCATCGTTCGTCTAGCAGACGGCGGGAATAAGGCATCTGTAATCCCGTCTTAAGGATGTACGAAAGACCATATAAATAGCACCGAAGGTAATTATAAATATTCCGACCGATTGAAGATAGATCATAATGTCGCCATGTGTACCTGAAACTCAAGTTGCTTTAGGGCTGATTATCGGCATGCTCCTGATCTGGCTTCTGCATAAGTACAACGAGATGACCTGAGGAATAAGAGATGTCCTGAGGACCTGGATGCAGCACGCCTGAGGCAATGGCCAGCTGAAGACAGAGGAGGCAAT
>CAZXDN010000034.1:18794-21155 GCA_964639235.1 uncultured Methanotrichaceae archaeon | reverse complement strand
GAGGCAATGGCCAGCTGAAGACAGAGGAGGCAATAGCCAGCTGAAGACAGAGCTTTGAGAGCTGATGAAATCCCAAAAGGCGCAGAGAGGACAGCAGAGCCTGCGCTTGGAAGACGATCGGATGAGCCAACGACCGGATAATTTAAAGGTCAAAAAGAGCGGATGTCGATGAGCACAACACCAGAGCTGCGTCCAAATAGTTCTGCGATCGAAGAGATAGAGCGGGGATTGGTCGACGGCTACAGGGCCTGGTCAGCCTGGGAAGAGATAGAGGTTTACGAGAGCCCAGAGATAGCCTGGGCCTTCACAGACATTCCATATCCGATGTTCAACGCAGTGCTCTGCTCCAGGCTCTCTTTTGAGAAAGCAGACTCAACGATAGAAGAGATCCTGGCTCAGGCCACACGGCGGTCTGTGCCTATGGCCTGGTACGTGCTGCCCACAAGCCAGCCGTCAGACCTAGAAGAGAGGCTCAAAGCCAGGAACTTCAAATTCATGACTGCAGCCACAGGGATGACAGCAGACCTGCAGCGCCTGAAGCCCGACGTTCCAATGCCAAAAGGCCTGACCATCGAGGAGGTAAAAGATGAGGAGGGCTTGAGAGACTGGTGCAGCGTCATGGCCCAGGTCTTCGAGACGCCTGACTACGCAACTGATGCTATGCTTCGCAGCTACAGAGCAGTGGGATTTGGAAAAGACAAGCCCTGCATGCACTACCTGGCCAGGATGGAAGGCCTGCCCGTGGGAACCTCTTCAGCCATCTTCGGAGGCTCAGCTGTGACCCTTGCGAACGTGGCCTCCTTGTCCGACTTTAGAAGGCAGGGCATAGGGTCTGCAGCGACAGTGGCACCGCTGGTCGAGGCGAAGAGCAGGGGCTACAGACTGGGGACTCTCGCAGCCTACAACATGGGCAGAGGAGTTTATCAGGGGCTGGGATTTGTCGAGCGCTGCCAGATGGGAATATACATCTGGTCAAATAAGTGACTGCCGAAGGAATAAGTGCTCAAAAATTTTTAAAACTGGCTCAGAGGTCGTGTATGACCTTGACCCTGAGCTTTGCAAAGTCCTCTTTGATCTCGACCATGAACCCCATCCCTTGAAATATCTCTTCTAGCTCCTTCTTCACAAACTTCTTGGGCAGATCTGAGCCCAGGATCAGGGTGAACTCGTTGCCAGAGCGCTTGCTAAGCTTGAAGAGGTTGCAGATCTCAAGCCGCTTCAAGATCGACTCTGCGTTGTAGAGCTTGTGCTTGAACTGCTCTGCGTGAGCCTGGCAGACCTCCTTGTGAAGCTCCCAGAACTTCTCCCTTTCGGGATGGGACTCGATAAAGGTCAAGAACAAGATCCAGTGATCTATATCCAAAATGATGTGCTCGCCAGCGGAGAGCATCTCAGCATGGGTGTAGACCATCTTGTCCTCTGTCAGGTCGAAGAGGCTCTTGTGCTTTCCGTAGAACTTGAGCGCTTCACGCATCATCTCGCTCTGGGACATCCCCAGGTCCTCTTTCATCTTCTTGAAGAGGCCTGCAGTCTCCTCATCCAGGGCGATGGTAATCCTTTCCGGCGATTTCATCAAAACCTCGCCGCTACCTTTATCTTTTACGTATATTACCTTTTTCTGCCGGCCTCCTGAGATATAACATGAACCCTCGGAGTGCCAGGAGGCCAACTTTTGCAGACCCATGCATGCACAGAGGCACGCCAGGGCTTTCGGAAAGACCGATATGGTTATATTTCTGGAACTGGCAACTTGCAAGACATGTCATGGATGAAAGGCTCGAAGTACAGCGAGAAGGACAAAGAGAAGCTTGAGAAGGGCTCTGGCCTTGTGAAGATGTGGACCCTGCTGTGCAACTGGTTCTACAGGGTAGTATCCTGGTAATCATCTCCCCAAATAGCTTTTTACTTAAGGGCACGACGAAGCCTTAAAGCCCTCTCTTTTAGCATTGTCTCTACGCGCGCTCTGTTCTCCTCCTGCCCGGAGGCCAGGATCGACGCCACAGGCTCATCTTTAGCTATCGCGGAGCCTGGCCTGGGCACATCAGCTAACCCTTCAATCTCTGATCTAAGGTCGCGCTCTACCTTTATATTTTTATCTGCGTAGATGACAGCTCTTCCAGCGGTCCTTGAGTATCTGGGCCCTGTCCGGGCTGGAAGGCGGCCGCAGAAGGAATTAAGGTGGGCCTGAAAGACGTTCACCTCTGTAGAAAGCTCTATAGAGTCCAGGCTTCCCTGAAACCTGGGATTGACCTCCAGCACCAGGGGGCCTTCTTTCGCGATTATGAAGTCCACGCCGTTGCTGCCAGTTAAACCCAGGCCTGAGACAACCTCCTCAGCGATGGAGGCCATCTTCCTCCTCAA
>CAZXDN010000034.1:0-18694 GCA_964639235.1 uncultured Methanotrichaceae archaeon | reverse complement strand
TCTTCCCTCTCAGGGCCTACAACTCTTTTGCCGCATGCTGTGGGAAGAATCTTCAGGCCTCCCTGGAACTCCTTTCGAAGCTCTTCGCCCCGGTTTAGCCAGTCCAGGAAGACCGCCAGAGCTGCCACCTCTGAGTGTGGCTGGTTTCCCACAGCCAGGTTCCAGTCTGCGAACGTGTACATATCAGGAGGCACCTTTTCTGCGCCCACCACGACCATGATCTTCTCGCATGCTCTGACCTCGTCGATCACATCAGGAAGGTTTGAGCCGTACATGGTCAGGTGCACAACCCTGCCGCCTGAATCCTTCCAGCGCCTGATCTCATCTCTCCAGCTCACATCGGCCTTCAGCCTGAAGTCGCCGCCCCAGCGCTTCGCCACATCGTCGAGGCTCTCCTCGACGCTCCTGTCGCGGCCTGAGAGAAGCATCTCTTCAGCTCCAAAAGCCCTGGCCACCAGCCCTACGTGGGTAGTTATTCTCTTGTCTCTCTCAGGCCGATGGCCGATGCGCAGAACCACAACTTGCATGGGCCAGGGGAGACATAACCTATTATTTAGCCTCTTCTAGGCACCTGGGCCAGGTTACCGAAGCTATAAATTCTTGATCCGCCTCCTTTAACCGCGATGAACCTGTGCGAGAAGTGCAAAGGCAAAGGGTATACGACCGTTGGGGAGAGGACCTGCCCCAATTGCAGCGGCACCGGAAAGACCGAGTCCATATCTCTGGGCGAGGCGTCAGCAAGCGACATGAAAGAGCTAATTGAGCACGGAGCAGCGAAGTGCAGCGTCTGCAACGGGACTGGCAAGATCCCGGTGACTGAAGCATGCGATGCATGTGCAGGCCTCGGAAGGGAGTACTTCTGTGCAGTCTGCGGCTCAAAGCTCAAGGTCAAGGGGGAGCTGTGCGAGAGGTGCTCCAAGAAGCCCGTAGTGCACATTCTCGACTCATCTTGCGACACCGGGGACGTGGTCGTGGGCGACATCTACCAGGGAAAGGTCTCAGGACTTGCCAACTTCGGCGCGTTCGTGGACTTGAACGACCATGTGAGGGGACTCGCACACAACAAGTACCTCAAGTCCAGGCCAGAGGCTGGCGACCAGATTCTCGTGCAGGTTAGAAACGTTCTGCCCAATGGCAACATAGAGCTTGAGCCCGTGGAGCTTTCCGAGTACCACACAGTACAGGTCGAAAAGGACCTGCCGCCCTCGAAAGCAGGCGACCTCTCAAAGCAGATGGGAAAGCTGGTCTGCATCAAGGGAGAGGTGATCCAGGTCAAGCAGACAGGAGGCCCCACGATCTTCACTGTCGCCGACGACAGCGGCATGGTCTCCTCAGCTGCATTCGAGCGCGCGGGAGTGCGCGCCTATCCAGAGATCGACAGCGAGATGATGGTGCGAGTGATAGGCGAGGTCTCGCAGAGGAACAACCAGATCCAGATAGAGATCAGGTCCATGAAGCAGCTCTGGGGAGGCGAGGCAGCGAAGGTCAAGGACCAGATCGAGAGGTCCATAGACAAGAGGGCTGAGCCATCTTACCCTGGGCTGCTGATAGAAAGCGATGTCATGACGAGGCTCAAGCCCGCCATGATGGCTGTGGCCAAGGAGATCAGGAGGGCCATCTTCAAGTCGAAGCCAATAGTGCTTCGCCACCACGCAGATGCAGATGGAATAACCGCTGCTGTTGCGCTTGAAACCGCGATTCTGCCGCTAATAAAGGAGATCGGCGGCCAGGATGCAGAGTACTACAACTACCGTCGGGCGCCGTCCAAAGCTCCATTCTACGAGCTTGAGGACGTCACAAAGGACCTCTCCTACGCTTTAGAGGATGAGACCAGGCACGGCCAGAAGATGCCGCTCATCATCTTAGCAGACAACGGCTCTACTGAAGAAGACGTGCCTGCAATGAAGCAGGCCCAGGTCTACGGCCTGGAGATGCTTGTGGTCGATCACCATCATCCTCACGAGATAGTTGACCAGTACCTCATAGCCCACGTCAACCCTGCACACGCAGGAGGCGACTTCGGGGTGACCACAGGAATGCTCGCAACTGAGATTGCCAGGATGATCTACCCTGGGATCGAGAGCAAGATCAAGCATTTTCCGGCAGTGTCAGCTATTGGCGACAGAAGCGAAGCGCCTGAAGCAGAGCGCTACCTGAAGCTTATAGAGGACAAATTCAAGCGCGATGACCTGCAGAAGATCGCCCTTGCGCTGGATTACGAGGCTTTCTGGCTGAGGTTTAACGAGGGAAGGGGCCTCATAAACGACATCCTGTGCCTGGGCCGGCTCGACCGCCACCAGAGGATAGTGGAGCTTCTCTGTCAGCAGGCTGGAGCGATGATCGACGAGCAGCTGAGGGCGAGCATGGGCAACGTCAAGTCGACAAAGCTCCCCAATGGCATAATAATGAACGTTTTAGATGTGGAAAACTTCGCACATAAGTTCACCTTCCCGCCACCGGGAAAGACATCAGGCGAGGTGCACGACAGGCTCTGCCAGAAGTTCGCAGGAAAGCCCGTTGTGACCATAGGCTACGGCCCCGACTTCGCAGTTCTGCGCTCAAGAGGCGTCAAGATGAACATACCCCAGATGGTAAGAGAGCTGATGGAAGAGATACCTAACGGGGGAGTAAGCGGGGGCGGCCACCTGGTCGTGGGCTCCATCAAGTTCGTGGGTGGGATGAGGAAGGAGGTCCTGGCAAAGCTGGCAGAGAAGATCTCGGCCTGCGGCGTGGACGACGTCATCCCAGTCAAGCCCGTGCAGAAGACCGATTGCCAGAGAATGTGATCTCCATAGAGACCTCATTTACTCTGGCGCTCCTGAGCACAGCGATCTATTTACATGCAGCTCCTGAGCACAGTGACCCATCTAAATGCAAGATACAAATGCAAGATACAAATGCAAGATACAAATGCAAGATACAAATGCAGGATCGCCATCTGAAATGCTAGCCGGACAAAAGCACTCAGATCGAGGCCTCGCAGGCCAAAATCCGGCGAACCAAAACGCCGCGGACGAGAGACCGACGATTACTTTTATCTCATTGCGGGCGTACCTTTCAAAGGGTGATTGAAACGAGCGACCTCAAAGAACTGGTGATATCCAAAGACGATTACCTGGAGTTCCTGGCCAATCGCCTCAGGCTTGAGGGCAGTGCAGCGCAGCGCGAGATAGAAAACGTGGGGTTTCCTTTCCTCTTTGCCTCTGGAAGCGAGATGCTCCGGACATATATGCTCTCCCAGATCGATTTCGTGGCCAGCCTTCCAGATGAGCTGAAGCTTCCAGACAGGGGTTTCATGTGGTATCTCTTCTCTCAGGCGATACTGGAGATACATGTCACCAGGGATCAGGTGATCGTGAGGTATAAGCTGCTGGAAAACTACAGGAAGCCGTTCAAGCGATTTTACCTCTAACCTAAGTGAAGTTCAGAGAACGTTCACCACAGAGGCACAGAGGACTTTTTATATTATCATCTGAAATGCCCTTGGCTTTTCGTTCTCTATGTCTCTGTGCCTTCTGTGGTGAAGTCATAAGTGCTATGCTCAAATGCACTCAGGAACATCTTTAACCATACTAGACAGTGAAGAGTCAATTTTTTGATAAAATGCAGCCATTGGCAAAGAGGTTAACCTGAAACTTATGATGATAGAGCCCTAAAAGTATCATCGCTTCAATCCCAGGAGTCATGCTCAGGGATTGAGTGATGTGCAGTCGTCTCTTGGCTACAGCTAAATGCTTGCTTCAATTGGGCAGGCATCTCCAGAAGCGTTTGAGCGTTTTCAACGTGCAAGCTATGCCCTGTTCTCCAGGAACCTGGAATAGCCTGGGTTGAGCTCTACAGCCTTGTTCAGAGCCTCTGTGGCCTCATCGAGCTTGCCCTGCTTATCGAGGGCAAGCCCTTTGTTGAGCCATGCGCTGGCGCTGTTCGGGTTAATCTCTATGGCTCTGTCATATGCCTGTACTGCCTCGTCATATCTGCCCTGATCGTAGAGCGCGAGGCCCTTGTTGATCCATGAATCTGCATCGCCTGGATTGATCTCTATAGCTTTGTCCATCGCGGCAATGGCATCCTCGTACATGCCGTGGCCGTTAAGCGCAAGCCCCTTGCTGATCCATGCATTGGTGCTGTTCGGGTTGATCTCTATGGCCCGGTCATAAGCCTGAAGGCTCTCTTCGAACCAGCCCTGATCGTTCAGAGCGTTGCCCTTGCTGATCCAGGCGTTGGTGCTGTTCGGATCTATCTCTATGGCCCGGTCATAAGCCTGAAGGCTCTCGTTGTATCTGCCAAGCTCGTTTAGAGCGTTGCCCTTGTTTATCCAGGCGTTGGTGTTGCTGGGGTCAAGCTCTATGGCATTGTCATAAGCCAGAAGGGCATTGTCGTAGCTGTTCTGATCGGCGAGGGCATTGCCCCTCTCCAGCCAGCCCTGAGAGCTCTCAGTTCCGTAGATCACCTTGATCTCGCTTTCGCCATCTGCAGAAGATACATTTGTCCTGACTATTTTCATTGCCTTTATCTGCCTTTCAGTCTCCTGTTGGGAGTCGTACCCCAGCAGAGTGAAGAGATTGAGGACATTCTCATCGGTCCAATAACCATAGGCGCTGCCGAGGTAATTGCCAGAAGAATCAGCTACGCTGAAGACTTCAGAGCTGTTTATGTCTCCAAACTCCATTGCAACCTCAGATCCCTCAGCGCTGCCAAGCACCATGCCGTTATATGCCAGATCAGAGCTGAACCTGTCCACAACACCGTCAGATATGCTCTGTCTGTCCTCATCCGTGGGCTGGAAGCTCGGATCTACGAAGATTATTTTGAGACTGCCGGTCATCTGAGGAGATGCAATTGTAATATTTCCTGTTGTTAATATGCCGCTGGGATTTGAGCGGTCTACATCTGTTTTTCCTGAAATTTGTACAACATCTACGGAAAGAGTGCTGACGAATTTATCTTTTCCGTTTATATTCATCTCCATTGCATAAACAGTGCCAGCAAGGAGAGAACAGATCAATGTGGCGCTTAAGATATAAAATATATTCTTTTTGGTAATACAAAGCATACCAAACTCACCAAAATGCAATTGAGCGCCATCTATATAAAATATTGCATCAGAAAATATTTATTCCCGTAATTGATCTATGATGAAAGACATTATGCATGCACAAAGCCGATAGCCTTTTATAATAACTTGATTATTCTTAATTGACAAAAATATATTCCAGGCATTATTCATCCTGGACATAGAGCCGCATCTCTTCGACCCCACAGAAGCCTCTGTCAGATATCCATCAACTGTCATCCTGATTATAGCTAAACGAGGTGCTGTTCTGCCCTACTGTGCGATCGAAGGAGCTGGTGACGCTGTTGTAGGTATTCGCGAAAGTAGCGTTCTTGTTCCTGGCTCTGAGCTGTGACATCTCAGAGACGAGAGTCGGATTTTGCTGGCTGCGTGCGCCGCTCTTGCTCTGACCCCACACTTCAGCTAAAGCCTCCCAGTGCTCCTTGCTCAGGTGGTTGCTTGGAGTGATCCACAAGTTGCTGATGCCTCCTTCAATAGAAGACCGCATGGCTCTTCGCATCAGATCTGGGGAGATGACTCCGCCATCCTTGCTCCAGAGCCCGACAGAGATCACTACCCTGTCAGCGCCGTATTTTCTGGTGTATCTGGCGATCTCCTCTGTGAACTCAGGATTGTAATCGTTTAGACCAAAGTAGTCCCATATAATTATCTTATCCACGTATTTCAGCATCACAGAGTACGATTGGCCTCTCTCTGTCGACTCCCTGTTGAAGTTGCCCCAGCTGACCTCCACATCCATATAGAGCTTCTTGCCGTGTTTGTGGACGATATTTGCAGCACGCTCCAGAAAGCGTCCGACCTGGTAAGAGCGCCACTGGCCAATCGAAGGGTCGTCGATGTTTATCATTCCATCGGAGTGCCTGGGCCAATCATCTCTGCCGGAATAGGACATGTAAGAAGCCTTGTCGTCGTCGCCGTAGCCCTCTGTGTAGTACGCCAGCTCAGTTATGGAGATCGAGTCCACCTGGTAGTTGGACGAGATGTAATCCAGCATCAGAAGCATCTGCCTTCCAAAGCTGCCGTCCACAAGCTCGGTTGTGCTCACCAGGTTTTTGCTTTTTTTGCCAAGGCTGGATATGGCCGCAGACTCTGGATGCTCTTTGATATAGGCCTCGGCAAATACATCCACCACGACGTCCACCTTGGCCCACTTGCCAAAACGCTTCGAATCCGCCTCAAGAAAGTCTATACCCGTATCCTGCACATCCTGTGACCACCAGTTCTCGTGGTTTTGCCACTTGAAGTAGTTCCAGTCAAGCCTTCCAGCGCCCAGAGCCACTGTGTTGACGCCAGAAAGCTTCATGTTCGTCTCAAGCGAGTCTATCTCATCGCGGCTGGCGGACATATTGGAGAAGTCCACCCTCACAGTCCTCATGGGCTGTCCAAAGGTAGGACTCAGCAGAAATAGGGCTAGAAGCAGGAGGACAGCGGTTAGAATTACCACAAAACGTGGGGTTTTTCTGTCAAACATGTCTCTTTTCTCCTTCAATGCATCTTTCGGGTTATAACGCCTGTTCGATCTAACTTGTTCCATTTCGCCTCTTTGCCGCGCAGCTCAACTACAATTGCCCAGAGCATGACTGCATCCATCATCAAGGAATAGGGCACCCACAGCGGTATCACATACAGGTACTTCAAATCGGTCCAGGCCCGGTCGAGCAGGACTGAGAACAGAGAGGCGAAGAAGGCAAATCCCAGCCCAAGCCATCCGATTATGCCAAGGAAACTCAGAGATATGGGGCTCTTATTTTGAAATATCAGCACAGGCAAGAGGATGATCGATGCCAGCTGAAGCATGGGAATGATGACCATCGAGATGAGGTTGACCGGCAGGTAGAACGCGAAGAGGCCGTATCTGGGATTGAAGAACATGCTCTTGTGAATCCAGGCGGTCTTGAGCAAGCCCCTCGACCACCTCACGCGCTGCCTCCACAGTCCCCTGATGGTCGATGGCACCTCAACATACACAATGGCGTTGGGCCTGAAGTTCACCTTATAGCCTGCCTTGTGCACCCTCCATGTCAGCTCCAGATCTTCGCCTATGAATCCCTCCAGGAAGGGACCGGCCTTCTCCAGAGCGCTGCGCCTGAAGGCCCCGATGTTCCCAGACACAATTGGAAGGCAGTCGACTGTGACCAGCGCCCTCCTCACAAAGCCCGTTCCCACGTGAGTTAGAAGGTTCGCAAGCTTGGTCTGGAGCCTATCCAGGTTTATGGGAGCGTCGTTGCCGCACACAGCGCCCACGTCTTTGCTGGTAAAGCCCTTCAGCATCTCGCGTATGGTGTTCCTGCCAAAGACCCCGTCTGCATCTACGAAGAAGAGGATCTCTCCTCTTGCCAGGAGAATTCCCATGTTGAGCGCCGCAGCTTTGCTCGCATTTGGCTGAGTTATCATCTTTATGCGGGGGTCGCGCTCATAGCGCCTCATCTCTCCTACTGTGCCATCTGAAGAGCCGTCGTCCACAAGTATGATCTCATAGTTGGAGTAATCCGATTTCAGAATCGAGTCTATGCAGTTGACGATCACCTTCTCCTCGTTATAGGCTGGCACCACTATGGAGATGAAAGGATCCAGGCTCTCGAAGACCGGCGGCCTGTTCCTGCGCAGCTCAAAAACCAAAGCCAATGGGTAATAGACAATCGTCAGGATGCCGACAGAAAAGCAGGTGAATCCCATGACATAGAAGGCCAAGAGGAGATAATCCATCAGGAAACCCCAAACTCCATCAAAACTGCGTCCAGCACCTCGCTGGCATGTCTGATGTTCGCCCCGAACCTGGCGTTGATCTCCAGAACAGCAGGGCTTCCGTCTGACCTCCGGCGAATATCCAGGTCCACAGGACCGGTCAATCCAAGAGCCTTCGCTGCAGCTATGGCCAGATTAGCTATCTCCGGGTCTTCCACGCGCTTTACCTCAGCTGCGTTTCCCACAATTCCCTCTTTGAGCTTTGTCTTCTCCAGGACTACTGCAAAAGATTTATTCCCAATAAATACGTTGGGCGCAAATTCAGTTCCAGGAATGAACTCCTGAAGTATGTATCGGTCATCAAGCTTGGACATCTCAGGCCAGTCGCCCTCGTATCTGACCACCACCTCTCTTCCTCCGCGGCTTATTCTGGGCTTGCTCAGGCACGGCCAGCCCAGAGCCTTCGAGATCTCATCTGGAGAGGACGCCTGCGAGGGAAGCAGGTACCTGGGAATGCTCACGTTATGGCAAGAAAGCCGCTCACTTGTGAGGAACTTGTCATCTGCATCCTGTACCGCTTGATGTTGGCCTATCGCCACTGGAATTGGGCTCAGATTCTTCCAACTTAAGGCCAGGATTGGCAACTCCTCGCTTACAGTTGGGATCAGCAGATCGACCTCCTCCTTTTCAGCAATGGCCTGCAGGTCTCTCATAAACGAGGGATGAGATGCCGGAGGAATCACATATGCCCTGGCCCCTGAAAGCGAGGTCCTCTGCATATCTGCGCCAATTACTGCATATCCTCTCTCCAAAAGAAGAGATGCAACGTTACGACCTGCCGGCCCTCCAACTCCGGTAACCAGAATTTTCTCCATCAAGTATCACTTTTGAGATCGAACTGGTGTTCCCAATTTTTAGATCGAACTGATCTTCCAAACTCGATGTGCCTGCTCGCCTGACACCGTACCCGCACTTCATGCCAGCTTCTCTGGACCCAGAGACTGGCTCGCATAAGTTTCGCGAGCATCCATCAAGCTCCCAGCATCCTTATCCGGGCCTCAGTCACCTGGAATAGAGATGTCCCATAGATTGCTCTGGCTACTCACAGGTTACCTTGCGCTGACTCATCTGTCATCGGATGCTCTTTAACTTGATATCTATATAGGTTTGGATATCAATGAACAGGCCTCCTTTGGATAATCGATAGCAAAATAGGTCCAACAAAAGAAATATAGTTCCTGTGTAATCCAAAAGTCGATGCCAGCTCTCTGTAAAAGATGCAAGCGAAGCCGAAGATTGAGGGCATCCCAATCCAGAGAAGGAGGCATTTTGCATCAGCACCAATTGAAAAAAGTTCTCGCAGCAGCCTTAGTCCAAAGAAATGAATGCAGCTACGATCCGGAGCCATCACATCCACACCCCAGAGCTTTTCCGGTCTGCACCATATTTCCAGATAATCTCTCTTATCTGAGAAGAACCATCTCAGTTCATTGTCTCTATGCAGTTCGAATTTCGCGCCTGCTTATATCCGATCGTCTTTATGAGATCTGCGGGAGCTATGGGTTCACGCGAATCCTCTCTGATCTCGCTCCTCACACTAGCTCTGGTTGAGGCCCTTGGAAGATAGCTCTCCCAGGTCATGCGAATTGCTTCAAAGCCCTCTGCTCGCTTTAGCTTGGCCTGTGATCCCCGGAAGAGGGCGATACCGTCAACTCTGTCAGACTGGGTGTAGGACCTGGTCCTCTGACCTCTGTGCTCCCGGATGCCGTCTATCTTGATGTCCTCATAGCCCTGTATGTCTATGAAGAAGTTGGGCTGGAAAGCCTGGGTAGTCGAAGGGCTCTCATAGCACAGTATGGTGTTCAGGTTGCGGCTAGCACGCAGGGTCGCGTCGTGCACCGATTGATGATCCTGATGCAGGTCATGCCCTGAGTGGGTAAATATTACATCCGGGTGCAGCTCCTGTATGACCGACTCTATCTCCTTTGCTATCTCCAGGGTGAATCCACTGAGCCTTGTGTCCGGATAGTCCAGGATTCTCATCTCGTCTAGGCCCAGGAACTTGGCGCCCATGATTGCCTCTCTTTGCCTGGACTCTGGATCTCCGCCCATCTCGCCACGAGTCACCACCAGGCCCCAGATGGTGTGGCCCTCGTCGTGCAGCTTGGCCAGTGTTCCGCCGCAGGCGATCTCAATGTCATCCGGGTGAGCACCTACAACCAGCACGCGCAGATGCTTGGAACTAGGTTTTGCTATCATCTTCATCTGGACAACGGATATCAGAAGCAGGCTTTGCCCAAGTATGCCGACGAAATCCAGGCCCAGATGGTGCCATGATACCGGGTCGGTAAAGGCCAGGCTGTAGAGCTGGAGGCCGGCAAAGAAGAGGTTGCAGGCCAGCATGAGATTGAAGATCAACCTAGCTTTCCGCACAGACCTTCTCAGCGGCAGAGATTTGATCGTGATGTATGCACACACAGACAAGAAGATGAGAGCATCGGCTACATGCAAGAGCTCTGCTAAGCCGAACATGCTGCGCCTCCCAGCTTGATGCCAACACAGCCATCTGCTCGAAGGCCAGAGGGACTCTCGATCTCCTGCAGATCTACATCCCGATCTATCAGAACGTCACATATCGAGGATTCACTGTCAATTGCACAGGTGGCTGAGCATGAAGTGGTGCTCCTGCATGCATGATCTCGGAAAGAACCTATGCATTTAGCCGATACCGCCAGCGCAGACTCTATCGGTTCTGCGAAGATAGCCATCGCTAGGCACAGCTTTGTTATTGACATTCTGCCTCGTAAAGGTGATAAATTTTTATTGAAGACTCATCTGCTAACGTTCTATATTAGCTGTTGAATAGCGATTACTCACCGGCTATTAAATAGGCAGGAAAAAGGAATTCGTATTCTGAAGTTAGTAGCCTGAGTACTTATAAGTGATTCGGATCAATAAATATATTACACCGGAAGTTTATCCCAGAGGAAGTCCAGCGAATTATGGGACTGATGTGAGGCAAAATTTCCAGCCAGAAGCATAAAGGCATGGCAGTTTTGGATAAGCCAGGTCCAAGGAGACAGCTGCCACATATCCAGAAGCTATCAGCAATGCTCAATAAAATTCCCAGACGGTGGCTGCAGCGCCTGTATCTGGCATAGTGCTGAACATGATCTGGTCTGCGCTGAACGGATCAAGCAGAGCCATCCAGCAAAACAGCAAAATTACTTTGCATCAATTCTGCCCTTATCCATCCAGCTGCCGGTAAGCTTCCCCTCAAGAGCCATTCTCCCAAGCTCTGCAGCCACCTCATCTGCAATTGGCGACGGCTGAGACCCCGCCAGCGGCGTCCCAGGAAGAGGCATGAAGTGGTGGGCCCTGACGTGGCCGCCCTTGCCTATGATCCATTTTGCAAGGCGAAGGCTCGACATCTGGTCCTCGACTGACTCCATTGAAAGGCCGAAGATCAGATCGACCATTGGGGTAATTCTCTGGCCCAGACACAGCTCGCATGCACTTTCCACCTGCTCCACAAGATGGCCCCTTCCTATCGCCTTCAGGACTTCAGGACTGCCTGACTGGCCACCGATATTTAGAGTCCTGTTTGAGCAGTATTTTGTGATCAGCTCCAGTGCCTCATCTGTGACGAACTCCGGCCTGACCTCTGAGGGAAACGTGCCGAAGTAGATCGGCTTTTTCAGGTCAGATAGGGATTCGAGCAGGAACTCCACCTTATCGAGCCTTGGGTGAACCCCGTCTGAGCCGTATGCCAGCGAGTTCGGGGATGTGAACCTTATGTCCTTATGCTGCCTGGCATACTCCAGGATCACAGGCACAGAACGATGGCGCATCTCCCTCCCAAAAAGCCTGGGAGTCTGGCAATACGCACATCCCCAGGGACATCCCCTGCTGATCTCGACTGGCGCAAGAAGCGGCCTCTGAAAAGGAGGATAGCAGTCCAGGTCTGCCTGTTTTCTCCCGGAAGTCAGCCTGAGCATGCCACCTTTCATGTAAGCGATTCCTGCAACCGATTCAGGATCTAGGCCCTGGTTAATTGCAGCGATCAGCTCTGGAAGAGCCTCTTCTCCCTCGCCTATGACGACGTAATCGAAATGCTGGAGAGCTTCTTCTGGCATGGCGGAAGGGTGAGGGCCGCCTGCTATGTACACTGCATCGACCTTCGATGAATCTATCTCCGAATAAACCTCCTCTGCCTGGGCTGTGGCAAAGCTGTAGAGCATGATTCCTGGCAGCGGGCAATCCGTCAGCTTCGCTCCTTTGAGAAGCGGCATGAGAGCTGCTATGCTGTAGAGGTTCTTCCGGCTCCACTTAAACCAGATCTGGCGGCTCTCCACTGTAAACACTCTCCACTGCGTTTGTTATGCTCTCCATCATGCGCCGTCTCGCACAAAAAGCGATACCAGGTCGAACTTTCCCACATCCACCAGGCCGAGGTCGGTCAATTTAAGCTCAGGTATCACAGGCAGGCACAGGAACGAGAGGGTCATGAACGGGTCCTTGAGAATGCATCCCAGGCCTCTGGCAGCAGCCGCGGCCTCATCTATCCCATCTGCCACCTCGTACATGTACCTGTCAGAGAGAAGTCCAGCTACAGGCAGAGGAAGCCTGGCCAGGACTTCGCCTCCCCTGACCACTGCCAGGCCTCCGCCCATACTCCTCACCTCAAGAGCTGCAGCCAGCATCTCTTCAGACTTAGTGCCTACAACCGCCAGGTTGTGGGAGTCATGGGCAACTGACGTGGCAATTGCCCCGGACTTCATGCCAAAGCCTGAGACGAGCCCCAGGCCGACGTTTCCAGTGCCCCTGTGCCTCTCGATTACAGCCATCTTCAGAATATCTCTGTCCAGATCCGCAACCACTCTTCCATCCTCAACCTTGGGCTCGCAGAGAAGCGACTTTGTGAGTATCTGGTCGGGTATGATGCCAATTACCCTCGTAAGTCCAGGCTCAGCCTCGATCTCGAAAGACTCCAGGCTCAGGTCCTGGATATTAAAAGAAGAGCTTTTTAGAGAAGGCGCGCTCTTAAGCCCGATGAAGAGCTCTCCTCCCTCTGCCACCACACACCCGTCCTTGATGACACTTTGCACCCTCAAGCTCTCCAGGTCCTCCAGGACCACCATGTCAGCTCTGTAGCCTGGAGCTATGGCACCCAGGTCCTTGATCCTGAAGTACTGTGCTGCATTGAGGCTCGCTATCTGCAGCGCTGTGATCGGATCGAGGCCAAGCTCTACAGACCTCTTGACCATGAAATCAATATGCCCATCCCTGATTATATCAGAAGGATGCCTGTCATCTGAGACGAACAGGAAGCGCCTGGAGTTTCTTGAGTTGACCAGTGGCAAGAGATCTTCGAGGTTCTTGGCAGCGCTTCCTTCCCGTATCATTATGTGCATGCCGAGGCGCAGCTTCTCCAATCCCTCGTCGTAAGAGGTGCACTCGTGATCCGAGCCTATGCCAGCTATGATATATGCAGCCAGGTCCCTTCCTGAGAGCTTTGGCGCGTGGCCGTCGACACGCTTGCTTCCAGCAAGTCGGATCTTTTCAAGGACATAAGGATCTCTGAAGATTACCCCAGGGTAATTCATGACCTCTGCAAGGCCCAGGACTTGCTCCTGGCCCATGAACCTGAAGAGCGCTGATGCATCGAGAGATGCGCCTGAGGTCTCAAGGCCTGTTGCAGGGACGCACGAGGGCAGCATCAGGTAGACGTTCAAGGGCAGGTCTGTTGAGGATTCGAGGATGTACTGTATGCCGGCTTCTCCTAGCACATTGGCGATCTCGTGAGGGTCTACAACCACTGATGTCGTGCCCTTGGGAACCACTGTCCTGGCATACTCAGGCACTGTAACCATAGCGCTTTCCAGGTGGACGTGGCCGTCGATGAAGCCTGGCGCAAGGATCTTTCCGCCCAGGTTGAAAGACTCCCTGCAGCTTGAGCAGTCGAACCCGACCACCCTTCCCTTGTGCACGGCCACATCAGACCTGTGGACCTCGCCTGACAATGTGTTCACCAGATCTGCGCCTTCTATCAGCAGATCCGCCTCTAACTCGCCCCTGGCTACGGCTATCAGCTCCTCTAAAGGTCCCATGCGGGGAAGGTGGGCGAACCTGCTTAAATCACCTTGGATGGGCCAGGGCAAATATCTCAGGACGATCCATCGTCTTTGCCGCGCTCAATTGCCATCTCTCCCACCTTTCTCCCCTGCTCTGCTCCCTCCTCTATGTCGAACCTGTAGTGTATGCATCCATAAAGCCTGGAGATGCCGGCCTCATCAGCTGTCGAATAGAGCCAGTCTTTCCTGTCTGGAAATACATAGGCGAGGAAAGTGGACGCAGCAGCAGAGAACGCAGAGTGCCCTGAGGTGTATGATGGAAAGCTCGGCATTCCAATTGACGTGGTGATATTTGGATCGGCCTGCCAGGGTCTGAGCAGCCAGTAGTGATACTTCGCGTCCCAGCAGCAGATGCCTGCGTCCATGACTGCCATGTTCATCAGCGCCAGGGTCCTGGAAGTTTTAAGCTCTCCAATTCTGTGATCCAGTGTGAGGTTGGAGGCGATAGCATTCCAGTGGCCCGGAGGCGTGTAAGTCCCGGCGCCATCTGCCCAGTATCTGGCCACGCGCTCGTACCACTTGTTGTGGCCTTCAGACATCGACCTGACCTCGCTCAAGGCCTCCTCGAACTCCTCTGAATCCATAGAAGGTGGGGGGGCAGGCCTGAACTGTGTGACATTCTCGATCAGCCAGGGCCTGACCTTTCCCCAGTTGGGCCTGGTGGGATTTTCTCCAGTCCAGTATCCAGTGCCATTTGGCATGGCGCCGTCCCATGTCATGTCTGATCCATCGGACCTGGCCTGGACTATGACCTTCTCTGCCACTGCTCTGCCAATCTGGTCTCCTGCGTCCACATCGCTCCTGAAGTTCATCCCTGCCCTGACGCGCGACTCCTCTTCTTCTCTCGCCTTCCCGTCCAGGAACTCAGACTCGTTTGGATACAGGTACTTCAGCACCTCAGAAGAAGCTGCTGCGACAGCTGCGTGCTCTGAAGGATATGACGGGTCTTTGGAGGCCGGGAACAGAGCGCAAATATCAGAGTCGATCTCGTGCGGAGAAGAGCGGTTGTAGTAATACTTGTTGTTCCAGGTCGAGACCAGCGAATCGTACTGTGCAACGCTCAGGAGGGCATAGACTCTGGAGGCCATTGGAGGATCTGTCTTGTACTTTATGACCAGATCCCGCGCTATCTCGTTCCAGCGAACTGAGGCTCCCTGGTCCCAGTATTTGGCAACTTTTACCATATCGGGGGTGCGCTTCAGCTCAAGGCCCTTGAGCTCTTCGATCTCGTCATCTGCCTGCTTGGAACCAAGAGCAGGAGGTGGAACTGACCTTATTGAGTCCGAGCTTTCCAGAACGATCGTCTTCCACTGGCCGCCTGTGGGCTCGCCTGGAAGGACTTCAGGACTGCACAATGCCAGGGGAGAGGCTGTCAGCATCAGCAAGATCAGGATAATCGCGATTTTGGACATCACATATACTTGAGTCTCCCAAAAATTTAAATTGACAGTAATCGAAGTTCCTTCATAAAACTCACCAGTAGACTCAAGTGTGCCAGAATGGCAGAATATGCCAGAATATCTCCTCTGGGTCATCCTGGGTCTGGCTTCAAAGCGCGCCTGGTTGAGATCCAGCCGCCGTAGCATCGAAGCTCATTTCTGGCAGAAATTGCAGTTTTGCCTCAACTTCAAGCCCACAGAAGATTCCAAGATACCAGCGTTATTCCAAAAGGCAGAAGCGTTCTCACACAGACCCCTGATCGGACTTACGCCTGATCGGCCCACCTATATCGCCTGCTGTACCCGCAGAGGGCGTTTTATCCAAAAATATTAAATACATTACTATCTGATTTATGACTATAATTGTGCTCAATGCTGGATAAATTTAAGTGCCCGAGATGAAATAAACGCAAGGTGTGTGGGAAGTGAAAGAAATACAGCTCAAGGTAGCTAAGGCTTATCCCAACGACTCTGCCAGGGGCATAGCCAGGCTCGACCCGAATGCCCTTCTGACGCTGCGCCTATCGCCTGGAGACATAATAGAGATAGAAGGCAAGAGGATCACAGCAGCCAAGGTCTGGAGAGCCGACAGGCAGGACTGGTCCCAGGACTACATAAGAATTGACGGCTTCATCAGACAGAACGCAGGCATTGGAATTGGCGACAGAGTCAAGGTGAGCAAGGCCAAGTTCACAGATGCCATCAAGATCATACTTGCGCCTCCTTCTGGCTCTCACATGCACTACGGCGATGAGGCTGCAGACCTGATAAAGCGCCAGACTCTGAAGCGGCCCGTAATCGAGGGAGATATCCTTCCCATAATGTCGTCAGCCAGCCACCCATTTATCGGCAGGATGGAGGCTGTGCCCCTCGTAGTCACAGAGACGGAACCCGATGGGATAGTGGTGATCTCTGAGAAGACTGAGATCTTCCTGATGGAGAAGCCCGCCAAGGGATTCGGGTCAGTCAAGGCCACAGGCACCACTTACGAGAACGTGGGCGGGCTTAGAATCGAGGTCCAGAGAGTAAGAGAGATGATAGAGCTTCCAATGAAGCACCCTGAGGTCTTCCAGAAGCTCGGCATAGAGCCGCCCAAAGGCGTCCTGCTGCACGGCCCGCCTGGGACCGGCAAGACTCTGATTGCCAAGGCAGTTGCCAACGAGAGCGGAGCCAACTTCCTCTCGATCGCCGGCCCTGAGATCATGTCGAAGTATTATGGAGAGAGCGAGCAGAGACTTCGAGAGATCTTCGATGAGGCCAACCGGAACACGCCATCCATCATCTTCATAGACGAGCTGGACTCGATTGCCCCGAAAAGGGGCGAGGTAACGGGCGAAGTCGAGCGCCGCGTGGTGGCCCAGCTTCTGGCAATGATGGACGGCTTGAAGGAGCGCGGCCAGGTGGTGGTCATAGGCGCCACAAATAGAATTGATGCAGTTGACCCGGCGCTTCGCCGTCCTGGGCGGTTCGACCGCGAGATAGAGATAGGCGTCCCAGACAGGTCAGACAGGGTGGAGATCCTCCAGATCCACATGAGAAACATGCCTGTGGCAGAGGAGGTAAACGTTGAAAGCCTTGCAGACAGGACGCACGGGTTCGTCGGAGCTGATGTAAACGCTCTGTGCAAGGAAGCGGCGATGAGGGCTCTTAGGAGGTATCTGCCAGACCTGAGCATAGAAGGAGAGATGCCCCAGGAGGTCGTGGACAAGATGGTGGTCACTGCAGACGACTTCGAGGACGCCCTCAAGGACATTGAACCGTCAGCCATGAGGGAGGTATTGGTCGAGCTTCCCAAGGTCAACTGGTCGGATCTCGGAGGCCTGGGGATTCTAAAGCAGGAGCTGAAAGAGGCCATTGAGTGGCCGCTCAAGCGCCCTGAGAAGTTCCTCCAGATGGGCATCAGGCCTCCCAAGGGCGTCCTGCTCTACGGACCGCCTGGAACTGGCAAGACCATGATCGCCAAGGCGATTGCCAATGAGACCAACGCCAACTTCATAAGCATAAGGGGGCCGCAGATGCTCTCCAAGTGGGTTGGCGAGTCTGAGAAGGCCATAAGAGAGATCTTCAGGAAGGCCAGGCAGGTCTCTCCTGCCATAATATTCTTCGACGAGCTCGACTCCATCGCTCCAATGAGAGGAATGGACGAGGGCAGCAGAGTGATGGAGAGAGTGGTAAACCAGCTCCTGGCAGAGCTCGACGGCCTGGAGACGCTAAAAGACGTAGTGGTCGTGGCTGCGACCAATCGGCCAGACATAATAGATCCAGCCCTCCTGCGTTCAGGAAGGTTCGACAGGCTCCTCATGATAGGCGCCCCTGACAAGTCGGGAAGGTATGAGATCCTCAGGATTCACGCTGCAAGGATACCGAACTGCGAAGATGTGAACCTCGAGGAGCTGGCTGAGCTGACAGAAGGATATGTCGGGTCAGACCTGGAAGCGCTATGCCGCGAGGCCGTGATGCTGGCACTTCGCGAGGACTCGGAGGCCAGGGCAGTGGAGATGGACCACTATCGCGAAGCACTGAAGAGGGTGAGGCCCTCTGTCGAAGAGAGCATGGCCAGCTACTACGAGCGCATAAACGAGAGGTTCAAGGGCGGGATCAAGATGGAGCCCGGCTCTTACATAGGTTATAGGTAACACTTATCTGCTGCAAGAGGCGCTTGCTGCTCAAAAGATGAGGGAGAACCGCAGTCGGCGGCCGGGCTACATGCAGCTCAACTAGGACTCAAGAAACAGCGCAGGCAGGAAAGCATAAGCAAAAAAAGGGTAGGCAGGAATGTAGGAATGTCGAAGGTTTACGCCAGAAGCCTTGCAGGCAAGGAGATAGTGACTGTAGAGGGGACGGTCCTCGGCGAGGTGGAGAACCTGGTCATGGACCTGGAGACAGGGGCGCTCTTGGACCTGGTGGTGAAGCCCGACTCAGAGCTGTACAGGCGCAGATATAGAGAAGACGGTAAGTTCGTCCTCATACCCTTTGCTTCAGTCTGCGCAGTAAAGGATTACATAGTTGTAGACGAGGGAAAGGCAAGCAAAAGATAGAATTCAGGCGCAAGGCGCAGCTCGCACGCAAAGGCCTTTTTTTTGTCGACCTGCGAAATTTTTAGCTTGTATTAGAAGATCTTATTACAGGCCCTTAGCTGACTTCATTAAATTTTATTATTATGTGTATTTACCAATCGAGATACCTTATCTATAATGCCTGAATGAAACTAAGGGGCGCCGGGATGTGCCACCTTATATAAAATCAGGCGAAGGTGCTCGTCTGCTTAACCTGAAGCTCGTCAATCTGAGGCCGGCTAATCAGAGGATTGCTAATCTGAAGCTTGATAATCTGAAGATTGCCAATCTGAAGCTTGATAATCT
>CAZXDN010000033.1:0-28213 GCA_964639235.1 uncultured Methanotrichaceae archaeon | reverse complement strand
AAAAGAGAGTACGAAAAGAGAGTACGAAAAGCTAAGGATATTTAGGATGGCAATATAAAAGTCCCTCTGTGCCTTTGTGCCTCTAGTGGTGAACATTTTCTAAACTTCACTGAAGGTGCAAAGCCCTTCAGACCTATCTTAATCCACCCATAGTGAATGGCGAGGAGCCCAATTTTTCCAAGCCGATGGCATATCTTCAGGCGCACTTGGGCCCCAGATCAGGTGGAGCAGGGGCACCACCTCTCCAACCCCATGAGGTAAGCTGTGCCTGCAACAGATGTCCCGTAGAAGACCAGCTTCCTGTTGTGCCGCCTCTGCGCCTCGAAGAGACCGTCGATAGTGCCGTTGGCCAGAGTCGACCCCGATGCCAGGACAAGCTGGCAGCACTCGAAGATCCTCTGAGTCTCAGTCCCGTACATGATCTCCACCCCAGAAAAGACGTTGCCCGCCTCCATCATGTCTGCGGCCATTACCCTCTCTTCGCCCAGAACTCCAACGAGAGCCTCAATCAGCTCAGGCCGCGCCCCCACAAGGCCCGCTCTTCTGACCTCCTGCTCAGTTATCCAGTTCTTGAGCCAGGAGGCACACAGATCCGGCCCGTAGCTCTTGCAGTGGGCAGTGCCTCCCAGGACGCCGCGGTGGCGCAGCACTGCGTTGACAGTCGAGATCAGCACCGCCCTCTCGAAGACGCCCTTCAGGGGAAGCTTCATCACATCTGCCAGAGAGCCCTTGAAGCTTCCAGGAACCGGTGAGATCGCCTGACCTTCTTTTCCCCTGTAAAGAGCCCTGACAGTGATCTCTCTGCCGCTTAAGAGCGGAAAATCATCTAAATCAGCGACGCGCTTCAGATTCACAGCTGGCAGAGACACTACTATCTCATCGTTCAGGTCGCTGAAGCGCACGCCGTCTTCATTACACCACGACCGCAGCTCAGCCAGGAATCGCCTTCGAACCTTTCTTAAAGTAGCAAGTCCGCTCGTCATATCTCGACTCTCACAGAATTTCCCTAATGCATTCGCCCAGGAGTCTTTGGATCAAATTACACATCCACCTCCCCAGTCCTGACAGTATACGCGCCCTCAACTGGAGTTATGAAGATCTTGCCATCCCCAATGTTGCCAGTCCGGGCATTGATCCCAATGGTCTCCACAGCCTGATCGAGCATTCCATCTTCCACGACTGTTATGAGCATTGTCTTTGGCATATCATAGCTAGATCCCCATACTTTGACCCCGTTTTGCCTTCCTTTTCCATAAACATCCAATCTTGTGAGCGCAGGCAAGCCGCTTTCCTCAAGCGCCTGGATGACCCTGTCCACCCTCTCAGGCCTTATGAAGGCCGTGACCATCTTCATCTAAACCTCGCAGATATGCCATATGCAAATTATGCCAGACTGTGCCGAAATCTCCAAGGCCAATGCAGTGTGCCATAGCCATCAGCTCATTGTGCCCATAGCCATCAGCTCATTGGAGAAGAGGCAGTCTCATCATAAGAAGACCGCCTCACCAGGCAGATATACACCGCTATGCCTCTGAACAGGTTAAGGTCTATCTCACACCACCTCCAAGAACAGCTATATTTGGATAATATATTTGCTTATTTGAGAAAGTTGCAGACTATATCTGCTCTGGGCTGAAGTTATCTCAAATCTTATGAAAATGGGAGATTCCAAAGATATGCTGAAGATGAACGACTTAATTTAGGCCTTTAGCCTCAGCCTGTTTGTCGAGGCTCTGGGACATGTAGCTTTAATACCTGGCGCCATATCAATCGCGCCAGGCAAATCTGAACCATGACAGGTGTAAAGCACAATGAATCTGAAAGGCAGAGGATGGAGATGGAGGGCTCTATCGAGAGTCCTTGGTCAGCGCATCGCCCCCGGAATTGACGTCATCGTTCCAATTTACGAGGCATACGACGATCTATCTCAATGCCTGGAGAGCCTCATCAAATATAGGGACCAATACAGCATAATATTGGTAAATGACGGATCAAAGGACACTCGCATAAGACAGCTGTCATCCGAATACGTCCAATCATACGGCTTTGTGAGAGCCATAAACAATGCTCAAAACGTCGGCTTTGTCAGTTCAGTCAACGCAGGGATGAAGCTGTCTCAAAGAGATGTCATCTTGCTTAACAGCGACACAGTTGTCAGTTCCGGGTGGGCGTCCAAGATGAGACGCTGTGCTTATCTCAGCGATGACGTGGCCACGGTCACTCCTCTGACAAACAACGGCACAATCTGTTCTGTGCCAAAATTTCTTGAGAACAATCCCCTGCCAGAAGGATTCTCAGAAGACTCGTTTTCAGAGCTCATAGAAAAGATATCCCTGAAAAAGTATCCTGAGATACCTACTGCTGTGGGCTTTTGCATGTACATAAAGCGAAAGGCCCTTGATGATGTGGGCTTCTTCGACCACCTGGCTTTTGGCAGAGGATATGGCGAAGAGAACGACTTTTGCATGAGGTGCAGGGATAAAGGATACAGGCACCTGCTGTGCGATGACACGTTCGTCTTCCACAGAGGCGGCATGTCTTTCCTCGACCAGAAGGAGGCGCTATGCGAAGAGCACCTCAAGATCGTCCTGGAGAGACACCCCGATTACATGAACCTGGTAAATTGTTTCGTCGAATCTAACCCGCTAAAGGAGATCCACGAGAACATATCCACTCACCTGAGGGCAAAATCCCGATAAATTTTAGTCATCAATCTTGGCACAGTCGCAGCTATTTCTTTTCGCCCTCATGCCAGTGAACTTTGCATGCAGCTCTAGCTCTTCTTGCCACCTGCAAGCTGCCTGGAGGCCCTGATGGCAGAGTCGTAGATCGTCCTTCTTCTTGTGTTCTGCGGCATGGCTTTCTCTACGACGCCCTCCTGAAAACGAGCTGTGAGCTTAAACGTCAGGCTCTGCCGCATTGCGCAGATCTCGGCTTCAAGCTCCCTGCACCTGGCATCCGAGCGCGCCATATCTCCTTCCAGCTGAGATATCCTGCTCTCACCGCTTATGATCCTGTGGTCTTTTTCAACCATCTGCGCAACCATATCCCTGACCTGATCTACGAGCCTCTCAGATTGATCTGTCAGGTCTCTAATTCCCCTCTCTAGGTTCAATTTGTGCTGCTCTAGTACATATTTCTCTCTTTCCAGAGCGCTCTTTTCTTTTTCAAGCACCAGCCTATCATGTTCAAGCAGGGATTTCTCCTGCGAAAAGAGAGCCAGATCACTTAGGTGTCTCTCAGACAGCCTGGCGAACTCGTCTGCAACTCCGCCTGGCTCCTGGGACACGGAGGCTGCGCCGCGGCTGCTGCTGTCGAGATTGAGCTCCCCATATGCTCGCAGATAAGCATCTCTCGACTCCTCAAGTGTGGGCATCTCAATCTTTTGGATGTTCTCCTGAACATCTATGTACTCCTCAGGGCTGGCAATTACATGGTCTATCCTTCTCTTGAAGCTCTCAGCATCAGGTGAGGCAACCCATCCTCCCCTAGCATTCAGGACTCGATCTCTTGGCGCTCCGAGGTCTGAGACTATGACGGGTATGCCTGCTATCCACGACTCTGAAAGAGTGTAAGAGAAGGTCTCAGGCCAGAGAGCTGGAAGCAGTGTGAGATGGATTTTGTGCTCCCTCAAGATCTCCATGAGCTCCTCTGGGCCCTTGTACCTTCCAGTGGCCTTCACGTTTCGCGTCTCAGCTTGATGGAGCAAGCTTGGCTCACCAACATGTATCCAGTTGACGGTCTTCGCATAGCTCCTGGTGGAGAGATCGTAGAATATCTCCGCGCCTTTGTGCAAAAGTAGGTTGCCGATAAAGCCTATATTTATCTCAGACAGGCCAGAAATGTCTTTTATAGTCCTGTTCTTCTTCCCAAGTGCGATTATATCGCTGTCGTATCCGTGCTCTATGACGCGCTGTCTTGATCTGTCCAGCTCGAAGAACTTGTTTATTGCATCAAACACTGAACCATCTGGAGCTATTATCAGATCTGAAAGAAAGAGCGCTTTGCTGAAAGCCCCTCTCCATTCTTCGATAAAGCCGTCCTCAAGTCCCATGAGGCGCATGCACGAGGCGCAGTCAGAGCAGCCCATAAAGCACCTGGAATCAATTGGATTTATCCTGGGGCATATGGCGTAATAGTCGTGAAGGGTCACGGCCACAGGAATGGAGTGCTTCTCTGCAATATCGAAGATATCGAGCGTATTTCCTATGAGGTGCTGCACGTGTATTAAATCTATGTCAAACAGGCGCACGACCTTTTCAAATACGTTTGAATACTCAATAGAGCGTATAGTTGATGCGTCCCATCTGAAATCTGTTATAAACACGAATTGTTTTTTTCCATCCTCTGGCAATGTTTCAACTACATACCCCTCAGAGAAGGGCTTCATTATGTAGACTGCAAAGTCCCTGCTCATGGTCCTTGCGAGGTCCAGAGCATGCTTCTCAGTGCCTCCCCCCCAGTGGTGCAGCACGTACAGGATCTTTGGCCGACCTCCCCCTTTGTTTCCCATTGTGGGATCATCGGGAGCAAAAGTGCCAACTTGAGATATCTCTTTTTGTATCATTGAGCGGTTATCCTTTGCGTCGGTCATAGGGCGTCCTCTCGATGGTTTTTTCGGGCTCAGCGCTGCCAGGCCCCTACAAATGGGATTATGCTGATCGGCTCAGTTTGCCTGAACCATCTGGCGCCTGCTACCTTCTGAAGTTCGACGAGGCTCTCAGGGCCTTGTCATAGAGATCGAAATCTATGCGTCCTGGGTCGAAATCTATATCGGACAGATAAATCTTCTCGTCTTTGGAGATATTGCGGCGAAGGACTACCTCGTTGGCGAGGCATATGGGCAGGCTCTCATCGCCTTTGTTCCCGCAATTTTCTATCATGCCGTAACATGCATAGCCTCCAAGGCCGTCTAGCTTCTCTCCAATCTTCAGATCGCGCTTTGCATAGGCATACACATTGGTCTGGAATCCGGCGCTTGGCTGAAGAAGGGATTTTCCATCGAGCACTGCATCTCTCACAGACTCCATAGACTCGACGTGGCAGAGGTGGTATGGCCTGTAGAAGAGGTAGAAGGGACCTTTGCCCATCTTGTAGTAATCCATCATGAACCTCTGGTACTCGTCATCGCAGTGCCCAACCACAAACACGCCCCCTCCTGGCTCTGCTCCCAAGATGTAGTCGACAAAGGGAGCTTTGTCCTTCCAGAGCTCTTCGAAGTTGAAGAGCTGGAAGACTTCCTGGACGTTTCCGGCCTTAGGGCCGTGCATTCCGGGCTTGAGGGTGATCAGCCCAAGAGAGTTTGCAAGCAGCGCCATCTCTATGTTGAGCTTCGTGCCATCAGTATATGCCGTGGCCATCCTGTAGTCCAGCCGTCTCTTGTCTGCCTCTGGAACGATCTTGGTGGGATTTGAGTAGCGATCGAGAAAGCCTTTGATGTTTCCCGCTGTGACCAGATCGAAGCCCCAGAGCTTGATGTCATCCGTTATCCTCTTGATTACGCCGTGCTGGTCTCCGTCGCAGCTTGTGTAGGTGACTTTGTTCTTGCGGGCGAGGTCCATGAGATAAGGCCCGAAAGCGAGATCGACCTCGGCGTTCATGAGAACCAGGTGCTTTCCATGAGCAAGCGCCGAGACTGCGTATTTTGCAGCTGACCTTATTGAGCTTGATGATTCAATGACCACATCGACTGAGTCAGAGCAGGCCACCAGATCTCCATCCGAGCAGATTGCCATCTTGTCTGCCCTTACGAAGCGGTCTATATCCTCATGGCCAGTTGCCACATCGTATTTATATTTCAGCCAGTTTGCACAATCAACAGCCCTCTGAGGCTGTATATCCGCCAGCGCAACGCACTGAAAGTTAGGAGTGATATGACATTGGTAAAAAAGGCCCTTTCCCATAGCACCGGCGCCAATAATGCCCACTCGAATAGTCTGCCTGGAGAATTCCTGCTTGCTCATCAGGCCCAGAACATATAGTTCTACTACATATGCGTTCTGGTTATTGTGCGACACATGGCAGTTCATAACGGTGCTCGTACGACAATTGGAGTGTCAAGAGATTGCTTATAAAACAAAAAGTTCAATTAATCTATCCACCTGGAAAGTGTTAACAGGAAAGTTAGCTGCTGCAGCCTCGTGAGATGTATTGAATCAAGTTCGTTTGGAAGTATGTGAGTTGCCATTCGCTGTGAGAAATGCCAAGGCCACCAGGTTTACCAAAAACGATTTATATGACGCTGGTGGAGAAAGAATTAGAGACAAATGTAAAAAAGGGACTATACATAGCGGCTCATTATCTGAAGACGGCCTGTGGATAGGAACACACATATAGAGCAGCTTGACATATTATACAAGTTGACCTGATATCATTTCCATCAACCGTTGAAAGACATTGCGCTGCCCTGGCCTATCGGGCAGGATTTAGTTAAAAACCAATTCAACATCGGAGGATATTGAAAATGCCTTTAGTCAGCGTCGTTATGACCTCTTACAATTATGCAAGATTCATATCTGAAGCCATAAACGGCGTCCTGGACCAGGATGTCGCCGACTTTGAGCTTATAATTATCGATGACTGTTCAGTTGACGGTTCTCAGGATTTGATAGAAGAGTTTGCAAAAAAAGATTCCAGGATCAGGGCATATTTCCACGAAGAGAACATGGGCATCCCCAAGACCCAGAACCAGGGCATCGACCTGGCCACTGGGAAGTTCATAGCATTCTGCGCATCTGATGACATCTGGCTTCAAGACAAGCTCCGGCGCCAGCTCGCCGTCCTGGAGGAGGATGAAGACCTGGTAGTGTGGGGAGAAGGAGTGATCATTGACGGGGAAGGAAAGCCCACAGGCCAGACCTTCACCCAGGTGTACAACTCGGTTGACAGGAAGAAGAGCGGAGACATTCTAGAAGAGCTCCTCAAAGGCAACTTCATACTCAGCACATCGAGAATGCTCAAGCGCGAGAACCTCAGGCAGCTGAGGTTCAATGAGGAGCTGAAGTTTCTAAACGACTATCAGTTCGCTGTGGACCTGGCAAGCAGGTATCACTACCACTTCATAAAGGAGCCTCTTGTCAAGTACAGGTTCCACGGCATGAACACAGTCCTCAGGGAGACTGAGGGGTTCTACTGGAACGAGATAGCCCTGAGAAAGTATTTCCTCCAGGCGTATGGCGACAGGGTCAGCAACGAGACCAAGGCCCTGATCTACTCGATATCTACAGAGATGCTCAAGTCCAGAATCCAGAGCAAAGCCCACGAGATCTGGCTGCAAAACCAAGCAATAGCCCAGAGAGACGGCTGGGCCTCGCAAAGAGACCTCCTGATATCTGACCAGGCCCAGAAGATCGCTGAGATGAGCCAGAAAATCCAGGATATGAATCAGAGGATATCTGAGAAGGACTCAGAGATATCTTCACAGGGACAGGAGATTGCAGCTCTGAACCGTGAGGTCTCAGAGATGAAGAGGAGCGTTCTCTGGCAGATGGCGATGAAGTATCACTGTGGCTTCGTGGAGAAAGCCATGCCCCAGGGCACTCTAAGGCGCAGGGCATATGACCTTGGGCTGTCTGGTGCAAGGATAGCTGCGAGCGAAGGCCCTGGGGAGTTTTGCCATAGAGCTTTTAAGCTCATCTCCAATCAGAGGCCAGAAGACAGGAACATCAGTTCGAGCATGGGCACCACCTCTCTAGCCCCAGAAGCTGAGCCGCGCCCGCGATTGTAGTTCCGAAGAACACAACCCTGCGGTCATATCGCCGGGCCAGATCCATGAGGCCATCGATTGTGCCGTTGACCAGTGTAGACCCCGTCGCAAGCACCAGTGGGCATCTCTCGAAGATCTCAGCAGAGTTTTGGCCGTCCAGCACTTTTATGCCAAGGCGCACAGCTCCAGGCTCTGCCAGGTCAGAGACCATGACCCTCTCTGGACCCAGGGCTTTTACCAGGGCCTCTAGCATTGCGGGCTGCATTCCTATCAGTCCGACCATATCTGCATTCTGTCCCGCAATCCATTCTTTGAGGGCGAAAGCGCAGTCGCCAGGACCGCTGTCCTTGCAGTGAACGGTCTTCTCAACAACTCCCAGATGCCTGAGCACTGCATTCATGGTAGAGACGAGAACCGCCCTCTCGAAGTCCCCATCGAGGGAGAGCTCCAGAACGTCCCTGAGGGTCCCTGAAAAGCTTCCTCGTCCAGATGTGAACGCCTGGCCTGCAGACCCTCGAAAGACTGCCTGCATCAGCACCTCCTTTCCCCTGAGAATGGGAAAATCGTCCCTGCCAGCGTCGCCAATTGCATCTCTGGCAGAAAGAGGGGTGCTGGCCACAACCTCATCTTCCAGGCTGCATCCCTCAGCGCACCAGGACTTTAGCCCTGAGATGAACTGCGCCCTGGCCTCAGCTAGAATTAAGTTTCCACACATGATATCTATCTCACGTATCCATCGCTTATCTATCCACAGCGTCTTCCAAAAAAGCAGTTTTGCTCCACTCCATCACGTCCTCCGCCCTGCCGAAGTGGGCGACGCGGCCCCTCTCGATGAGGCACATCCTGTCTCCAATGCATGCAACGTCCCTTAGGTCATGGGTGACTATGATGCTTGGGACGCCGAACTCGTGAATGGTTTCCCTAAGCTCTCTTCTCATAGCAGACTGCTTTCTCACATCCAATGCAGACAGAGGCTCGTCGAGCAGCAGTACGTCTGGCTCGATGATCAGAGTTCTTGCCAGCGCAACGCGCTGTTTTTGTCCGCCAGATATGCTTCTGGCCTTTGCGCCCCTTATATCCCAGAGTCCTGCAGCCTCAAGGTGGCTTCTAACCTGAAGGTCTACCTCGCGCCTGGAGAGGCCCCTGGTCCTGAGGCCGAATGCCACGTTATCGTAGACGCTCATGTGGGGAAACAAAGCATAGTTCTGGAAGACGTAGCCTATGTTCCTCGACTCAGGAGCTATGTCTATCTTCAGAGATGAGTCGAAGAGCGCCTTTCCAGACTGGACTACCCTTCCAGCGTCAGGCCTGACCAGGCCTGCAATCAGGTTGAGAACTGTGGTCTTTCCGCAGCCGTTGTCGCCTACAAGCATCAGTATCTCGCCGTCTGCGACATCGAGCTTAACATCCAGACAAAAATCCCTGAGCCTCTTGGAAAGCTCTATCTCAAGCATTCTCGTACACCCTCCGCGTCAGGACCTTCACAAGGACGATGACAGCAAACGAGAACGCCACGAGTATGAGGGAGATGCACAAAGAGACGTCCAGGTCGCCCTGCATAGCAGTGTAAATGGCAAGGGGCATGGTCTGGGTCCTCCCCTGGAAGTTTCCTGCGAACATGATCGTCGCACCGAACTCGCCAAGAGACCTGGCAAATGCCATTATGGCGCCTGACACGAGCCCGTTTATGGCTATGGGAAGAGTAACGTGAAAGAACGTGAAGGCCCTTGAGGCGCCAAGTGTGCGCGCAGCGTTCTCATAATCCGGAGCTATCGCCTCGAAGCTCGTCCTCGCCTGGCGGATGTAAAACGGGGATGAAACGAAGACCTGGGCCAGGATTACGGCAAGGGTGGTGAATGCTATCGATATCCCAAACGAGTTCAGATAGTGGCCTAAAATTCCCATCCTTCCAAAGGCCATTAGAAGGGCAATTCCAGCTACAGCTGGCGGCATGATCACAGGCAGGTCTATGAGCGAGTCTGCGAGGTCCCTTCCAGGGTAGTGAAATCTGGCGTTGATATAAGCAATGGGAGTGCCCATCAGGACCACTGTAAGAGTGGTCAATGTCGATGTCATGACGCTCAGCCTCAAGGCGTCGATGACAACCGGATCGTGAAGTGATTCAAGCGTGGTGCTAAGAGGGCTCTTGATGAAGAGGGAGGCCACAGGCAGCGCTATGAAGGCCATAGCCAGGATCAGCAGCACAGCTACGCAGGCCTTGAGCAACCTTTCCTTGGCCCGGTTTGAGAGTTCTGTCTTCGCCAGATCGCGGCTGAGAAGCCTGCTGCAGCAGCTGGTCTTGGTCTGGTCTGATGCCATATCGCCTGAGTTTGAGTTCATGTCTGATGAGGTATTGGTTTCTACATCTGCACATTTAAACTTTTGAGCCCGAAGAAAAAGGCGCCAGGGATGAGGCTGGGAACCTGCCCTGGCTTAAAAGCTGTTAATCTTCAGGCTGTGGCCTTTGCAGTGGCGTTTGACGCTAAGCTATCGGAAGCTGCATCAACTGGGGAAAAACCGTACTTCTCCAGTATGGCCCTTCCCTCGTCGGACTCCACAAGGGAGATGAACTCCTCTGCCTCTGCGGGGTATTTGGATTCCCCGAGCACTCCTATCGGGTACTGCGCTATGATGTTGTACTCGTCTGGGATGGCCACCTGGTCCACCTTGTCAGATAGATCCTCAGTGATGTCCGAGACGTAGGCAAATCCCACATCGGCCTCGCCAAGAGCCACCTTTGTCACGACGTAGTTGACGTTGGTCTCCTGGGAGATTATGTTGGCTGTGACGTTTGCCTTGTACTCCGGGCCGTATGCAGTGTCGTTTGCGAGCTTGTTTATGATCTGCATTGCATAGTCTCCAACAGGCACGTCTTTTGTCCCTATGACTATCTTCACGCCGGGCTTGGCAAGGTCTGACAGGCTCTCGATCTTGGCTGGATTGTCCCTGGGAATTATCAAAGCGAGCTTGTTCTCAGTGAATATCGAGACTGTGCTGTTGTTCATCAGGTTTTCACCTCTCAAGGCGTTCATGTGCTTTGTGTTGGCTGAGGCGAAGACATCTGCGTAGGCGCCGTTTTCTATCTGGGTGCGCAGCGCCTGGGAGCCGTCGAAGTTGAATACTGCCTGAACACCGGTCTCGTTCTCGTAGATCTGTCCGATCTCTGTGAAGGCGCCAGTAAGAGACGCAGCCGTAAAGACTGTTAGCTCTTCTGGATCCTGTGCAAAGCCTGCAGATGCAGTAAATGCCAGGACTGCGAGCAGTGATGCAAATATTCTTCTGTCTATCATATCCTACCTCTCATAGTTGATAAATGCCATCTGTCCCAGGCCTTCAGGCAACCTCAAAGCCATACTTTTGAAGGACTGCATGTCCCTCTTCCGACTTGACCAGGCTCACGAACTCGCCTGCCAGGTCAGAAGACGCCGACTGGTTCAGCACTCCTATCGTGTACTCCGATTTGACGTTGTACTCCTGGGGGATGTCTACCAAAATCACCTTCTCTGCGTACTCAGAGCTCACCTCGGACTTGTGGGCAAACGCAGCGTCGGCTTCGCCCAGGGCCACCTTGGAGACTATGAAGTTGATGTTGGTCTCCTGAGAGATCACATTGGAGAGGACTTTCTCCCTGTACTCAGGGCCGTATGCTGTATCGTTTGCAAGCTTGTTTAAGATCTGCATGGTGATCTCAGTGATTGGCAGGTCCTTGGTTCCCATGACTATCTTCACTCCTGGTTTGGCCAGGTCCGAAAGGTTCTGGATGCCTGCAGGGTTGTCTTTTGGCACAATAATTGCCTGCCAGTTCTCTGCAAAGGCCGAGACTGTGCTGTTGTTCATGAAGCCCTCAGCCTTAAGGGCGTTCATGTACTTGGTGCTGCCAGACAGGAAGACATCTGCATAGGCCCCGTTTTCTATCTGGGTTCGCAGGACCTGCGCGCCGTCGAAGTTGAAGGCTGGCGTGATCCCAGTCTGGTTCTCATAGATCTGGCCAATCTCGCTTGCCGCGCCCTTTAGGCCTGCTGCACAGAAGACTGTGAGCTCCTTTTGCCCATCTGCACATATGCCAGTTGAGGTGGCCAGGACAAGGGCCACAACCAACGCTGTAAACACACTCTTGTTAATCAAATGCCATCACCCGTCTCACTCGTCACACCCTCTGATGCCAGATATGTAAACATAAGTGCTTACATTATATGACTATGGTAAGCAATAATGTAAAACTTATTAACCTTTGCGCTTGAGGCCCGCCAGAGCTTGAAGGTTCGCAGAACTTCGGTGAAGAGCGCTGCGAGATCGCCATCAAACTGGCGCCCTTCAGCTGGACTGGCTGGACAAGCCCGGTTTGGGGGCTTCACGACCCGCAACCAGAGCTCCAGCAATGCTCAAAGAGACTGCCTCATGCTGCAGCTGTATTAGCTATATTATGCAGCATTGGCATTACTCTGCAGCCCTGGCGTCTCATCTGGCGCGGCCGCCTTCTGATAGAGACTTCAGAAGATAGTCCACGTACTCCTCTGCCAGCTCTTTTTCAGGAGATGACTTGAGAACTGCTATGTAGTTGTCCATCTTGTACTCCAGAAGGTCTGCGACCACTATCTTGTCGCTTGAGCTGTTGGCATAGGAATCGAACATGCTCTCCCAGAGGACTGTGGCGTCCGCAGTCCCGTCTGCTACTGCATCCAGCTGAGCCTCGGTGCTCTGCACCGCCACCTTGGTCACATTTATTCCAGTGGCATTGATCACATCTCTGGCGAGGCACCCTCCTGGAACGTGCTGATCTGTGACTGCAACCCTCTCTCCTTCCAGGTCGTCAAGCGATGTGAAGTTATCTTCAGCCCCGGAGATCAAGAGCGCCCTCTCAGTATAGAGGTAGCTGTAGTTCTCAATTAGTCCCTTCTTCATGAGAGCCTTCATTCCTGTGAGATTATACAGTGGATATTTCTCTTCGAGCATTACCACATCGACATTCAGACCGTTCAACGAAGTATTATCAGACAGCATTTTTATGATGGACTTTCTGCCGTTGACGCAGGTGATGTTGACCGGGACGTTATACTGGGAGCTGTAGCTCTCAGAGATCTCTTTGATCGGCCCTGAGCTTATGGTGTTGTCTCTAGGGCCAAACACTTCCAGGCAAGGGGCCTCTTCAGATAAAGCGAGCCCCACTGATACAACCATAATGCAAAGGACTGTTGCCACAGCTGACGCTGCTCTGGTCCTGGCAGCAGGGCCGCCTGCAGCAGCACGTCTGTTCGAATTCATCGTCCACATGGCCACAAGCCCCATCAGGAGAGACGCCACCAGCGCCGTGATCAATACCGCAGCCAAGCCAGAGGGATCGCCACCAAACCATCCAGGGCCAGAGATTGGATGGATCGTTATGGTCTCAAAGCTTGGAGGCATAGCCGCATCGCACATCTTCAACACCTACGTCTAATGCAATAACCAAATAGTTGTCATTCAACACTGCAATTGCCTTATAGCGCTCAGTTCGAGCAGTACAGCTGCATCTAAAGATTAAGCCTGAAGGCGCATCAGTCGCACAGGCATCAGTCGCACAGGCATCAGTCGCACATTCCACAGGCTTTGCACTGCTCAGGAGAGCAGCTTCCCTCACAGGGCACTGTGTCCACTCTCTTCAGCCGGCTGCCGCACTTGGGGCACCGGATGTCCCTTCCGTGCATTCCGCTGGCGCAGGGGAGCATCTCAAAGGCGTATTTGCATGACCGGCACTGGAACTTGCGCTGGTGGGAGGGGGTCATGCTCTAGATCCCTCTTCCAGCAAGACGTTGGCCATCGAGTCTAGGAACCGCCCGGCTCCCTCATATCCCAGAGTCAGCAGCCTTCCTGCGCCCACGCGGTCCGAGTTGGGAAGCCCCACTCTTATCAGGGGTATCTTCTCTGACCTGGAGATCTGGCGGCCGTTTGAGGTGCCTATCAGCAAATCGACCTTTGAACACTTTATCTCTGAGTGTATGTCTGAGAAGTCAGCGCCTGCTAAGGCCCAGGACTTCGGAGAGATGGCTCTAACAGACTCGACAAACCCAGAGGCGTTTGATCCTGTGGCAACTATCACAGGCTCTGCTCCCACCTCGCACAGTAGCTTGGTTATGCCTATGGCGATCTCCGTGTCTCCGAACACCACAGCCCTGACTCCTGCAAGGTACTTGTGGACGTCGACCATTGTGTCGAGCAGCCGACCCCTCTCAAGCTCGTATTCCCTTGGGAGGGCAATTCCTGTGAGCCTCTCCATCTCGAAGACGAACTGGTCTGTGTATTCTAAGCCCATAGGAAGCGGCAGAGATCGGTTTGGCACGCCGAAGGCCTCCTCAAGGTACGCTCCTGCAGACGGGGCCTGGAACCGTCCTCCCAGAGTCACTGTATGCCTGGACAGGCCCATCTTGGAGACTTCCTCCAGGGGAGTTCCGCCCTCAGGGATCCTGGTGATCTCCAGAGAGAGCGGCGCGTCAAACGTCTCGGAGATGTCTGGAAAGACAGTGACGTCCAGGCCAGAGCCCCAGGCCCTGAGCATCTCCTTGAGGTATCTGACGTCTGCTGGAGAGATGAACGACCCCAAGATCAGGTTCAGCCTGCCGCTGTCCAGGCCGCTGCCCTCCTGAGCGCCGCAGGCCAGCTGCTGGGCTATTGCCAGGAGTGCCCCTGCATAGCCATCTTCATGAGACCCTGAGTAGCTGGGCGTGGAGACGTGGATTATCGGCAGGCCTCTTGCCAGTGGCTCTTCTTTCTGGAACTCGTGGATTATGTGCCCCACATCGTCTCCAATGGTCTCTGCCAGACAAGTGGTGGCAACGCCTATTGCTCTTGGCCCGTAGCCCTCTATCACGTTCTTCAGTCCCTGCTTGAGGTTGGAGGCGCCGCCGTAGACAGCCCCTTTCTCGCTCAAAGCCGACGATGCGATGTCCACAGGCTCCCTGAAATGATGTGCCAGATAGAGCCTCATGTAAGTGGAACAGCCCTGAGACCCGTGGAAGACAGGCATACAGCTCTCAAGGCCTCTGAAAGCGAGGACGGAACCCATAGGCATGCACATATGGCAGGGATTGACGTTTGTGTAGCTCTCAGACATTTGCTCTGGCCTCCTGTGGCTGGATCTTCTGGGCAATGCTTTTCCCTGCAGACTCCACCAGTGGGCTTGCCCTCTGAATTGGAAGCTTCCAGACAGGGCTGTTTATGCTTATGTCGACCTCCCTGGCAAAGTTGACCATGCCATCGAATCCCTCGAAGCTCACAGTCCTGTCGTGGTTGAAGTCGCAGAAGGCAATTCCAAGCTTGTAGGCCATGAACCTCTCCTTGACTCCTGCCACAAGCAGGTCTGCCTTTTGCCTGATCAGAAGCTCTCTTAGCTCCAGGGGGTTGGCGTCGTCTATTATCACAGTTCCGTCCTTGACTATGCAGCTGATCTTCTTGTAGTCGTCCCTGTCTCCAGTCTGGGTGCCGATGATGACTACGTCCATGCCAAGCTCCTCAAAGCCCTTGACCAAGGAGACCGCTTTGGCAGCTCCACCCATGTAGATGGCAGCCTTCTTTCCCTCAAGCCTCATGCGGTGCCGTTTGATCTGCGGCAGAACTCTGGCAGTCTCCCTCTCGACGATTTTTTGGGCCAGGGAGATCATCTCAGTCTGGCCGAAGAACTCTGCAGCAGTCCTGAGGGCACAGGCCATGTCGTGGAGCCCGAAGAAGCTCACCCTGCTGTAGGGCATGCCGTACTTCTCCTCCATCATCTTGGCGAGGTGGGTCATGGACCCGCTGCACTGGACAAGGTTTAATTTGGCCACATGCGATCGCTGTATATCCCTCACCCTGGAGTCGCCTGTAAACGAGGCCACTATCTCAATTCCCATCTCCTCGAAGAAGGGCTTGATCCTCCAGAGGTCTCCTGCCACGTTGTACTCGCCGAGCAGGTTCACTGTGCAGGGGCTCTTTGGAGTGTAGTCCTCTGTGCCTATCAGACTGAAGAGGGCGTGGCAGGCAGCCTTATAGCCCTCGTTCTTATTTCCCCTGAACCCCTCTGACCTGACAGGTACCACAGGAATTCCAAGCTCCTCTGAGGCAGATTTGCATACTGCCTGAAGGTCGTCGCCTATCACTCCAACTATGCAGGTCGAGTACACGAAGACTGCAGGAGGGCTGTACCTGGAGGCGAGCTCTCTTATGGCCTGGGCCAGCTTTTTTTCGCCGCCGAAGACGACGTCGAGCTCCCCCATGTCTGTCGAGAAGCTCGTCTTGTACAGGTCAGGGCCAGAGGTGCTGCTCCCCCTGATGTCCCAGGTGTAAGAAGCACAGCCTATGGGACCATGTATCAGGTGGAGGGCATCGGTCACTGGATTTAGGACCACTCTGGCCCCGGAGTAGACGCAGGCCCTCTGGCTCACAGCTCCAGCGAGGCACTCATTGTTGCAGGAGAGGGCAGTGGAGTTACCACCTTTCTTCAGTATGTGGCCCTGCCTGCCGTCGATCACTTTGATTGCTTCCATAAATCCTCAAAGTATCATCTCGAAGTTGGAGTCGTCAGAGTCCCTGTCCCTTCTCTCAAGGAAGGTGTTTCCAATCATCTCCACAAGGCGAGCAGCTCCCGTGTACCCCACTATCGGGAAGTAGTGGAGGTTTGCCCTGTCTGTTATCGGGAAGCCGACTCTGACCAGCGGTATGTCCTCTGCCCTGGAGATGAGCTTTCCATAGGTGTTGCCTATGAGCATCTCCACAGGCCGGTTCTTGATCTTCTGGTGGAGCAGGAATGTGTCTCCAATCATGGCCTCGCAATCAGGAGCGACCTTGTGGACCTCCTCTGCGAACTTCTTGTCGGGAGTTCCAGTCAAGGCAAACACAGGGTTCATTCCCATCTCCATAACCAAGCTGAGCATTCCAATGACTGTGTCAGGGTCTCCGAATAGAGCAAGGCTCTTGGAATGGAAGTGGGTGTGGGCATCTGTCATCATGTCAACCAGGCGTCCACGCTCGTACTCTATCTCCTGGGGTATCGGGACTCCCATCAGCTTCGAGACGTTCATCACGAAGGCGTCTGTGTTCCTGATGCCAATAGGCATGGGACCTATGACTGAGGGAATTGAGAACTTGCCTTTGAGCACCATAGCCCCTGAGGCACCCGCAGTTCTACCAAGGGCTATTGTGCCCTTGGAGTTGCCAGCGTCCACAAGGTCCTGCATCCTGGTTCCTCCAGGAGGGTAGATTCCTCCAGACTCAGGCGTCATGGGAGCGTCAAAGACGTCTGTCGTGTCCGGAAAGACGATGTGGGCGACGCCCATCTTGTTCAGGATGCTCTTGACCTCCCTGATATCTCCAGGGTCCACGAACCCAGGTATGATGTTGAGCTTGCCGTTGGGCTTGCTCTTCCTGGGAAACGTCTGGGCCAGCGCCTTGACTGCGTTGTCGTAGCCGGTTATGTGCGACCCCACGTAGCTTGGAGTGCTCGCTATGACCACGCGCACATTGGGATCGAAGAACTCCTCTTCCTTGATCTCCTCCATGAAGGAAGAGACGTCGTCTCCTATGGTCTCTGAGGAGCAGGTGGTGTTTATGGCCAGAACGTCGGGATGGTAGATGTTGATGACGTTGTCCACTGCCTCTTTCAGGTTGTTTCTTCCACCAAAGACCACTGAGTCCTCTGTAAACGAGCTTGTGGCAGCTAAAGTCGGCTCTCTGTAGTGCCTTGCCAGGACCATACGAAGGTAAGATGAGCATCCCTGGGAGCCGTGGGTGATGGGCATGCAGTTGTGGATGCCTTTGTAGGCCAGTATGGCACCTATGGGCTGACAGATCTTGGCCGGGTTTATGACCAGAGTATCTCTATGGGAGATCTCTTTTGGGGTATAATCAAGCATTGGCGTCCTCCCTCCAGGGCGGGGTTATGAACTTCCATGTGGGGCTGTTCACAGACATGTCGATGTCTTTTGCGAACTGAACAAATCCTTCGAACCCAGTGTAGGGCCCGCTGTAGTCGTATGAGTGCATCTGCCTAGAGGGAACGTGCATCTTCTGGAAGACGTACTTGTCCTTGATCCCTGAGCAGAAGAGGTCGATTCCCAGGTCCTTTACAAGGCGCTCGCACTCGTGGTGGGTGTAGTCGTCTATCATGACCTGCCCGTCCTTCATGTGAGGCAGCAGACCCTCATAATCCATCAGCCTTGGAATCTTCTCCTTCTTTTTCTTGATCTCCTCATCGTCGTAGGGCGAGACGACACTGGAATCGCGCTCATAGTGTATGTCCTCCAGAACCTTGGATCGGCCTGAGTGGACTATTGTGGACAGAATCCTGCGCCCCTCGTAGTCGTCCCTGTGAGCGAACTCGTATCCTGCAACCACTACCTCCATGCCCAGAGTCTCGAACATGTTTCTGACGTGGTGGGCTCTAGATCCTCCCACGAGGAGCATGACCCTCTTTCCTTCAAGCCTGGACCTGTACAGATCAATTACAGGCTGGATCCTGGCCATCTCCTCTGCGATCACTTCCTCAGTCCTTTTTTTCAGATTGGGATCGTCGAAGAAGGCTGCCATATCCCTCAGGGTCTTGATTGTGTCTTCTACTCCAAGGTAGTTCACCTTAAGCCAGGGGATGCCGTACTTCTCCTCCATCATCCTGTTCGTGTAGTTGATTGACCTGTGACAGAGCAGTATGTTCAGCTTGGCCCTGTGAGCCTTGGCTATGTCATGGAAGCTGGCGTCTCCTGTAAACGGGCTCACCACCCTGTAGCCCACCTTCTCAAGCAGCTCCTTGACCACCCAGTAGTCCCCGCCAATGTTGTACTCTCCAAATATGTTGACGTCAAACGGCCCCGGGTCCTCAAGCTCCTCAGTTCCCACGAGGTGCTCCATCAGAGAGTTCGAGGCTATGTGGTGGCCTGCTGACTGGCTCACACCCCTGTAGCCCTCGCACCTGACTGGAATTACTTTGATCCTCAGGTCTTCTTCAGCCTTCTTGCAAACCGACTCGATATCGTCGCCAATAAGCCCTATGGGGCAGGTGCAGAAGACAGATATGCACTCAGGCTTGAAGATGGAGTAGGCTTCACGTATCGCAGCTGCCAGCTTTTTTTCAGCGCCGAAGACGATATCGGTCTCCTTGACATCCGTGGAGAGGCAGTACCCAGAGAAGCAGTCCCTGCCCTCCTCCTTCTTCATGAGGTTTCTCCTGGTGCCCCAGGTGAAGTAGGCGCAGCCTATGGGGCCGTGGGTGATGTGCAGTATGTCTTTTACAGGCCCGAGGACCACGCCTTTCGAGCCTGCATATGCGCAGCCGCGGTTGGTCAGGACGCCTGGAATGGCTCGCTCGTTGGCCTCGATCTTCTGCTCCACCTCGCAGGCGTCTTTGACCACGACGTGCTTTCCTCTCACAGAGCCGGTCTTCTTGGGAAGGCCTTTTAGCATATCCTCTACGACTTGCTTGCTTGCTGCGACAGTTACAGGATCTCTTTCAGCTCCGCTCATGAGATGGCCACGCTCCCGCGCTCTCCAGTCCTAATCCTGATAGACTCCTCAACTGGACAGACGAATATTCTGCCGTCGCCGAAGTTGCCAGTTCGGTTGACTTTGGTGATCACTGCAACTACAGCTGGCACGAACTCGTCTTCAACCATTATCGAGATCATTCTCTTTGGTATGTACTTCATGTTCTTCTTGTCAGACTCAGGAAGATGTGAAGGATGGGGGATGCTCAGGCCCCGCTGCTTTCCCCTTCCAGAGACCTTGTATGCAGTGATGGATGGAATGCCTATGACGTCAAGGGCGTCTTTTGTGGCCTCCATCTTGTTCATCTGGATGATGGCCAGGACTTCTTTCATCAAAGCCCCCTCTGGCCTGTTCTGATGGTGTAAGCCTCGTCTACTGAGGTCACGAAGATCTTTCCGTCGCCGATGTTCCCTGTCCTCGCGCTCTCCTCTATGATCTTGACAGCCGGATCGAGCTTTTCGTCGTCCACGACCATCATGAGCATGGACTTGGGAAGGTTGTCGTAGACCACGTTTCCGACCTTGATGCCCTTCTGCTTGCCGCGGCCAAAGACGTCCATCCTGGTCAAGGCCACGAAGCCCCCGGCTTCGAGGGCGTCTGCCACCTTGTCCATGGCTTCAGGCCGGATTATGGCCCTGATCATCTTCATTCCACTACACCCCACTCGGCCATGACTTCTTCCAATTCTTCGTACTCCATTGGCTTTGGTATCACGAACATCTCGTTCCCGTCCACGGCTTTGGCGAGCCCCAGGTAGGCCTTGGCCTGATTCGAGTCAGGAGCATACTGGATCACTGTTTGCTTGTGGATCTCTGACTGGTGGACCACGTTGTCCCTTGGTATGAACTGGATCATCTGGCTCCCGAGCTTCTCTGCGAAGTGGGAGACGAGCTCCTTTTCCCTGTCCACGTTTCTTGAGTTGCAGATAATTCCTCCAAGGCGAGTTCCTCCAGACTCTGCGAACTTCTGGATGCCTTTACAGATGTTGTTTGCAGCATAGAGTGCCATCATCTCTCCTGAAGCCACGATGTAAATCTCCTGGGCCTTTCCCTCTCGAATGGGCATGGCGAAGCCTCCGCAGACCACATCGCCCAGGACATCGTAGAAGACGTAGTCCAGGTCGTCAGTGTATGCTCCGAGGTTTTCAAGAAGCCCAATAGAGGTGATGATGCCCCTTCCAGCGCACCCAACTCCTGGCTCCGGGCCTCCTGACTCGACACAGCGTATGCCTCCAAATCCGACCTTCATCACGTCATCGAGGTTAACCTCGCCCTCTTTTCTCAGAGTGTCCAGGACCGAAGGCTGCTTTCTGCCGTTCATCAGGAACTTGACTGAGTCCGCCTTTGGATCGCACCCGATCTGCATGATCTTCTTGCCCATAGTAGAGAGAGCTGCAGTCAGATTCTGGGTAGTAGTCGACTTTCCAATTCCGCCCTTTCCGTAAATTGCCACCTGTCTCATGTTTTCAATCCTGCTTTCGATTCTTTGGTCTGCTCCAACAGTCTTAGTCCAAACATCTCACTCGTGCTATCCAGCCTGACCTCGCACAGCTGCTTTCAGGAATCAGGCGAGGAGCGTTGGTATTATCCCCTTTGCCAGCTGAGGGCCAGGGAGCTTTCCTGGAAACCTTGGCTCCCTTCTCTGCGGATCTGGAGAGCCAGCTTTATGGCTGTCCCAGCCTATCTGGCAGAGCCACTTATCCGAGGCCTGGAGAGCGATCCAGCCGTTAGCGTAGATTGCCACCTGTTGCACTCTTGCACCTCTGAGACGGACTGTGTGCGGCCCTTATATTGAATTATTTGAGAGGTAAACGTATAAGTTGAGAATTTAATGCAATAATTCTCAAAAGTTATGACAATTTTAGCGAAAAGCTTACGCCGGAATACTAGAAGAGAGCACATCAAGAACACGGCAAAGATGCAGCAAAAACATGCAGCATGCAGCGCCAGATCAGGAGTTCGAAAAGGATTTGGATATGGTCCAGGCCTTTATGCTCCTTAAGACTGCACCTTGTAATCTATCAAAGCAGCCGGACTGTTCACATCATATCCCTGAACGTCCACTACACAGGAATCCTCGGACAGATACGAATCGTACTTCAGGCCGTCGCTTACGCGTACGTTTATCAGCGAGATGTCCAGGGGAAGGCAAAATGTGACGTGATAAGCGCCATAGCTTTCAGTAGAGGAGAAGTTCAGAGTCAATCTATCAGCCTCTTCGCTCACCAGAGAGTAAGTCAGGGCATAGATCTGATTTGTGTCGTCCTCGTAGGCAATCTCAGACGAGTTGAGAAAGGACAGACAATCCAGATCGCTGACGTACCCAGTCAAGAGCGCCTTGACTGACGTCGAGTCATCCAAGTATATGTACAGAGACATCTCCTTGACGGATCCCACCTCAGCTTCTGACTCAGAGGCGCAGACTGCCATGAAGATAAGCAAGGCTATGGCGAAGCGCAGTTCTCTGGCACATAAGACTTCACTCAAAAAGCTCGCCCCAGCTGAGATTAAGGCTCAGAGGCTAGTTTGGCCCCTGGCCATTCATCTCTTTGCCCTGACCCGGATCTTCAGCTTGCGCCATCATCCTCTCAGGAACCTGAGCGCTGAGGAGCACCTTGTACTGGCCTGCATATTCGCCGCTGTTGATCACCAGAGTCCCGGCGCTCACATCAGCGTCGTCTTTGCCTGCTAACTTTGCAGATATGTGCCCCAGAGGCTCTGGCCCATCTTGAAATATTTGGGGCTCGGAATCCTGGCGCCTTTGATCGCTTAAGTCTGCCTCAAGCTCTGTGTAGTTCCCTGACTCGGACAGGCTGACGTTGGAGAGCATGTAGACCTCGTTACCTATCTTCATCAGGCCCTGGTGCATCACAGAGCCCTCTTCTCTGCGGATCTCGTCTCTGACCTCCTCTATGCTCATGTTGGACGCCAGGAGCTTTCTCACGTTCATGGGCTCTATTGGCCTTATGCTCTCGATGCTCACTCTGAGAGCATGAGACTCGTTGCCTTTTAGGGCAAATCCCCTCCAGTTGCGGAAGACTATGCCCGCAGATGCATTGTCCTCCTCATCTGCATCCATTGCACCTGCGCTCAAAAGACCCACGAACATGTCAGGCGCCTCTGGACCTGGGATCAGCTGTGAATAGCAAAGCGGGTCTCTATCGCCTGCTGAACCTTTATCTTTGAAATTGCATCCTGAGCCCTCTTGAGACTCAGCGCCGATTCCCGTGGCGCCAACGATTAAGAGCATAAGCCCGACACAAATCAGTGTTACATCTACCAGTCTCATCTACATCCCTTTCCGGGTCCCACTCTCCCGCAAATCGGCAGAGCCCTGGCGGCATATACCACACCGCCAAGGCAGAAAGCTCTTTGGTATTTAACCTCCACAGATGGTCTTATGGCATGGATGGCCCTACGCACTGATAAAGCAATGGTATGGCCGTCCATCAGGCACATTATTCTGAACGGTAGAAAAATGTAGGGCCGAACGATCTGAAACCCGGAGATCAATGAGAGGGAAGTTTTCCTGGCTCATGGTATGCTTCAAAGATCTGAGACTTAAAATAGGGCCGTTTTTGATTAATTCTGCCTAAAATGTTTTTTTCCCATTTTTATCTCTTAAATTGGATAAGCGTTAGAAAAGAGAAGCTCATCAGGGATTATGCCTTGCAGGCGAGGTCCAGATTTAGGGACAGACACTCTGGATTCTTCCAGCTCTCGCCAGAATCAGGCCTGGCATCGCGAAGAGTTTGAATAGACTTAAAAATGCAGCCAGAGGAGATGCAAGAGAAAAGACGGTGAATAGGAGGGCGCGATGGGCGGCGTTCGCCATCCCCATCGCGTTGTTGTATGCAATGTCGGCACTGAAACTGTTTAGCCTCTCCTCCCTACAGCAAATTTTTGGAATCTCTGCCCAGAATCCCCAAACTCTCCTGCAACAAAGGAACAGCGTCCTGCGAATCCAGAGTCGCAGCTGCCCGAATCCATGTTCAGGAGGACGTTATAGGTGCCGCTGTAGTTTCCGCTGTTCATGGTGAGCGTGCCCTTTCCTATGAGGCTCTTCTCGTGCTCGCCTATAACGAGAGATATATGGCCCACTGCCGTGGTTGCATTGTCGTCACTTCGGCCTGCGATCGGGCCTGCCACGTCTGCTTCTACCGTCGAGTTATCATCCTGAGAGGTGCTTAAGCTGATGTTGAGCAGCTTGTACCTCTCTTCGCCGAGCCTCAGGCTGCCGTTGTGAGACCCTGCTGCCTCCTGAGAGTTGATCTCGGACTTTATATCCGACCTTATCTGCCTGAGGGTCTTGTTGTCAGATACAAGGCCATTGATCTTGGCGAGATCCAGGCTTGCAACGCTCTCCAGCTTCAGGTCGAGGACGTGATATTGGCTGTCGCCTATCGCAAATCCGCTGCCCGCACGGTAGTTCTCTATGATCATGGGCACAGAGCTGTTGTTTCCATCAGAAGGGTCAAATTTTTGCCCTGGCCACCATCCCTGATGATCATCGCCCCAGTTCACGCACATGGCTGGCGAAACGACGAGGCAAGAGGCCACAAAGGCCACCAGTACCAAGGACTTGATTTCTGAGTTCATGAATTACTAACCTCCATCTCGAAGGTTTCCCTTCAAATTGGACCTCCTTATCTCAAGGCAGTCCAACATCAGAGAGATATACTGAACGATAGAAAAAGGTGTGGCCGAACGAACCACAGATACAGCTGCCAGGCAGGGTACGACAAACGCTATATAGGTTCAGGACCGTTCCTTTTTCGATAAAAACCACTCAGATAGTTCGATTATGTTTGTTCTTCCCCATTCTTTCTTTATTATCAGCTTTCTGCGCTCCAAAGAGAGCAAAATTCCTGTCAAAGATGATTTGGGTATTCTGGTCTCATACCTGATGTCTGCCTGGGTCATCCTTCCCTTTCGACCGATCAGAGCGTTTAAAACAGTCCTCTCCCTGCTGGTCAGCGTCTCCATTACCGCAGCCATCTCGCTCGTAATCTCAATGCCAGTACTCTCAGCGACTGGCTTCTCCTCTTTTCCCTTTAGGGACTGGCTATCCTGCTCTGACAGATCTGCTTGTGGGAAGAGATCTTCAGAGCCGACTGATTCAGATGCGCCTGCATCAAAGTCGCTCTCTGCAGTCGCGCTCTCGAGATCATCTTCAGAGAATTCTGACTCGATCTGCTTCTGATCCGGCGAGCTGATGGCGTTATCTGTGTTATCCGTGCTGTTACCTGCGATGTTACCTGCGATGCTGGCCTCAGGCTCAGAGCTTGCAGGCACATCCACAGAGACATATTCTGCGCCATATGCTGACCCACCTGCGACCTCATCGCCAAACTGAGCATCAGCTCTCAGCCCCTCCTGCGGCGCAGCCGGAGATGGAGCAGGAGATGATGCGCCTTTTATGTCACGCCTCAGGCCAGGAGCCTTTCTCCTCTTAAGCCAAACAGCAGCTGCAGCCGATGCCAGAATAAGGATGAGGAAAGCTGCAGCCAGGATTTGGAATTCTGCAGCGCCAGGCGCGCTTCCTGGTGGAGAGTTTAAGAGCGGCAGCTGGTATTTGACTGAGACAGAAGGGTCATTTATGTCATATCCGTGGATCTCCACCATGAAAGACTCGTTAGATGCCGAGACCTGGTACTCCAGGCCCTGGGACGAGTTTATCCCGCTCAAGACCACAGTCGTTGGCAGATAGAAGGTCGAGTGGTACTCGCTATAGTTTCCCTGAGAGGAGAGCTTTGCCTCCCAATCGTTTCCAGTCTTGAATGTCAGCGAGTCGGTGAGAGCATAGAGCTGCTTGCTGTCGTTGTCGTACCTGTACTGGGATGTCTTGAGAAAGGAGAGACCGTCGATTCTGTCCGCGTAGCCAGTTACAAGCGCTTTGCCTGCATCGTTTATGTATACATTGAGCACGAGGTTGCTCTGGTATGCGCTGCTGTTCTGGACTAAATCGCCGCCAAGCACAGGATAGAAACATAAGGGCAAGGCTATGCCCAGTATGACAAGGACTCCAGCCAAGCTCGTCCCAGATAGTTCAAGTTCTCTAGCCATTTCGCCAAGCCCTGCCAATTAACTCTTGGTTAATACTGGGAAATGAATACTTAAAGTTATTGAGGAATATCTCTCAAAAGATTTGGGGTAAGGAATTGCCCAAAATTTCCTCAAAAAACATGACAATGCAGGCCTATTTCCAGCAGGCTCTGCTTGCAATGGGCATTCTCCAGCCGCTGCCAAAGGCCCTGTCAGTCACCTTTATCCCAGGAGCCGCCTGCTTTCTCTTGAACTCAGCTGCCTTGACCAGCCGAAGGACCCTGCTCACAGTCGACAGGTCATAGCCTGCAGATGCTATCTCCTCTTCCGACTGGTGTTGCTCTATGTGCCTTTGAAGTATCTCATCCAAGACCTCGTAAGGAGGAAGGCTGTCCTGATCCGTCTGGCAGGGCTTAAGCTCTGCAGATGGCGGCTTGGTCAAGCTTGCCTCTGGTATCACCTCTCTTCCAGAAGAGTTGAGCCATCTGGCTATTTTGTAGACCATTGTCTTTGGCACATCTGAGATCACTGCCAGGCCTCCAGACATATCTCCGTAGATGGTGCAGTATCCCACCGCCAGCTCTGACTTGTTCCCGGTGGTCAGGAGAACTGAAGAGTACTTGTTCGAGAGCGCCATAAGCAGGTTGCCCCTGATCCTGGCCTGGATGTTCTCCTCGGTCACATCGCGGGCAAGGCCCTGGAAGGCATCGCCCAAGGTCTCATCGAAGGAATCCATTATGCCCTCGATTGGAAGCTCCATCGATCTTATTCCCAGGTTTCTGACAAGAGCCTCTGAGTCCTCGATGCTTCCCCTGCTGGAGTAGGGCGAGGGCATCAGCACGCCCAGAACATTTTCTGCTCCCAAGGCCTCAGCTGCCACAGCTGCAGTCAGAGCCGAGTCTATGCCCCCTGAGAGTCCAAGAATGGCAGACTTAAACCCGCACTTTTTAGCGTAATCTCTCGTGCCCAGGACCAGAGCCCTCCAGATCTCGGACTCAGGCGAGAAATCGTCTCTGGCCACAGAGCCGCTCATCGATTCGAGGTCTACAAGCACTATGTCCTCAGAAAAGCCCAGGCCTCTGGCCACAAGCCTTCCTGATGAGTCAAATGCAGAGCTTCTTCCATCGAAGACCAGGTCGTCGTCTCCTCCCACCTGGTTCACATAGAGTATTGGAACCCCGTGCTTCCTGGCCATGCTTGAGAGCATCAGCTCCCTGTGAGCCTGCTTTCCAACTGTGAAAGGAGAGGCAGAGAGGTTCAGGATGCAGTCTGCGCCAAAATCCACCAGCTCCTCTATGGGGTCTGTGTGGTAGCGCCTGCGCTTCCAGAAGTCCCTGTCGTTCCAGATGTCCTCGCATATCGATATCCCCAGGCGTTTTCCACCTATTTCCAGCACCTGAGGCTCGCCTGCAGGCTCGAAGTACCTGTCCTCGTCAAAGACATCGTATGTGGGAAGAAGCGTCTTGTGAAAAGTCCTCACAACCCTGCCTTCGGAGAGAAGCGCTGCAGAGTTGAAGAGGGGCCTTCCCACCTCAGCAGGGTTCGGCTCTGCCAGGCCGACGAGCAGAGGGGAGAGATCTTTTGTCCTCTTGGCCAGAGATTCAAGCGCCTTCCAGCTCTTTCTTATGAATCCAGCGTTCAAGAGCAGGTCACGCGGAGGGTAGCCTGGAATTGCCATCTCAGAGGTTACAGCCAGGTCCGCATCTGCCTGGCTCGCCATTCTGGCTATGAGCTCTGCGTTTCCTGATAGGTCCCCAACTGTTGGATTGAGCTGCAGAAGCGCGATCTTCATCTTGGGTCAAAGAAACTGCCTGGGATATATTAAGGCTTCTCGATGGTGCCTCTACAGCCTCAACTGAGATTCTCATCGCCCGGATGCGAAAGGCACTGAGTTAGAGACTGCGCAGGAAGCTCAAAACTGCAGATATAGAGCAGCCATTGGCACATAACTTGCTGGATTTCGCGGACTTCATCTCAGGTCGGCCTCAAAAATGGCCTGCAGCTTCAAACCGAGATCTGTGTCAAAAGTTTTTATGAGACTTGAGAAAGGAACAATTAAACTTAATCTTGCCAAAGACTGAACTGTTTAGCGGGAATCCGAAAGACGAGGCCGTGCGTTCGTACTGTCATATCTATATCTATCGTTCGAGATAAAACGATGATCGCCGAAGGCCCATATGCGCATCTCACCACAAAGGGGCAACGCTTATGAGGCGAACCTCTGCCGTCTTCATCCGCGCCTGGGTCTCAGGATTCAGAGCGCTGGATGAAGACGGCAACCGGGCCTTTGGACTGCACAAAAGACTAGAACAGGCAAAATCAGTGCATTTCAGAAGAGCACTCAAGCCAGAATGCCTGGAGAGCAAGTCCTCCGTTCCCCGGAGAGCACGTCTTTCCGGGGCCTATCCTCCACCTGGGCCACTTCAACCTCGCTTATCCAGAATTGGGACCGCCCAACTTAATGCGATAGTTTTTAAAGTCTGGAAATAATTTAGGAAACCGCTTGAAAGCTAACCGCATTCTGATCAAGATCAACAGGCTCTGCGCCTGGGCGCTCCTGATACTGGTGATCGCCTACCTGATCTCAGGCTATGCCTGGACGAAGAGGATCATAATGCCTGTTGCCATGGCAAGGGAGATACACAGCTCGCTTGACCCCTACTTCATGCCCGTGTTCCTATCTCACGTCCTCCTCAGCACCAGATTTGCCCTGAGGAGGTGGAGGATGAGACGAAGCAGGATAGTAGACCTGGCGCTGCTCATAATTGGCCTGGCAGTATACGCGCTGGTGCTCTCAGTTGACCTTTACTAGGCCCATGCGAATTAACGCTTTCTGATCTAGGGCTCAGAGGCTATGCAGCTGCTGAAAAAGTTCGGAAAGACAGAGAATTAGCTTTTTATTTCCCGGGAGAATGGAGATATGGCGCTGTGATGATAAGGCCTGTCTGATTGGTGATGAGGATTTTGAGTTCTGAGCGCC
>CAZXDN010000032.1:0-28511 GCA_964639235.1 uncultured Methanotrichaceae archaeon | reverse complement strand
ATGCCCATGAAGCTCTGATATCCATGAAGCTCTGATATCCATGAAGCTCTGATATACTTCTGATATGTTCAAAGGCAGTTAAAAGTAAGCTCTTCGAAGCAGCATCGCCAGCTTTACCCCATCGAGACCGATATGTGGGAGCATCTTTGCTGCAAGTACGCTTGGCCTGTCTATATCCCCGTACTCCTCTATGGCCATAAGCAACTTTGGTTTCCTGCCCAGATAGCCTGTGACCTCGTCCAGCTCCTTGTCAGTCATCCTCGAGAGCATTCGGTTTAGCTTCATGCCTGAGCCCAGCTCTTTTCCCACCAGTGACCGCCAGCCGACATCGTACTCCTGGAGCCTCCTGGATGAACTGTCCCCGCATAAAGCGGCCGCTGCTGCAACTTTGCCAGCGACTTTCGCAGATACGAGCCCAGGGTAGATTCCTCCACCAGAAGTTGGCTTGACCTGGGCTGCGGCGTCGCCCACAGCCATAAAGCCATCTGACACAGTTGACCTCGGCGGCCCTAGAGGAAGCCCTCCAGCCACAAAGTCGACAGGCGACCCCAGCAGTCGTTTAGCTATGTCGCCCCTCTTTAGAAATTTGTCCAGATAGCTGCAGGCGTTATCCCTGGAACACAGCCCGATCCTGGCCACACCATCGCAGGCAGGTATGACCCAGGCAAAGAGCCCAGGAGCGGTCTCCTGGCCGAGGTAGAGCTCCACATTCTCTGCATCGTCGAACAAAAAAGGCGCCTCAACCTCAGCTCCTGAGAGAATGATCTGGGGAGAACTTATGCCTGCAATCCTGGCAATCCTGGATCTGACGCCTTCAGCAGATATCACGACCCTGGCCTCGACCGTGCCTCCGTCAGCCAGTTTGAGCAGGCCGTCTTCCCCATTTCGCACAAAGCCGCGCACACAGGACTTGAGCCTCAGCTCCGCGCCGCACCTGACAGCTTCCAGGGCCAGCTCCCTGTCGAAGAGCTTCCTGTCCACCACCCAGGCCCTGGTGGACCTTGCCTTGAACGAGACCTCGTTGTTCGGAGAGCAGACCCTGGCGCCTTTAACCGGCCTTATGGCAAACTTTCCCAGAGAAAGCTCAGACTCTTCAATGGCCTTGACTCCCAGAAGCCCTGCGCACTCAACAGGCCAGCCGATGCTAGCGTGCTCCTCCAGAAGAACAGTTCTGGCTCCAGATCTGGCAGCGTACTTGGCAGCCATAGATCCAGCTGGACCTGCTCCAATTACAGCCACGTCGAATCTCTCAGTCAACAGGCTTTGACTATGCATTTCCTGGAATTAGACCTTTCCAGCACCTCTGCTGGCCAAAGAATTTTTCTCCAATGAATTTAGAGAGTCACCTGGTGTTGGGATTGGATGTTTTATGGCTCTCTGAGGATGATGTGAGGTCGCTTTTGAACATGGACCAGGCAATTGAGGCTGTGGAAGCGGCGTTTCGCGATCAGGGCCTTGGACTGTCGCAGATGCCGCCCAAGTCCTACCTGAACTTTCCGGAAGGCGACCTCCGGACAATGCCAGCCTACCTTCAGAGCATGGGAGCATCTGGGGTGAAGATAGTAAACGTCCACCCGAAAAATCCAGGCATTGGGCTGCCAACTGTCATGGCATTGCTCATCCTGAACTCCCCTGAGACTGGAGCGCCGCTGGCGGTCATGGGCGCAACATATTTGACAAGCATGAGAACCGGAGCCGCTGGAGGTATTGCAGCAAAGCTCCTGGCGAGGCCAGAATCGAAGACAGTGGGCCTGGTGGGCGCAGGAGTCCAGGCCAGGACCCAGCTCATGGCCCTCTCCAGGTTCTTCAGGATAGAATTCGTGAAGGTGGCAGACGTATCAGAAGAGAGGCGCAGGTTGCTTGAGGAAGACTGCAGGGATCACGTAAGGGCAGACTACATCCGCTCTGAGATCAAAGACGCCTGCGACTGCGACATACTGGTCACGACCACGCCCTCGCGAGTACCCCTGGTCAGAAGCTCCTGGATAAAGCCTGGGACCCACATCAACGCGATAGGAGCCGATGCCAAAGGCAAGCAGGAGCTGGAGACTATTCTGACAAAAAGGGCAAAAGTGGTCGTGGACGACATCGCCCAGGCATCTCACTCCGGCGAGATCAACGTCCCGATCTCCGAAGGGGCTTTCAGGCCAGAGGATATCCACGCCCAGATAGGAGAGATCCTTGTTGGAAAAGTCGAAGGAAGAAAAAGCCCAGAAGAGATCACCATCTTCGACTCAACAGGCCTTGCCATCCAGGATGTGGCCACAGGGTCTGCGGTTTACAGGAGAGCAATTGGCCGGGGAACAGGCTCCAAGGAGAAATTTTTATAAATTTTGGAGCAGGCCCGGCAGCGATATATCCAATAAAATGAACAGAGACTATCAAAAGCTATGTACGCGATCATCGCCTGTGGCGTCTTCAAGCACGAGATAGAGAGGATCTCAAGCGACCTGGAATTTCCGTTTGAGGTCCACTACCTGGGGTCCGGGCTTCACGTGGACTTCGATGACCTGGAGGAGGCGCTCAAATCAGAGCTTGAGAAGTGCAAGGGCTGCGAGGGCACAGTAGTGGTTTACGGCGAGTGCCACCCCAAGATGGCAGATATCCTGGGCCAATACAAAGCTGTGCTGATAGACTGCCAGAACTGCGTCGACGCATTCCTCACAAGGAAAGGCGTGGCAGAGAGGTCGAGCCAGGGGCTCTACTTCTATCTCTCTCCGGGATGGATAGAGTGCTGGAGAGAGATATTCTCAAGCCTCAACTGGACCCAGGAGGAGGCGCGGCTACAGCTAGGGCCCTTCAAGGGAGCGGTCTTCCTGGATACGCTGGGCAACGCCCAGGAGTACGAGGAGGAGCTGATGAAGTTTCTGGACTTCACCCTGCTTCCATACCAGGTGGTGCCTGTGGACTTAACGCACTTCAAATCGCTCATAACCTCTGCAAAGAAGAAGCTGGAGGAGTGATCTTGGACGAGCTAGAAGAGATAAGAAAGAGGAAGATGGAGAAGATCATGGAGAAGATTAACAACCCCCCTGAGCCTAAGGTGCAGCTTCCAGACAAGCCCGTGGTTCTCAACGACGACTCGATCGATGCAGCAGCGAACCAGTACCCACTGCTCATAGTCGACTGCTGGGCAGAGTGGTGCGGGCCCTGCAGGACGCTCGGGCCAGTAATTGAAGAGCTGGCAACGGAGATGAGCGGCAAGGTGGTCTTCGGAAAGCTAAACGTGGACAGCAATCTTGGGACTTCAGCCAAGTACAAGATCTCGGCCATTCCAACGCTCCTGGTGTTTAAAAGCGGAAAACTGGTCGACAGGCTGGTGGGCGCCTACCCAAAGCAGACTCTGACTGGAAAGATTCAAAAATACCTCTGAGGCAAGCTCAGAGGCAACCTAATTTTGTTGCTTTATGCAGTAGATCGCTTGCCGGAAAAGCTTCAGTACTGGCCAAGCCAGTTCATTGCAACGACCTTGGAACCGCCAATTGTATGCACAGCCTTGGTCCTGGTGCGATCGCTTATGTCGTAAAGCGGCTTTACCTCGGCTGCCTGAGAGATATCGTAGAGGGGCTTGGCTGAGAATGTGTAGTTGAAGCGAGAGGTGGCTGTGGTATAGTTGAAATGAGACCTCTGGCCAGACCTCTGGCTCGCATCGAAAATGGGCTTTGTGTTTGAGAAGGAGCTGACGTCATACGTCGGCTTGGTGTTGGAGTAATCCTCTATATCGTACACGGCCTTCGAGTCGAAGACGCTCAAATTGCTCAGCGACTTGAGAGTCTTCATCCCCATCTGTACCGGCGCGTTATCAACGTTTGCGCTCGCCTGAGATAGAGCAGGCTCTGTGGCTACCCCAAACAGGGCGACGAGGCAGATGAGGCAAGATAAGGTGCATGTGGTGCGCATTATGATCCCAGGGCCCGTAAGTATAACAGGCTTATATATTTAACGCAGAAATAGCTATCTACGAATAGTTGATGCATAAGCTAATAAGCTAGCTGCCCTAATTTCTCCAGGGGATTTGACAATGAGAATATTGCTCCTAGCGGTGGCCCTGGCCATCGTACTCATAACGGCAAACGGAGCCGAATACAACCTTGGAAACAGCGTGGTGGTTCTGAACAACTTCAGCCTCGATGCTGCAGGGGCTTCTGAGATATCAGGAAGCACTGGCGCTTTAGAAGGAGAGAGCGCAAACATTACGGGCATCGACGGATCAGTTGCAGTCTACAACGTGCCAGAGGGCTTCAACGCCACTGGGATGGCCCTTGAGCTCCTGAACTACGAGGAGCCAGCAGAGATTGCGGGAGCGCCAGGATTCTGGAGCTGGACAAACTTGAGCACGGAGACGTCCTTCATGCAGGCCTTCGCATTTGCGGGAGATGAACTGCTCCAGGTCAAGATGGAGTCAGACCCGTCCACAATCGCAGCCTTCCTGGCAGACCTGAAGCTGCAGTCAGCTGAGGCAGAAGAGATCAATGAGACGGCACCTGAGGCACCATCCAACGATACCGCACCTGAAGCGTCATCCAACTTAACAGAGCTCAATGAGACACAGACCAGTGCCACAGAGCTAAATGTCACGCTGCCAGTCACAGCCGAAGAGAACATCACAGAGTCGAATGCGACGATCTCCCAAGAGATCAACGCGACAATAGAGAAGAAGCCTGAGCAGCCCGCATCAGAGCCCACAGCAGCAGTCACAATAGGAAGACAGGTCTGGGACAAGCCTGAGTCCGACTTCCCAAGCGAGAATGCAGCAAAGCGTGCAGAGGCCACACACGATTCCATAAGAGCTCTGAAAGAGAGCCTGTACAACAAAGGCATGGGAAAAGTCTGCACTGGTGGAGACTGCTGAGTCTCTCACCAATAGCTCTTTTTTGCAGGTCTTCAGAAGCTTATTTAAAAATTGTTTTAAAATGGCTATCTCTTTCTTAGCCTCAGCATTACGAAGGCCATCAGAACCAGTGACACTGCGGACAGCATAGAGGGCATCGGGCTCTCCTGCGTGGTCTCTGTGGCGTTCTGGGCAGGCTGAACTATGGGCTCAGCCTCGATCACGCTCTCATCCATGTCCTTGATGTCTCCGGAGTTCCCAATCAGCAGGACCTGCAGCTGATAGAGCCCTGGGTCAAGGGTCCTGTTCCAGGAGACCTCAACAGTCTCGTCGTCGCCTGTGAGGAGAACGGGAGTCTTCTCCACTATCTCCTCCAGGACTGTGCCGTTCCTGGAGAGGGTGAACCTGAGGCTGCCCTGGAATGGGACCCTGGAGTTTCCCAGAACCGTGGCGCTTGCACCTGTCTCGTCCTCATAGGTCTCTGTAATGCTCGCATCGTCTTCAGCCACGAACGAGTCCATGAACGCCCTGGTCTGGCTGTGAGACCGCTCGTAGATCTTAACCCTGCCTGAGTACTCCTTCCCCTCAGTCAGGATCTGGCGCCAGGGCTCGCTTAGCACTGGAGTGGCTCCCAGCCCGCCTGATATGGAGACGCCCTCTGCCCTGGTGATGTAGAGGGCCTTGTCTCCAGTGATGAGCATGTAGTAGATGTCCACCATCGTGGGGTCCTGAGAGCTTATGGAGAGGTGTATCCCCCTTGAGTCTGCGCTGAAGTCACGAACATCGAACCTTATTGGAACTGGGCCTCCATACAGGAATGTGTAGCACTTCTCTCCAAGGACTCTGCCATCCCTGGACAGCTTTGCGCATACCCGGTAGTTTCCTTCCTCTGCATCGATTGGAGACCAGGTGGCAACCCATGTGCCGGGGCCATCTATCTCAAGGGTTCTCGTCTGGAGAACTTCAGAGCCTGAGAGGAGGTCGAGCTGGAGGACGCTGCCGTTGACATTGCCCTCTACTGTGACATCTGCAGACTCGAGGTTGGAGTAGAGGTCGACTATCTCTTGGGACATCGCCGGGCAGATCAGGACTGTCAGAGCAACTGTGAGCATCGCCAGCCGGAGGATATAAACATTCATGGGAACTACCTTGTAAATTGCCTTGCCTGGACTTAAGGAGGCCGAGGATGATATTAAAATTTGCCCTGAGCCTGGTGAGACTGAAGTCTTGCCAGATAAGATGGAAGTCCGAGATAGAAGACCAGACAAGAAGCAAGCAGCCAGAAAGGTTATCAAGGCGTCTGAGAAGAGTACCTTGATCTGATATATGCCCCTGAGAGGCGCATATATCCCAGAGAAAGCTTGAGAACTGATGAAAATGATCGCGCCCTTCATCGCCATGAGGCACATAAGGACCAGGAAGAGGCAGACGGCCCTCTCAGTGCTGGCCATCGGCCTGGCCGTAGCCATCACTCTGACAACGGTATCGCTTCAGGAAGGGTTTCAGGAGATGCTCTTCAACATAATTGTAGAGGACCTGCCACACGTATCTGTCTCGCCAAAAGAGGGAGACGACTACATCTACCTCTACAGAACCCTGGTCGAGAGGATATGGGCAATTCCAGGAGTGGCCGCAGTCTCACCCAGCCTCGGAACTTCAGCCACATTCACATATAAAGAAAATGTGGAAAACGTCGTCTTAGACGGCGTGAACCCCGCAGATATCGATAGGATATACAACATTGGCCAGTATGTGACGCGCGGCAGCCTGATCTCCATAGAAGACGGAAACAGGGTGGTCCTCGTGGAGAAGCTGGCAGAAAGGCTGAAGGTCAAGATGGGAGACACGATAGATGCCAGCTTCCCGGATGCGCATAGCACTAAGCTCGTGGTCTCAGGCATCTTCGATGCGCCCACAGGCTGGCCTGAAGACATAGCCTTCGTCTCTCTCTCCACTGCCAGGGATTTCCTCAACAAAGGAGACGTCGTCTCGTCTGTGGACATAAAGCTCGAAGACGTCTACCAGGCAGATGCCGTGGCCAGGAATCTCTCATCTTATGGATATGAAGCCAAGAGCTGGCAGGAGCTTTATCCTGATATATTGAGAACTTTGGTAGTAGAGCGCCTGCAAAACAGGCTGATAATGTTTCTGATAATGATCATAGCAGCATTCGGAATAGGCAGCGTGATGTACATGCTCGTCAACGAGAAGACGAGCGAGATTGGAATGCTCATGGCACTGGGAGCCACAGGCGGGACCATAAGGAACATCTTCCTGGTTGAGAGCAGCGTTCTTGGGCTCGTGGGCGGGCTATCAGGCGCGATTGTGGGCCTGATTGCGTCGCTGTATCTTAAAAGCCTGGAGATCACTTTGGATGCGCCAGGTGGAGAGCAGATCACCCTTCCAGTCATAATCGATCCCCTGAACTACCTGATCATCATCTTATTGGCCGCATTCCTGGGAGTGGTAGCTGGCGCCTACCCTGCCTGGAAGGCGTCAAGGCTGGACCCAGTGATAGCCATCAAAGGTTAAATTGAGAACAAAGAGATGTACGAGTTCACCATAGCCCAGAGGCACATCCTGAGAAACCCCAAGATGGCCATGTTCACAGTCCTGGCAGTCACCCTGGCAGTAGCTGTGATAGTGGTCCTCATGGGCCTCATGAGCGGCTTCGAGGAAGATGTGATAGAGACCACAGTCGAGAGCAATCCTCACATCATAGTCGAGCCAAAGGAGGGCGAGGACTACATCTACCTCTACAAGACGCTCACAGAGATCATCAGAGGGTACCCTGAGGTCTCTGCAGTATCTGCCAGGCTTACAGGAAAGGCTGCTGCCAAGTACAAGGACAAGGTCAGAGGGATCAGCCTCATGGGAGTCGATCCCTATGACGAAGACAGGCTGATGAACGTACAAGAAGACGTCATCTCAGGGGACTTTCAGGAGCTTAAGACCAGGAAGTACTCTGCGTTCATAGGCACTAAGCTCGCCTCTGACCTGGAGGCGGGCCAAGACGACGACATACTCCTGGTATTGAAGAACAGCACCGTGAAAGTGAGGGTGATTGGCATCTTCGAGACAGGGACTGCAAGCGACGAGTCTCTCGTCTACCTGCCTTTGGCCACTGCCCAGCAGTTCTTGGGAAAAGGAGACGTGGTCTCAGAGGTGGATGCCAAGGTCTACGACATCTACCAGGCGCCTTACATCACAATGGACCTGAACTCCAGGTTCAACTACAGGGCCCAGTCATGGGTGGACTTAAACGCAGACGTGCTGGAACTCATCCAGACTCAGTCTTTCTTCTCATTCATATTCTACATACTGATATTCTTAATTGCAGGATTTGGAATCGCCAACACCATGATAATGATCATAACCAGGCGCACGAAGGAGATAGGAATACTCATGGCAATGGGAGCTTCCAGGAGGTCAATTCTCAAGATATTCCTGATGGAGAGCATCATCCTCGCACCTCCTTCAGCCATCCTGGGAAGCATTCTGGCATACCTTACGGCCCAGGTCATAATGTCTTACAACATAGAGCTTCCATCTGAGATTTACATGGTCTCGAGGCTCACCGTGGCGATACACCCTGAGTCTTTCGCAATTGCGATGGGAATTGCAGTCCTGGTGAACTTCGCAGCAGGCCTCTATCCAGCCTGGAAGGCATCGAGGATGGACCCGGTTGAGGCCATAGGAAGCGCTTGATGCGAAGAAAGGGCGGCTTAACCTGAAGCGCATGATAGATAGATTGTGTGCTGAAAGAGAAAGATAAGAAGGGAAGCTGAAATAAAGGATGCTGCAACAGTTGAATTTCGTCAGCCGAGGTGATCTGTGGTGAGCGAGACGGATAAGGACATAATCGTGATCAAGGACCTGATGAAGGTCTACAAAGGGGGCGTGGACGTCATTGCCCTCAACGACATCAACCTCAGGATAAAAGAGGGCCAGTTCCTCTCGATAGTTGGCCCAAGCGGAAGCGGAAAGAGCACTCTTCTGAACATGATAGGACTCCTGGACACGCCCACCAGCGGCCAGATACTTCTGAAGGGCACGGATGTGACCAAGGTAAGCTCAAATGAGCGCGCTCGCCTGAGGAACAGAGAGCTGGGGTTCGTCTTCCAGTACCACCACCTCATACCTGAGTTCACTGCCCTAGAGAACACAATGATGCCCATGCTCATAGCAGGCGTGGACAAGTCAGAGGCAAGGACGAGGGCTGAAGCCATGCTCGACGACGTGGGCCTGAAAGACAGGATGAACCACAAGCCAAACGAGATGAGCGGAGGCCAGAACCAGCGAGTAGCGGTTGCCAGAGCCCTCGTGAACCACCCATCGGTGATAATAGGCGACGAGCTTACAGGAAACCTGGACACCAAGTCGTCGAACAGGATCTACGAGCTTCTGCGCGACCTCAACCGGAAGATGAACCAGACGTTCATCCTCGTCACCCACGACATGGCAATGGCAGAGAAGACTGACAGGATAATTCGGATAGTGGACGGAAAAGTCGTCTGCGAGCTCAACAGGGAAGGCGACAAGTTCAGGAGCACAACAGACCACTGCGACCTGGGCGAAGACGGCGCGGCGATAGAGGCTTGACTTAGGAGGGGACGCAGTTGGCTTCACAGCTGAGCCACCACCGTCCATTCAATAGGTTAAGTTGATATCCATCCAGGCTCTACGCTCAAGCCGAGGGATAATATGCACAGAGATATTTCAATTATCGCCTGTCTCCTGGCCCTGACAATAATGATGCTGGCAGCCACAGCTCAGGATAGCGCAACGTCGCCTGGCAACAACACGAGCATGAACAACAGCACAGCCATAGACGCCAACGTCTCCAACATCACCACAGACAGCACAGTGGCAGACGATGCCGCAATGAACAACACAACTGAGCCAGATGGCGCACCAGAAGCTGCACTGGACAGCTCAGCCTCACCTGAAAGCGCTGTGGCAAACGATACAGATGACACCGCCCCCCTTGAGAACGCCAGTCTCTCAACGCCGGAGATCAACGCCACCGAAGAAGTCGCGCCTGCTTTAGAGCTTGGAAATGCGAGCCAGAAGGCCACCAACAACCTGGGCAACAGCATCAAGGCCACAAACGACGTCGATGTGTACGGGAACAAGTCTCTGTACAACATAGAGGACTACTCCAGGATCAGGCCAAACTACAACATAAGCGAGTACTCCAGGACGCTGCCAAACTACAACATAAGCCTGTACTCACACATAAAGCCGCTGAAGAACGTGAGCGACTACGTCTTCATGTGCGACCTGGTCTAGGTCGCCATGCTGCAGTGCCAGCAGGGCACACTTAATTTTAGTGCAGAAAAAAAGAAAGCCCGGAGGGCTCAGACTGTTATCTTCTCGCCGAAGCTTATGGTGCCGTTGTCTGCAACTGACCAGACAGAGTAAGCGCCGTTGACGTCTACGTGATTTTGGGTAAAAAATTTGGAGCTAGAACTTTGCACGCTCCTATTTGCCCTCCAGCTCCTCAAGCTGCTTTACCCTCATCTTGACTACGTCCATTGCGTCTTCTAAGAGCTTGCGATCGATCTCTATTCCAAAGAACTTCCTGAGCTTCTCAGGAGGCGTCATCGTGGTCCCGGCTGAGAGATAAGCGATGTAGCTCTCCCTGAACTTCTCTGGGTCTTCCTTATACATCTTGAAGAGCGCCAGGGTGATAGACTGAGAGAGAGCATAGCTGAAAGTGTAGTAGTTGTTTGCCAGGTAGACGTGCGGTATGTAGTCCCAGCCTGCTGCATCTTCATCGTAATGCTCAACCACTGTGCTGCGGTAGTCTTTCGAGAGGCTGGTCCAGAGGGCGTTGAGCTCTGCTGCGCTGACATTTTCTCTGCCTTCGCACAGAATGTGGGCCTTGTGCTCGAACTCTGTGATTAGAGTCTGCCTTGTGAAGGTGTTGTCGTAATCCGAGATCCTCTTGGCAAGCATGGCCACCTTCTCGTCTTTGTCGCAGTTCTCTATCACGTAATCCAAAAATAGCTCCTCATTGAAGGTAGATGCCACCTCAAGCTCGTACTCTGTGCCCCCGCAGTAGAGGTAGTCCACAGAATGCTCCATCAGGTAATCGTTGATGGCATGGCCCATCTCATGAGTCATACCAAGCTCGTCTATCAGAGTGCCCCTGTAGTTGTAGAAGATCAGAGAGGGCGACTTTAATGGGTAAAGACTGATGCAGTATCCACCGATCTGCTTTCCACCCTCTGGGTTGGGATAGACGTCTATTGAGCCGCTTGTGGCAGTGATCACGAAGGCCTCGTTAAATGCAGGCCCCATCTTCGAATAAGAGCCCTGCATCGCCTTCAAGACATCGTCGTAGTCATACAGCTTATTGGGATCGGCGCTAAGCTGAAGGTAAAGGTCATAGGGCTTCAGACGGTCCAGTCCGAGCTTTCTCTGCCTGAATTGATAGTAGGCATCGAAGTCGCCTTTTCTCTCTTTAAATGCTGAGTTCATCTCCTCGACCTGCTCTGCGGCAAGGAAGCTGTCGAACATCTTGGCATGGTAGGCATCAGTGTGGTTAAGCTCCCTGGCATAGAGGTCGTCCAGGTGAGCTTTTTGCAGATATATGCCGGCCATCTTGTCTGACTGGTTTATCAGGTGGTAGAAGAACCTGTCATAGCACTTCTTCCTGTCATCCCTGTCAGAGTCCGTGGATAAAATCTCCAGATACGACTGGTAGTTGACCAGGCGCCCTGTCCCATCTGCAAGCGTGATGTTTCCAGCAACGGTCACATTCTCAGTGATCTCCTTTCTGGCCTCCATCTCCAGCTTCTGTATCCGGTTGGAGATATCTGCGATGTATGCTGCGTGGCTCTCGTTTGCCGGCCTGTGGTCAGAATACCTCATGTAATTCCTCTCAAGGTATGGCCTGTACGCCTCAAGCCCAGGCTCCTCAGAAAACAGCTCCTCCCACTCCTGCCCTGAGAGAGACTTCAGCTTCACGCCTGCAAATGAGGTCAGCTTATCTTTGGCAGTGTAGACGTCCATCACATCTGAGAGGAGCCCTCCAAACCGCTCATCGCTGACGTTCAGGCTGTTTTGGCAATATGCATAAGTGTAAAGAACGCTCAAGGACTTCGAGATGTTCTTCTCATCCTCAAGATAGCTCAGAAGCACAGGGCCTGTAAGCTGGTCAAACCTATAGCGATATGTCTCGTTTATCTCTTTCAGTTCCTGCATGAGCCTGAGGGACTCCGACCTCGCGCTCGACTCGTTTTGGAACAGAGAAGTCAGGTTCCAGGAAGCAGTCACATTGCCCCCGTCAAGGCTCAATTCCTTTGAATCGCCCTGTGAATTTGAGATGCAGCCAGACGATGCCAGCACCATAACTGAAGCTGCAACAATCCTCAGAAATGCACAGTTATCCATCATCCATCCTCCAATTTGTGACCCGTGCACATATCGTAAAACACATAAACTTATGTGAGGCAGAGATACAGCCGGCATTTACAGCCAACACTGGTTGAGCCAGCACCCAGTTGTGACAACACTCAGATGCAATCAGAAGCTATCGCCGAGCTGGCAGCTGCTTTAAGCAGATGAGAAAGCAGAAGGAAGCGCACAATATCTGCCTGCCAACAAATTTTAATACGATCTGAGAGCCATAATAATTAATGGCACCACTTCTTCAAGCGCAGATCGGGGCGGACGCCATCATAAACAACCTCTGGTTCCTGCTCTTCATAGCCCTCTTCCTGGTTCCCATGATACAGAGGAACATCATCCAGATGGAGAGGAAGCGCCTGCTAATCAGGCTGGGGAAGAAGAGGGGTACACAGGTGCTGACGCTCATCCACCGCCAGGAGGTCATAAGCTTCCTGGGAATTCCCCTGGCCAGGTACATAGACATAGACGACTCGGAGATGGTTCTCCGGGCAATCAGGACCGCGGACAAGAGCGTTCCTCTGGACATCATCATGCACACGCCAGGAGGGCTCGCCCTGGCAGCAACTCAGATAGCTATGGCCCTGAAAGCCCACCCATCAAAGAAGACTGTGATCGTACCACACTACGCCATGAGCGGAGGCACTCTCATCGCCATGGCCGCAGACGAGATACTGATGGACCCGCATGCGGCTTTAGGTCCCGTAGACCCACAGCTGGGAGACCAGACAGGAGTTTATCCAGCAGCGTCGCTTCTGAAGATGGTGGAGAAGAAGTGCACAGACAGGACGGACGACAAGACTCTCATCTTCGCAGAGGAGGCAACCAAAGCCATGAACCAGATGTACTCGCTGATAAGAAAGATCCTGGCTGGAAGGTGTGGAGAGGAGAACGTCGATATCATAATCGAGGAGTTCGTCTCAGGCAAGTACACTCACGACCGTCCCTTCATGGCCGAAGACGTCAAGCGCCTGCTTGGAGACTGCGTCAGGACCGACGTCCCTGAAGAGGTCTACGAGCTGATGAAGCTCTACAGGATGGAGATAGGAAGGAACAGGCCCGGCGTCGAGTACGTGCCCTTATCGCCCAAGCATTAACTTTTTTTGCACCCCACAGGCCAATTTTTTCCTATCCAGCAAGTATATCCAGCAAGCTCTGCTTTCAATCATATCCTCTTCTGGCTCAGAATGGACCTCGCTTTGGAGGCGCGCCACATCCGCAAACGCATGATATTCTCAGTTTGATTGAACAGAGCGAAATAGGATACAGCGAATAATTTAAATGATTTTTTCCTGAAAGTATAACAAAATTCCTTTCGAGAGCATCATCTTTTTAAACTTGAAGGTATTATAGTTACAAGCCTTGGACAGAGAATCAAAGGAGGAATTTTTAATGGAGCTAAAAATGTACATAGTTCTAATGCTGGCGATGTTCCCATTGTCCACAGCATTAGCAGAGGAGAATGCAACGAACGTGACCTACATCGACGTGAGAAACGTCGGAGACAACTTCTACATAAGCCTCGAGTCTAAGACCGGGTCCACAGGATACTCCTGGAACGCCACAGGCTATGACCCAGCTGCAATCAGGCTCGACGACAACAGGACATTCCCGGCTTTAGAGGAGATGCCCGGTGTATCAGATATGGTCGTCTTCACATTTACAGCCCTGGAGCCAGGAGCACACGACCTCACAATGGTATATGCCAGGCCCTGGGAGAACGAGACCACAGGCGAGGTCAGGAACTACGTAATTGGCGTAGCAGAGAACAACATCACCAGCTTCAATGCCACAGTGGGAGAAGAGTTCGATATATCGATGGACGAGAACCCAACCACAGGCTACACCTGGAATGCCACTTACGATGAGTCTGCTCTGGGCCTCGCAAACGACTCTTTCGAGCCCTATGTCAACTGCACCATGTACCAGTGCATGGAGGGCATGGGCGGGCTGAGGACATTCACATTCGCTCCAGAGAAGACTGGGATGACCAACATAACCTTCAACCAGGTCAGGGGAAGCGAGGTCGAGGATCCTGGCTGGACCTTCGAGATCAACGTGCAGTGACCTGAAGCAAAGCCACGTTGATCTTTTTGCAGGGCGATCGAAAAGCCCTGCAAGATCACTTCTTCACCTCCCTCTTTTTCCTTTTTGCAGAATCTCTGACTCGAAAAGAACTCCTTGAGTCGGGTATCAGACATCTGTCGCAGCTTCCAACCAGGTCCAGGCGCCCGGCCATCCTCAGGCCTTCCCTGACCAATCCATAGTTCCTGGGGTTCCTGTACTGGAGAAGAGCCCTCTGGATCTTCTTCTCTTCCCCTCTTGGCACGTGGACCTCTTCTTGTGTGAATGGGTCGAGGCCAGTGTAGTACATGGCTGTGGAGATGGTCATGGGAGTGGGGGTGAAGTCCTGGACCTGCTCTGTGTAAAGATGATTGTCTCTTATGTACTCAGCCAGCTCCACCATATCCGGAATTGTGCACCCTGGGTGGCCGGACATGAAGTAAGGCAGGATATACTGCTCTTTTCCCAGGTCTCTGCTGACCTTCTTAAAAATGGAGATGAAAGAGTCCAGCACCTCCACAGGAGGCTTATGCATGCGCTCTGTGACCTTATGGGAGATGTGCTCAGGAGCTATCTTCAGGTGACCTGAGACGTGATGCCGGCAGAGGTCCTTCAGATATCCTGAAGAGTCATGCAAGAGGAGGTCGTGCCTGATCCCGGACCCTATGAAGACGTGCTTTACACGAGGAATCGCCCTCACTCTTCTCAGCATCTCGACTTGCTTCTTGTGGTCAGCGTCCATGCTCGGACACTCAGCTGAGCAGAGCTTGTCCCTGCAGGAGCCCTGCGTTTTCCAGCGTCTGCAGCCCAGGCCAAACATGTTGGCTGTGGGACCCCCGATGTCCTGGATGGTGCCCTTGAACTCAGGCATCTCAGCAATACGAGAGGCCTCCTTTACTATCGATTCTGTTGACCTGCTCTGCACTATCCTTCCCTGGTGGTGCGTCAGGGCGCAAAAGGAGCATGATCCAAAGCAGCCCCTGTGGCTGGTGATCGAGAACCTGACAGGCTCTAAAGCCGGCACTGGCTTCTTGTAAGATGGGTGAGCCCTGCGCGTGTAGGTAAGCTCGTAGATGTGGTCCAGCTGATCAGACTCAAGGGGCCTTGCAGGCCTGTTTTGAACCACAACTGTCTTGGGGTGAGCCTGAACTACAGTCCTTCCCCAAAACGGGTCTTGCTCCTGGTAGTGAAGCCTGAAGGCCTCGGCATATTTCCTCTTGTCCTTTGAAACCTCAGAGTAGCCTGGGATCTCCAGGTAGTCGCTCTTGTCAGAAGACCTCCACTCCTTGACCTCCATCTTGACCGCAGTGCCAGGCACCTGCCTCATATCTCCAATTTTTTCTCCGCTGTCGAGGCGAGATGCCACCTCCAGGAGCGGGCGCTCGCCCATGCCGTAGACGATCATGTCTGCAGGGGCATCTGCAAGCACCGACTGCCTGACTGAATCGGACCAGTAGTCGTAATGCGCAAACCTGCGCAGGCTGGCCTCTATTCCTCCCAGGATCAGGGGGGCTTCGGGAAAAAGGGCGTGGACCTTGTTGGCATAGACGATTGCTGCCCTGTCTGGCCTGCGGGGCACGCTTCCTGGAGAATAGACGTCGTCGCTCCTGCGCTTGAGGCTTGGAGTGTAGTTGTTCACCATCGAGTCGACGTTTCCTGATGAGACCCCGAAGAAGAGCCTGGGCTCTCCAAGCCGGAGAAAATCCCGGTCAGACTTCCAGTCGGGCTGGTCTATGACTCCCACAGTGTAGCCAGCATCCCAGAGCACTCTTCCAATAAGCGCAGTCCCAAAAGAGGGATGGTCCACGTAGGCGTCACCGCTGACCAGGATCACGTCGAACTGTTTTATGCCAAGGTCATCCGCCTCAGCCCTGGATAAGGGAAGAAATAAGGGCTGCTTAATATGCTCTTTTTTGCCTGAGGGAATCCGCTCTTCATCTGAGGGCGCCGAAATCTTTGAGCACACGAGGATCAATCTGCTTAGGTTTTGATATAAAGAATGCCCTTAGACATCAAGAATCTTCCGTCTCAAGCTCTGCTTCATGGCAGAAATTTAAAAATGCATAAATAGAAGAGCGCGGAAACTATGCAGCTATATGGAGACAGAAAACAAGGCTAGCTGGGACTCCAGATTCTGGGCCTGGCTCATAGACATACTGCTGGTAGGCGTGATCTGGGGCGCAATTAGCGGAGCCTTCGGCGCTATAGGCACATTTGGATACCTGGACTACAGCGCTTACGGAGTCAACCTGAACCTTGACGTCCAGAGCATCATCCTCTTCATCTACTGGACTGTCCTGGAGGGCTACAGAGGCCAGTCTATAGGGAAGATGGCGCTAAATCTGGCAGTGGTGAGGACTGACGGCCAAAAGGCAAGTTACGCTGACACTGCAATTGAGAGCTTCGGAAAGGCGTTTCTGCTTCCACTGGATTGCCTCATAGGCTGGCTGGCGATGCCGGGATCAGGGCAGAGGCTCTTCAACAGGGTCTCGAATACAGAGGTGGTCAGGACCGCGCCTCAGTGCCAGGGATGAGCACAAAATAAAAAATAATTAGTATGTGTTTAGCTCACATCAATCAGTATCGTCAACCCCATCTCACGATATGTCGCATACATGTCTAAAAGAGCTAACATTCGCTGACGATGCTGTTTCTATCTGGATGAGGCTGTTTATCGGCGTGCCATCACTGGAAAAAACCAATATCAAGTGAGCCGTTTTGGAGAGCTAAACACTTACTGCAAAAGTATGTTTGCGATTTGCATCTCCTGCTCATCAAACAGCTTTCGGTAAGCACCTGCATAGCGATGTAAGTGTTCCCCGCGGATGCGGGGTCAGGGGGCCCGTCGGCCTGAGACACTCAGGTAGTTTGTGCTAGCCCAGAAAGTTGTGGCTGCTATTATTAATTTCATACATCATACCCTGTAAAAACCTCCTGCTTTATCTGTGCATCCTGCAGGCCCATCTCCTTGAGCATCGAGACCATTGCACTTACCATGACCTGCGGCCCGCTTGTGTAGAATGCCCTGTCCAGGTAATCAGGGATGAACTTCCTTACCATAGAATCATCTATCCTGCCAGTTGTCCCCGTCCACCCAGGCCCTGGCCTGGTGATGGTGTTCACCACTCTGAGGTTTGGATTTTTTGACTGCATTAAATTAAGATCTTCACCAAATACCACATCGTCCTCGCTCCTGTTAGAGCAGATCAGGACTATATCGCAGTCCAGGTCTTTGTCTGTTGCATAGCGCATCATGCTTTTGAGAGGCGTAATTCCCACACCGCCAGATAACATGCCCACCTTGCTGTGCTCTCCCTGAAATGTGAACCTGCCATAGGGGCCGTCTACCTGGACAGAGTCTCCTGCCTTCATGCCCATGAAGACGTTTGAGAAAGGATGGCCTGTAAGCCTCTTGGAAACCTCAAGATGCATTTGGGTAGGAGAGCTGGACAGGCTGAGAGGCTTAAAGGTCACATCCCTGCCACCTGTCAGCCCCAGGAGAATGAACTGGCCGGGAAGGTAGTCGAACTCCTCAGGCCTCTTGAACCTGAGGGATAAAACGCTCTTTGTCACCTGGATCACATCCAGGACCTCTGCCTCGAACTTCATGCCCAAACCATCCTGCTCATACATCTCATCGATGCCCAGACATCTCATCGATGCTCTGCTCAAATGAGCTATAACTGTTTCTCACAGCATAGACCTGCCACCAGATTTATACTGAATGGACAAGATAACTTGATCAGTAATTTTATGGCTGTTCAGCTCCCAGAGAGATGGGATCAATGAAAGATTGGCCAAAGAGGGTCGGCTCAACAAATCTTTAATCCAGTAACTTCCTCAGACTAGCTGAGGGGATAAGCAATGGAGATGCAAGGTATTAAGGTCAGAGTAACGCTGGCAGTCGCCCTGATCTCGATCTTCTTGGTATCAGCCGTCTGTATGGCCAAAGCTGCAACAATCGAGGTCTCGCCTGGAGAGAGCATCCAAAAAGCCATAGACTCTGCAGCTGACGGCGACCTGATCCTGGTTCGCTCTGGAAATTACAGCGAGAGCCTGAACATCACAAAGGCAGTAGCTCTCAAGGGCCAGGGAGAGCCAGTCATAGACGCAGGCCTCAAAGGCAGCGCAGTTACGATCTTCTCTGACGGAGTTGAGCTATCAGGATTCAGAGTTGAGAGATCGAAGGATGCAGGCATAAAGGTCGTCTCAAGCAACAACCGGATCAGTGACAACCAGGTCAGGAACAACACAGATGGGATCAGCCTTGGAAACTCCAACGGAAATCTCTTTGAGAACAACACAGTTGAGGACAACTCGAATGGAATAGTCCTCTTCAGCAGCCAGAACAACACCATAAAAGAAAACGAGATTTGCAGGAACGAAGCCAGAGATGCAAGCGATTGCGGAATCTGCCTGGAAGGCTCAGATGGAAATCTGATAATTGGCAATAGCGTAACAGAAAACGGCGCAATCTCGATAAACCTTCGCTCAAGCTGCAACAACACTGTGGAGAAGAACAACGTCTCAGGAAACGGCTGGTACGGAATATCTCTAGATACGTCCAGCGACCACAACTGTCTGGCAAAGAACAATGTCAGCCGCAATAACCACGCAGGCATATACCTTGAAAGCTCCAGGTACAACCTAGTAGAGGAGAACCTTGCAGAGGAGAACGCAAGAGGCATATTCCTGGCCTACAACAGCAATCAGAACAAGATCCTGAGCAACTCAGCGCTGGAAAACGACATTGGAATCCACTTGACCTTCCACAGCAGCAACAACACCATATCAGGAAACCGATTGGAGGGCAATGGGTACGGCATATACCTGACCATCTCAGCCTTCTGGAACCAGATTTTCTACAACGCTCTGGAGAAGAACAATGTCAATGCCTACGACCGCAGTCCGAACAACCGCTGGGATAATGGGACGACAGGCAACTACTACAGCGATCTGGGAAGGATATATTACATACCAGGAAGCTCAGGCGTCGACAAGCATCCCATGACCGCGCCCCCTGGGCCAGAAGAATGAGAATTCAAAGTGAGTTCGACATGCACTTCAGCCCATCTCAATCATCCTTGCCCTGGCAGCTGCCACAGGGCCAGCACAGGCAAGGTGATTAGCCGGGATCTCTGCAAGCCCAGGACAGAGCATTCAGATGACAGCACATATCTCCAGAATCGAAGATTTTTTTTAAGTCAAAATTAAAAAATGAGATTTATCTTGGCTTGCTGCGGCTATCGGCGAACTTGTTCAGAAAAGCCGGCAGGATAAAGGTAGCAGCGCCGAATATGATTATGGCGATTATCTGATCAGTCATAGAGGGCATTCATCTCACCTCCGTCCTTGCTCTATGGAATTGATAATTAATAATAGTTACGGCAGGAGAAAAGAGATGTAATGTGCAGATTGCCGCTGCCCGTATGAGCAAAATGGCGATTTTGGCCAGAGCTGGCCATGCCAAAAGCTGACGCGAATCGTAAAAGAAGGCCGCTTTCCACTCACGAGCCGCTCAACCTATGCTCATGGAGCGATCAGAATGCACATCAAGTACTGACGCTCTGGCCAACAAAGCTGTTTGGCCTGTTGTTTTGGCCAACTTGATTGGCCAGAGGTTCAGATTACGCTAAAATTAAAAAGTCTGATCTTACCTGGGCTTGCTCCTGCTGTCTGCGAACCTGTTCAGGACTGTGGGAAGTATGAAAGACAGCAGCCCGAAGACCACCACGACTATTACCTGATCCATCAAAGACGGCATCCTAAGTCACCTCCAAGCAATCCCTGTGTGACTAGTGTCTGATAACTATTGCGGTATGTACCTTTGAGCATTAGTGCAAATCACCTTAATAGCCAGAAGACCAGTTGGCCAGCACATTCGACTCCTGATCTTCAAAGTACCGCTGGCCAGGAGAACCCGTTTCAGAGAAATGAGCATGGAGATCCAAAAGCAGACAAGGAGAATAGATCCCAAAAACGGATATCAAGAGAAATGGCCAAAAAGAGAGAAGCCCTGTTCAGAGCTTCTCAGATATCGAAGATGGCTTAAAGCCTAGACGAACTTTGGCCGCTCAGAGAGCTTGGCTGCAAGAGGCAGTCTTCTCCAGGGCTTGCCTGCGACCTCGGACTGGATTTTTTCCCTTAACTCATCCAGGGTCATCTTTGCCTTGGCAGGAGACTTCGGCGTAGACTCAGCCCTGATGGTGACTGTAAGCTGGCCAGAGGCCAGTTCCTCGTCGCCGATGACTACGACATAGGGCACCCATTCGCGCCCTGCGTCCCTGATCTTCTTTCCAACAGTCTCTTCCCTGTCGTCTATATCTGTCCTGAAACCCAGCATACTGGCGACCTCCACAGCCCTGGCCTGGTGGCGCTCAGCAACAGGTATTACCCTGACCTGTGTGGGCGAGAGCCAGGTCTTGAGCATTGGCAGCTTCCCCTGCTCTGTCTCCCTGGCAGCCTTCTCAAGCAGAGCGTACATTACCCTCTCTATGGCGCCGCTTGGAGAGCAATGCAGGAGTATGGGCCTCTTCTTCTCACCGTCTTCATCGACGTAGTTGATGTCGTACCTCTCCGCGTTCTCGACGTCTATCTGGACAGTTGAGAGGGCGCTTGCCTTGTCTGAGGTGTCGACGAAGTTGAACTCGAATTTCAAAACGAAATAGAAGAACCTCTCGTCCCACATCTCTATTAAGACTGGCTTCTTCACTATATCCACTAAACTCTCAATGAACTCCTTATTTTCAGCATAGAAGTCCTTTGTAAACCTGATCGCGACCTCGTAGTCTCCGAGATCCAGGCCGACGTCTTCTAGAACCTCTATGCTCGCCTCGTACTGCTTCTTGAACTCCGCAACGGCTGAGGACATGTCCCTGGTCAAGGTATGCATGTCGGGCATTGTGAAGGCGCGAAGCCTCCTGATTCCCACAAGCTCTCCGCGCTGCTCGCGCCTGAAGCTGTACCTTGTGATCTCGAACATTTTCAGGGGCAGAGACTTGTAAGAGATGGTCATGTCGTGGCCCATCAGGAACTGGCCAAAGCAGGCTGCGAACCTGAGGAAGAGCCTCTTCTTCTCGGCATCTATCTGGTACTGCCTTGCTGGGAAGCGGTCCAGGTACTTCTTCAGGGTTGGATGATCCATATCGTACATGATGGGGGTCTCGACCTCCATCGCTCCAAGGTCTGATGCCTTGTCCAGAACATAGGACTCAAGGAGGGCCTTGATCATCCTGCCCTTGGGGTAGAACCTCATGTTTCCAGGGTCAGATCCGGGCTCGTAGTCTACAAGCTCCAGCCTCTTCATCAGCTCGACGTGGGGAGGCACCGAGTCAACGGCCCTGGCCTTAGCTATCTCGTAGTGGACGAACTTGCCAAGGTTCTCATGGCCTGAGAAGTCGAACTTGTCGGCATCGATCATTTTCCCATCCAAGTCCAGGACCTTCCAGTAGGAGACTGCCTTTGCCTCGGACTTGAGAGCCTCTGAGACCACCTCTCCTTCGCCAAGCTTGATCGACCTGGAGAGCTCAGAGAGGGGATGTCCCTTGCACTTTATTGAGAACGATTTGTACCAGCCAAATGGGGCCCTCATGACCTCGTAGTTTCCTCTCAAAGTCTCCTCAAGGCCTCTGAGCACCTTGACTGCTGCGTCTGGAGATGACAGGTTAGAGCTCAAGTGCGCGTAAGGGTAGACCATGACGCGGGTGGCGTGGACCTGGTCTGCCACGTCCGAGATCTGCTTTGCGCCTTCGGCTACGACCGCATCTGCGTCGTCTTCGTCGAACTTCTCAACTGCTATGAAGGCGCATAAGGCGTCCTCAAGCCTGCCCACCTTAGCCGAGTCTTCGATCTTCTCAGCCATCTTCGTGGGCCTCTTGGCCTCGTATTCAATGTAATCCGAGTGGATTAGAAGCAACTGCAATTAGAGTCACCTGACCGTCGAAAGTAGGGCATAGGTGTAGTTCAAGGTTTCGATGGAGGATCGTCATTTGAAACATACTCTAAATTGTTGTCAGAGCTAGTATTATAAATCGAGTTGTTGAATTTGTCCTTTGCGATTTGTAGCTCTTCTCTCATAACCTTCAATTCTTCATACATAATATCTAGCCCTTTCTCTGTAAAATGTAAATCTTTTTCCGTAAAGTGTAAATCATTTTGAGTCAAACGCAGATCCTTTTTAGTCAAACGTAACTCATATAGTGATATAAAAAAGGAGAATAAAGATAATATTACAGCAAAGATTACCCCAAAATTAGAGAACACAGATTGTGATTCATCCATAGATTTAGTAAAGTATTGATATATTTCGACTTTGTTATCTTCAAAAGGAATTATCTCTCGTTCAATCAGTACGGCAGGCAATATGTGCGACCCACTATTTTTATATATTATAGATACGTTAATTTGGGTGCCCTTGAGGGTACTAAACACAGTAGGAAGAAGATCTCCGTTCTTATATAGTTTTTTGTTTATATACAATTCATATTCATCGTCTGTAGAGTTCTTGAAACTTACATTTAACTTAAAGGGACCAGAACACCAACCAGATTTATGTAATATATTATATGTTACATTTAGGGATTTTCCTTCTATAGCGTAGGATGTTTCTTTATCAACATACGCCTCAAATATAGGAGGCCTTACTTCAATATCCAGGGGAACATCTAAATCAGACCACTTAGAAGAATCTCCTGCAAGCCTTAATATAGTAACGGCTTGGAAAACACCAGTTTCGTTAGACTTTATAGTAAAGTTGTACTTGATACGATGTTTTGGTTCCAAACGATTTACTTTTATATAGATACTGTTATTTAAATAATCCAGGGAGTACTGGTCACATTGGTTAGACAAATTAGTTATATTTACATAATGTATTGGCTTTATAGAAGAAGTACTAAATGGATCAAAGACATAAGGAGATATTTGTGAGAAGTCAATCTGTAACTTTGAATCAACTATTTCTTTAATTGTTACGTTATCTAAAGGACGCCCAACGCCTTTTATTTCTACATTAACACAATATGTTTTATTAAGAAGATAAAAGTCTTTATAATTAGGACGTGCTAATTTAATAATATCGATTTGGCCATAATCATTTGGAAAATTCGCATTAACTGCAGTAACATCATTATTAGTATCAACTGCATCGGCAGATGCTTTAGAAGATGCTAGATTAGTATTAGGGCTCACCCATGAGGGAGAACTCACCTGAGGTGATGGGGGGATGCTACTGCTCATATCTACTGGGACAGCTGAAGCAAATGGAATAAACATTATAATAAATATTATAAAGGGTGTAATAACATTCATCAGTTAATCTAACTCCCAGATGTTGCTATAGCTACCACAGGCGCCAATGATAGAATTGGGATCAAAAGGAATGGCCTTATTGACCCCGTCATCTTTAGAAAAGCCATTATCGCTCAACCAGAAGACTACACCATTACACGTAATAGCACAATTGTCACAACCAGTCTCAACTACGAAAGTATTATTGCAGCTGCGATTTTCACATAAATATAGATTACTTTCAACAGACAATTCATTCTCTCTTGCTGTATTGTTACTTGAATCAATTAGCCGTATCCCACTTGAATTAGTATTCTGAGAGTTAATATTATTCAGTTCAATAGTATTATAAGAACTATTGAATAAACATACTCCTGAATCTGAGAAAGACCTAATAGTATTATTCAGTATTCTGCAATGAACGCTATCCTGCATGAATACTCCAAAACGTCCATTTTCAATATTTACGCCGTCTATAGTAATATTTGAAGCGTTAACTAAGCATATAGCATCGTATCCTTTGCTAAATGTTACATCAGACGAAGGCGCCTTTTTAATAGATATATTCCTGATATTATTTATCATAATTTTACCATGATATTCTCCACTTTCCAAAATAAGCGTCTTTTTATAAGAAGGATTATTTTTTTGGATTTGCACTATCGCATTAAATATATCCTGTAGATTTGAGTGCCCTTCTACCACTACACTGTCACCAGTGCCATTAAGAATTCTAATGATTTCATCTAGCGAATTCTTAGGAGAGACCTTAGACATTTTGGAGGTGACTTCGCCACCCCAGATATGCAATCCAATGAGAGAGACGTTATCGATCCAGCAAGAAGGAATAGAAGATCCTAAAGGTAAATCTTGCCATATATCTTTTGTCTCATAATTAAATGTTACATTGTGCTGAATGCCACAAGGCATTAGGTAATTGTCTGTAGAAATCCATCCACTTTTATCGTTATCACGCAAGTTTTTTCTTTTACCATCTATAGAAAAGTTTAATTCAAATAAATTATGATATTTTCCATGATTATTCCAAAGGAACATTATCCCATGAGATGAACTACCTTCATCGCACTCAACGCAAATAGAGGCGCTTTGGGCCGGAGACAAGACTAGTGCATGATTTTGTGTAACGCTGTCAGTCTCTTCAGTTGAAATATATCCCCAGCTTTGAAGATCAGTTTCATTTTCAAAGGAGTATAATTTAGATTCGCCAGATGAAATAAAAAATAATATAAACATCAGATATAGCAAATTATTCAAGATTAGGACAAACATAGATTTTGCCATATCATATTCCCTCCTGCCGGTATTATTTCAAGCCTTCAAGCTGTATGCGAGAGATGCTTCTACCTAATATTCTTTTTGGTGCTTATGTTAACAAAACTATAATACATATTGGAATTTTAAAAGAACGGCATACAAACATGTGAAGTATGATGGCCAAATGTACAACAGCATATCCCCTTAAAAAGACAAGATATGCAAAAACACATATAGTTATAAATTAGAACAATATATTTATATATTTTGATTTTATCATTTTAGCATGCAATTGTAAGTTATAGATAATATGAATACTGACTCAAAAAAACCACAGCTTTTAGACTCAGGCCTTCGTAATTAGCTCAGGCTTAAACCGTGCCCTGCAAATTCTTGGTAGAGTACCCCACAATGCCAGCTCCTCTCCGCGAATCGCCAGAGCCCCTTCAACTCCTGGCCTGTTCACAACCGAGAAGCATTTGTCCAGAGGCATGCCCGGCTGAACGGCGTTTCCCAGGGCGGTTGCCCCGGCATCAGCCAGAGCAGGGTCCTGAGAGATCACAAGCGCAGCGTCAGCGCACCCGAAGCTGATGGAGGGACCAACGGTCCCGCTGCTGGTGCATATCCCCAGAGGTTTTTCCCTGGGAGGAACCTCCAGTGCGAGATCCTTGATGGGCGAGGAGCCCGCATAAATTCCCACAAGCACAGGCCGGTCGTTCAGAATTGAGATGTCGCCGCCGTTGTCGACTATGGCATATTTTGCTCCAGCGCGGATCATGGCCTCGACTGCGAGCTTGGCGATTGTGCCTGCAACTGCGCTCATTGGGCCTATGCCAAAGGCGTTTCCAGCCAGGACCATCTGCCTCACGATCTCAGGAGCGTCTCTGGATGGAAGGTCGTAGGGGTCCAGGGTGATGGCGAAGAATGGGTCCTGCTCTATGAAGTCCTCGAGGAGGCAGCGCTCAATCTTTATAGAATTTTTTGCAGCCTCTATGTGCGCGGGCTCATAAGCTGAGATGGTGACTATGGTCTGCTTGAGCTGAAAGTGCTCTCTTATGGGCATCTCGCGTGAGGGTTCTGCCTTACCTGCCATGTTGTATCAATCCCTTAAGGGCGTAAAACAGTTTCTTGAGAGAAGTCAGACCCCAAGCCCTAGCTTATTCACCCTGCCCAGGGCATCCTCTCTTCCTCTGAGCTCGACCACCATCTCATCCTCGTAGCTCACGCTGAGCAAGTCCGCAGTCTTGTAGAGCCTGGAAAGCTCGCTTAGACCCTCAGCGGTGTAAGGCAACCTGAGGGTGAACTCCTTGAGAGGCTGAAGCCTGCTGTGAATCCTGTCCAGAAGCCCATCAATGCCAAGGCCGGCTTTTGCAGATAAGGGAACTGGGTTTGGCGCCAGATCTTCTATCATCTCGATCCTGGAGAGAACATCATCCATGTTCAGGCGGTCAGCCTTGTTCAGGACTGTGATTATAGGAGCTGATGACTGGCAGTCCCACAGAACCTTGTGGGATGCAACCATCTTTCGCCTCAAGAGCTCAGGAGGATCAGATAGATCTGCCACGAGCAAGACGAGGTCTGCCTCTGAGATCTCGGATAACGTAGACTTGAAGGACTTGATCATGAAGTGGGGCAGGTCGTCTATGAAGCCCACTGTGTCTGTTAAAAGAACCTTCCTGCCTCGCATGTTAACTGCCCTGGTCGTAGGCGAGAGAGTCGTGAAGGGCTGGTCCCTGGCCTCGACGCCTGAGTCTGTCAAGACGTTTAAGAGAGTGCTCTTCCCAGCGTTGGTGTAGCCTGCCAGGGCCACAAGGTCGAATCCCAGCTCTCTCCTCTTTTGCCTCCTGTCCTCGCCCATGACCTCCACGTCCTTTAAAGACGCCCTGATCTTGGCCATCCTGCCGCGGATGTCGTGGTAGGCAGACTCCTCATACGCACCAGAACCCTTGTAACCTGGGCGCTCGCTGAGCTTGTTCATGGCTACGGCATTTCTTATGTGAGGCGCCTCATAGCTCAGCCGGGCGAGCTCTACCTGAAGCTTGGACTCTCGCGTCCGCGCTCTGGAGGCGAAGATCTCCAGTATCAAATTGAACCTGTCAATGGCCTTTGCAGAGAACTCAGAGGTTATAGAGAAGACCTGGAAAGGGCTCAATGGGTTGTAAAATATCAGCTTGTCCGGGCTGTAGCTCAGAGCCTCAGCGATCTTTCCCCTGCCCACCTGGAACCTGTGATCTCTGCCTCGACGCTGGGTGACCTCTGCCAGCACTTTGTAGCCTGCGGCTCCAGCCAGGCCGCGAAGCTCGCCCATCTTATAAAGGTCGGGCTGCTGGCCTGGGTCCTCCCTCATCATCAGAACTGCCGTCTTCTCTTCATCCATTTGAGCCAAAATTTTTCAAGCCTCGATTAAAAGCTTTCGTCCTGCTAAAGAGACGTGGTGGGCCATCTCGATGGAAGCTCGCTCCCCCAGGGACTCAGGATACTTGAAGTCTCTCCCAAGAATGCTTCCAACCTTCCACACGTCCAGGTTGTACAAGTCCCCCTTCTCTGCAATAACCGTTCCAGGAAGAGAGAGCACAGATGCGCTTATCAGGTCCACAACCTCGTCCAGGTCCGGGGCATCGGCCACGCGAGGCACCAGCCTAACAGAATAAACCTTCTCAATGCACTCAGGCGAGATCCTGGCTGATATGGCTGCGCAGACCATGTGGTACTTGCCCTTGAACTCGTGCCTGCCTGAGATATCCAGTGCAACTATCTCTATTCAGTCATCTCCTTTCAGAGCGTAGCTCAACAACATGCAGATGCTACAACTTATCTGAGGTCAGACTATTTCAATAGTAGCATGAGATTGATCGCGACCCATCCAGGCTTAAATATGCCAGATGAAAAACGCCTGGCCAGCTAAACATGCTACCTGATCAGGGGATGGTTCAAGACTATGCTCCTGGCAGCCTCATGGCTTAAACCAGCGCCCTCAGCGATCTCAATTGCCCTGTTGGAGTCTATCAGGTCATCAGGGCTGTGTGTGTCCGTATCCACCACCATCTGAGCGCCCGCCTGTGAGGCGATCTTTGCCACGTGGCCGTTAGTGATGTTGTGGCCGAGCCTCGACGTTATCTCCAGGCAGACGTTGTTGTCTCTTGCGATCTCTGCCTCCTCCAGTGTTATGAATCCAGGATGGGCGAGTATGTCCACACCTATCTCGACAGCAGCCCTGTTCGTGCCGCGCTTGACGGGCTCCACAGGCGTCTCGCCGTGCACGACCACGATCTCGGCTCCGAGCCTGCGCGCCAGAGTGGCCAGCCGCTCGATCTTCTCAGGCGGCACGTGAGTTAGCTCAACTCCAGAGAGGATCCTCATCTCCAGGACATCCTCAAGGTACTTGATCTTGGAGACGCATGAGAGCACCAGGTCGATGTTGGTGAAGTCGACGTGGTCAGTCAGAGCAATTGCAGAGTAGCCCTTGGCCTCCGCCCTCCTCACCAGCTCGCTTGGTATGAGTTCCCCGTCGCTGAAAGTGGTATGGGTGTGCAGATCGATCATAGGTGGTAGTAGGGACCCACGATATTAATCATATTCTCTTTTGTGCAGGATCTTGAGCCGAACTGCCCCACAGCCTTATTTTAAGCGCCTTGCA
>CAZXDN010000031.1:0-30235 GCA_964639235.1 uncultured Methanotrichaceae archaeon | reverse complement strand
GTCTGCCCATACTGCTGAGACTGTCTGCCGTATGTCTCAGGCGTGATCTGGCTCCTCCCGAAGACCCTGCCGTACTGGACGTCTCTTCCCATGTCCTGGCTGCCCCTCTGGCTCTGCTCTGGAGATGAGCGATGCTCTGTCTGCATGCTGGCACCGTAGCTCTGGGTGGCTCTCTGTTGACCTGCAGAGCTGTAGATCTGGCTCCTGCTTTCATTCATGCCGTACTGCTGGCTTTGGCCTGTGACCCTGTACTCGCCTGTCTGAGGCTCTCCCTCTTCATGGCCATAGCCCATCTGAGAGCCGTAGTCGTGCCTGCCGTACTGGCCAAACTCAGGGCCCAAGTCAACATAATTTTCCAGAACATCTGTTCTGTATTCAGATGTCGGGACAACTCCAGATTTGCTTCCACCATACTCTCCTCTGTAGCTGGGCATATTTCTCGTTGACATGGCGCTTGGCTGTCTGTAGCTCTGTGTGCTTCTTTCCTGGCCATAGGTCTGGGTGCCATAGCTTTGAGACATCTGAGGAGTGCTGGTCTGTCTTGTTCTGTACTCTTCTTGCATCTGCGGAGTTGATGAGATCGTTCCCCTGAACCCATCGCCTATGTCGCCCCAGATCCTCTCTAGGTTCTGCTCGCTGACATCGGACTGGCGAACATTGGACTGGTCTGTGTCAGGTCTGCTGGATGTGTGCTGCTCAGCTCTTCCATGCCTATCGCCCAGGCCGTACTGCCCTGACACGCCAGATCCATACTGGCCGCTTATCCCAGTCCAGCTCTCGTGGCCAAAGCGTCCATAGTCCTCAGTCTGCGGAGAGCTCTCGTAGCCTTGACTCCGGCTTGTTCCCGCATCTATCTGGCTTGAAGGAAGGGCAGTGCTCCAGGGCCTGGCCTGAGACTCGCTTCTGTATTGGCTTCTATACTGACCTGTGCCTTGCTGGCCATATGGCTGAGAGCTTCTGGACCAGATTCCAGTTCCTGTCGTCTCCTGGTCATACCAGTCTCCCAGGTTCTCCCTGCGCTGCCAGACATCGCCTATGCCGCTTGGTCGAATCTCCCCTATCCTTCTTATGTCTCCATAGCTCTCGGACCCAATGCCCCTGTAACCTGTCATTCCCTGGTCTACGCTCTGGGATGTCCCATATCTCTCAGAGGCGCTCCGGGAGTAGCCCTGGGTCCTTTCATGCTGCCCGCTGCTGTACTGGCCGTATCTGTCAGACCCGCGGCTTCCATAACCTTCGTAGCTCTCTCTTCCCTTGAGCCCAGGAACGTGCCTCTCAGCCCAGTTCTTGGCTTTGCTTCCCGCGTCCTTGACTTCTCTTTCAGCCTTGCCGAGAACTCCCGTGGACCTGGTGCCATACTGCTCTGTACTGCTGTCTCCTTCTCTCCTGCTTCCGTATGGCCATACTTCGTTCTCGTAGTTTGTATATCCCCAGACGCCGGGCCTGTTCACGTTGTACTGCTCAGAACCGGAGTACGTGCTGCGATATGGAGTATCGCCATAGGGAGAGTGCGACCTGTCATCGTTTCCGTATCCCCTCTGGCTGTAGCTCTCGCTTCCCTTCAGCCCAGGAATGTTCCTCCTGGCCCAGTCCTCGACCTTCTGTCCTGCGCTGCTCACATCCCTCTCAGCTCTGTTGACGATTCCTGAGCCGCGGCTGCCGTATCTCTCGCTTTGGCTGTGGGACGTGCTGTATCTGTCGCTTCCATATTGCTCTGTGTTTCTCCCATATCCCTCAGATCGGTTCTCAAGGGGCCAGCCCCCGTCTGTGCTGTAGTCTCTCTCCTCCACGCTCTTCTGCAGGGCGCCTCTGTGCATCCTGGGCCAGTCTTCAGCTGACCTCCCCATTCCCATCTGTCCGTATCTGTCAGAATAATTTACGTTTGAATAATCGTTCGAACGCCAGGCGCTTCCTGTGCCTCTATAGCCATAGGACCTCTCTCCCATGCCTGGTATGTTCCTCTGCGTCCAGTTCTCTATCCTCTCTCCAATGTTGCCTATGTCGCTCCTTGCCCTTTCAGGTGCGCTGTATCCCAGGCTTCCATATCTCTCGCTTCTCTCCACATACGGCCGGGTCTCAGCTGTATAACTTCTGTAGACTGACCCCTCTGGGCTGTAGACGCTGTATTGCTCAGATCTCAGGCCTGGCTGGCGATACGTGGAGTATCCTCTGTACGACCTCGTTTCTCCATAGCGCTCTCTATCTCTGACGCCCGGCACATTCCTCTGTGCCCAGTCCTCCACTCTCTCCCCCAGGCTTCTCTCATCCCTATCTGTTCGGAGCGCAGTGCCATATCTGCTGGCGTTGTAATCTGCCTGGCTTCTAGGATAGCCTGTATACCCCTGGCTGTACCTTCCCGTGTCATAGGCATCTCCAGATCCACTGTGGCCTGTCTCCTGCTCCCTGGCACTGGGGAAGTGTTCCTCAACCCAGTTCTCGATCTTTTGGCCTATGCCTTCATCCCTCTGGCCATACCGGCCATATCCTCTATAGCTGTATCTTTCTGACCAATCTGCCATAATGCTTCCTCCATAAGTTTAGCGTTACAACTGCCTGCGATTGCGCGCTCCAGATCTCCTGCCAGTTACATACCCTGGCCTCTCCTCCAGAGGCTCTCCCCAACCTCCGAGGTAATCTGCGGCGTCGTCCCTCAGATCGTATCTCGTCTCGCTGTACTCGCCAGCGTAGTTGCTCTCGCCTGGCATCAGGCGGTAGTCGGTATCCGATGGCCTCTCGAACTCCGGCTCATACCTTCTCTCTATATCCAGGTCTGACTCCCTGCTGTGACCGCGACCCTCGTTCCCAGCCTCAAATCCCCTTCCCCCGAAGCCAGTGGTGGCGTAGCCGTACTCAGTCCCCCGGCTGTACCCCATGTCCCTCTCTCCCCACTCGTAGCCTCGGCCGTATCCGGCATCGCTCATTGAGGTGGAGCTGCCTGCTTTATCCACATCAGAGCCGTACTCAGGGCCGCTGCCGTAGCCCGCATCTCTGTATTCGCTGTAGGGCTCCCACTCCCGCGCGTGCTGCCAGGGCTGGACCCTGTCCTGGCCATACTCTTTGCCGTACCCTTCTCTCCTTCTGGGAAGTCCTGAGTGCTCCCCGCCTCCTGCGATGTTGTACGGCTCTCGACTAGCCATATCTATGAGCCTCCTGGCCTCAGGATCACGGCGAAGAGGCTCCAGGCTGTGTCTTCTCCTTTCGCGTCTCTCTGTGCCAGCATGCGAGCTGGATCGATCTCCATACATTGTCATCACCTTAATCGCACAGAAAAATAGTCATCAAAAAGGCAGGGCTTGAGCACCAGATGCTGCTTCATCTGGAGGTCAGACGTCGAAAATCGGACTTCAGGCCTTCCCAGGAGTTGTCCATGTCCCGCTTGAAGTCCGCCCACTTGTCTTCGCCGACTCTGTCCGTCTCTCTGAGCCTGTTGCCGAAATCAGTTCGCCTGCTGTGCAGAGCTTTAAGCTGTGCATCTGCTTCTCTCTCCTTTCCCTGAGCTGTCCACTTCTTGAAGTCGGCATCGAACTGGCTCAAGTTTGCCTCTGCTTTTCTCCTGTAAGCGTCAATCTCGTCGCTTATTGTCAAAGCATCAACTCCTTCTGAAGACAAAATTTAGTGCCTCTGGATGGCAATGCCCCAGAGGCTGGCGAAATGATTTTTTTGGCGTCAAATTTGCCAATCTAGAACTGAGCTGCAGGCACATTTTGGAAACGCAGTGCATTTCCTGCGCCAGTCTACCAGTTCCTCTGCATCATCCTGCTCTGGCCATACTGCTGGGTTGGAGATGGGTATAGAGATTCTCCGTACTTCTGCCTCAGCTCCTTGACCCTGTAGGGCTCGCGCCCGAACTCCCTGCTGAATGGGTCCCTTGCTTCCTGGCCATAGCTCTGAGATCCCATGCTGCCAGACGTCGATTCGTGCTGAGAAGTCTGCCTCCCAGTGCCGAACTGGCTCATCTGGGGATGCTCTGACCAGCTGCCTGAGGTGCTGTAAGGCGACCCGTGCTGTGAAGTCCTCTCTCTTCCGAGCTGGGTGGTTCTGGAAGTTCCAAAGCTGCCGTACTGCTCTGGAGTTTCATACTGCTGAGACGTCCTTCCCATTCCGTACTGCTGAGTCCCATACTGTTGAGTCATCCTTCCCATGCCGTACATCTGAGAGGTCCTTCCCATTCCATACTGCTGGGTGCCGTACATCTGAGAGGCCCTGCCCATTCCATACTGCTGAGTCCCGTACTGCTGAGCCATCCTTCCCATTCCGTACTGCTGTGACATGCCTGGGGAGTAAATATTATCCATGCCTATCTGCTCCAGGGGCTGGTCGCCTATGCCGTACTGCTGTTCCAGCCTCTGCTTGGAGACCATAATGGCTGTATGGGCCTTGGCACAGGTATCCATTACATCTCTTTGGCCTCTCTGCTGCATCTCTGGCCCCAGGCTCTGCATCCTTGTCAGGCTCTGCTCAAGAGCCCTCCTCCATGTATCCAGAGCGCCCATCTGCGCCTGTGCCTCTATCTCGACGCTTGGACAGCCCTGAGCTGAATCCATTACCTGTTGCCACTTCTGTAGCTCATTCTCAAAATCGTCAATTGTGCTGCACATAGCCTGATTCATCTGCTGCATTTCGATACACCCCTAAATAATTTTAGATCCATAAATGAATATTCTACTGCCTAAACCTTTTGATATGCTGTCAGTTCCAAAGCCTCAGCGCTTCCGATATCCATCTGTTTTTCTACGAGAGTGAACATCCTGTAAACGCCTGGCTTCGCCGTGATCTCTCTAATCTGGAGAGTTATGTCGCCTAACTTCTCCCTCTCCTTTTTCTCCCTTCTGGAAAGCCGCCTGCTGATGTCCATGCATCTGGAACTCCCTATTGCTCAAAGAAGATCAGATGCTCTGGTGAACAGATCTGGCCTTGGCTCACCTCTCCTTATTCTGCGAAGATCGCCTCTGGTAGTCGCTTTTTAGGCTGTTAAAATCTCTGTCCAGGCCAAGGGCATAATCATCCCATTTATCCTCTTTTATCTGATCTATGTCCTTGAGCCTCTCTTCAATTGAGCTCCACCTGCTTTTGAGAGCATCTTTCGCCTGGTCGCTGATATCGCTGTGGGTGTCGGCCCAGTTGCTCATCTCTTCGCCGAACTGTCTCATGTCAGACTCGTTCTTCCTGAAGGCTTCTCTGTTCACTCTGGCCATAGACCTCCGGGTTTGCTCAAAATTTTGGTCGTCGGGCGGCTACCTGCCGTCCGAGATCCTTAAGCCTCACCAGCCGCTTGAACTCGAACCGCTGCTGCTTGTGCCTGAGCTGGAGCGTCCTCTGGACCCAGACTGCCCATAGCTCTGAGATCCCATGCCGCTTTGGCTTCCTGTGTAGACGCTTCCTGGCTCTCGCCAGCTGCTCCTGGTTCCATATCCCTGGGTGCCGTAGCTCTGCGATCTTCCCATTCCGGATTGTCCGTAAGATTGGGACCTTCCCATACTGGACTGCCCGTAAGACTGAGACCTTCCCATACTGGACTGCCCGTAGCTCTGGGATCTGCCAAGGCCATATTGGCTCTCGAAACCCTGTCCGAAGCCGCTTGTGCCCTGCATGGATGACCTCTGAGACCTTCCCATTCCTGACTGTCCGTAGCTCTGAGATCCCATTCCTGACTGTCCGTATCTCTGGGGTCTCATTTCAGACTGTCCATAGCTTTGAGTCCCCATTCCAGACTGGCTGTGCCTCTGAGAACCCATTCCAGACTGTCCGTACCTCTGAGATCTCATTCCAGATTGGCTGTACCTCTGAGATCCCATTCCAGATTGGCTGTACCTCTGAGATCCCATTCTTGACTGTGCATAGCTCTGAGATCCCATGCCGCTCTGGCTCCCCATGCCTGTGAACTCGCGCGCTCCATACTGGGACATCATGGTGCCGTACTGGCTTCCAGTGCCATATCTCTGAGTCCCCATTCCCGACTGCCCGTAGCTTTGAGTCCCCATTCCAGATTGGCCGTATCTCTGAGAGCTCATCTCCGACTGTCCGTATCTCTGAGAACCCATTCCAGACTGTCCATAGTTTTGAGATCCTCTGCTAGACCAGCTGCTCTGTCCTGAACTGGGCCCCATGCCGCTCTGGCTCTTGCTGCTGCTCTCCGATTCCTTATGTCCGCCTGTGTGTGTCATTCTTCAACTCTCTCCCTTTATTTGCTCTGACATGTATCTGGTGGTCCATCTAGAGTCCATCCGGACTGACAGGGCAGTTGATCTGAAGCAAATGCTGGCAACCCACCATCTTCATCAAATTTTTACTCATATGGTATTGGAGGTGCTGCAAAAAGCGCTCGATAGCTACTTGTTGCCAGATGGATCACGCTAACGAACCACAAAATATTGATGGTGTTCGATCCTATTTAAGCCTTTTCCTTTTTATATATTTATATTCTATCATTAATTATCATAAGCATTCCTCTGCAAGGCTTTTATAGATTCCCTCAAATCCAATTTGTGTAATGACATTTACATTCTGATTATAGTGTGCGGATGCCATATTTGCGTCGTCATTCGTCCAATTCTATATTCCTATATTGGCCCCGTCCAGGATCTGGCTTCGAAGCTGTATTCAGCTGGGGCGATGTACGCTTAATTCTGTCTTTAGAAAAATCTGGTCTCAGAGATTCACCATTTGTACGCGTAAATATTTACAGTCCTCTGGGAATGCGGGCTTGACAATAAATACGATCAGGATATTGTCACACTTAGAGCACGTCTCCAATTTGAGGTCCTGGCAGCACTTGGCTTGTACTTCTTGCCTTCTGCTGTGCCCTGTCTTGCAGATCTTGCCCTTTATTCCTGCGAACTTGCGGCTTCAAGAGGGCATATGCCTTTGATACATCGGACTGCGGAGCCTGGGAATAGAAGAGTTTAGAGCGCCGTTCTCATCTGGTTCTGGCATTCTCAGCCCTTGAGCACTCTGAAATCGATGACCACGTTATATCTCCTTGGAGCATAGCTTCTCACTATTCCTCTGTAGGCCACATCGATCTCTATGCCCATGCTTGAGGCTGCTTTCTCTATCCTCTCCTGGTCTCTGAATAAGTCCTCCTCAGGCGAGATTGAGTAGTAATGAATTGTTCCACCATGCTTTGCTGCATTGATGGCTGGGACCAGAAACAAGTGGGCGCTGTGGGGGAGGTTCATGATCACGTGGTCAGCCACGTCTCTGTAACGCCCTGCAATCTCAATTGCGTCTCCTTCCAGTATCTCTATATTCTGAATTTTATTTCGTAATGCATTTTCTCTCAGGCAGCTGATGGCAACGGGATTCTTGTCTATCGCTATCACTTTTGCCCCTTTGTGAGCCATGAGAAGGGCAAAAGGGCCCACTCCTGCGAACATGTCCAGGACTGTATCTGAGGGGTCTATCTGCTCTGCAACCCTCAGCCTCTCAGTTCCCAGACGCGGGGTGAAGTACGCCCCTTCGAGGTCCACCTTGTACTGAAGGCCGTGCTCTTTGTGCGACGTCGCAGTTCTCTTCTCGCCTGCCACAGTCCTGAACCTGCGCGTCCTGAACTCGCCTTCTACATCTGATATTGGCACGATCACGCAGCGAATGCTCTTTTGAGTGGAGATGATGGCATCAGCTATCTTCTCCTCGCAGCCTGGCTCTGCCTCGCCTCCTGGCTCTATTATTGCTATGTCTCCAACTACCTCGAAGCTCGGCCTGTATCCCAGGATGTCTTCTGCGCTTATGTTCGCCCTCTCTTCCTGGAAATCTCTGTCCAAGATCTCGAACTCGCCAATGCCGCTTAGCCTTGACCTGGCCTCGTCATCTAAGCCGCATATGGGCAAATAGACATTGGACCCATCAGAGAAGATCTTCATTCTCCTGTCAAATGTGCCAAGCTCAACCAGAGCCTTGCGAAAAGCCTCTCCTGATCTCCTCTTCACTTTCAGTCCCATCGTCATGTGAGTTGTGCCCTTTTGCATGTTAGTTTTCATTGATTGGCTGCAGCCCGGATTACATTTCTTGGCTTGTAGTGCTTAATATGTCTGTCCAGCCAAGAGACTGGGCAGTCTTGGACCAGGAGGTCCATCTCATTCTTTGGGCCTTCATCTCTTGCCTGGGTCTTTTGGGATTTGCCTGGGCCTTTTGGGATATGAGATGCTTCTCTTGAGATGCTTCGTGCAGAGCGCTTCACTGGCGCACTGCCGGAAGTTAGACGGTTGAAGGCACGGGCGCTGCGGCAATTCTGGGCTACTCATCAGAGCGATTCTCTCCAGGAAAACTTTGCAAGTTTTATGCATGAGATGTATCAAAATAAGGTATAAACTATTCGAAAAATTTTAATAAGCGTAATCCCATTATAGCTCAAGGGTGAGTGAAGATGGTTATAGGGATCACTATGTTAAAGGTAATGCCTGGTCATGAGAGGTCTGTCTACCACAACCTCAAGAGTAGAGATGATATCAAGGACATATACCACGTCTTTGGAGAGTACGACTTCTTCGTGATTATGCAGGCGGACGGCATATCGAGGATCAACAAGATCGTAGAGAACATCAGGGATCTATACGATGTCACCACTGCAGATAACGTCCTGATAGGCAGGGATGGCGATGCGATTGGCGCAGAGGCATCATAGGCTTGTGCCTAAAGAGGGCGCTGCCTCAAATTTCCCGGCAGAGGTCGAGAAAAAGAATTTAATAAGTTGAGAGCACTCAAGGCGGTATGAGTGCGGTGGCTTTTTCTCCGCTTGAAGCAGTGCGCTTCAGCTGGAACACGCTTAAAGGCAACTTCCTCTTCTTCCTGCTCCTGGCAGCTGCGATCTCTGCTGCGATATATTTGCCTGCAGTTGTTAAGTCGCCTTCTGCTCAGCTATCACATAGGCTAATTGCCATTGCTTTTCCCCTGGGACTCGATGGCGCAAAGCTGTTTGCAATTGGCTTTGCCCTTTTGGCTGCGTCTGCAGTCGAGATTGTGCTTCTCAAAGTCGCCCTTGGCTTCTACGACCACATGGGCATGGGGCGCTCTGACCTGCTGCGGGGACTTGCAGCGCTCCCAAGCTACCTGATCTCATCAGCCGTATTTCTCCTTATTGTGGCTCTAGGCCTGATCTTCTTCATCTTGCCAGGAGTCTATCTCTTCCTCAAGTACCAGTTCTACGGATACTTCATAGCTGACGGCAGGGCCGGTCCGTTTGGCGCGCTCAAACACAGCGCCAGGATAACCGATGGTCAGAAGAGGCGCCTTCTGGCGTTCTGGTCTGTCTTGTGGACAGCAATATTGGCGCTCTCAGCTATTCTGGCAGCATCGATCTACATAGCAGCAGTCTTTGCAGTTGAGAGTGTGCCTGCTGCATTTATCCCTATGTTCTATAGAGGACTAAACCAGGCGTTGCTTATCTCAGTCCTGGTCATCTTCATCCCCATGACGAAGCTTGGGACTGCTTACATATACAGGACTCTGGAGCGCCAGGAGAGGGCGACTTTTGTCAGGAGTGGGTCTGGCAGGAGGAGCCTCTCTGAAAAGCGATTTGGCAAACTGTGAGGCTTTGGCAAAACGCAAAGATGAGGTCTGGCGTAGATGGAGTGGCCACTGGATCGCCAGGCCCAAAAGGGGCAAAAAGGCGGGTTGGGATAAGTTTTTGAGTTTGCATGCAAAGAGTGATAGAAGATGATCTCCAGGATATACATCTCCCACGTTGAGAGCGATGAGGGCTTGGCAGAAGAGCTCTCCCAGGCACTGTGGAGAGTCGGGCTGGAGAGCTACTATGCCATGCACAGCCTCGACCTCGGCATCACCAGGTCTGAGAGGGTCTCTTTTGGCATAAGAAGCTCTGACTGCCTTGTAGCCATTCTCACATCAGACGGCTCTATCTCCAGGACTGTGAACCAGGAGATCGGCTTTGCCAGGGGAATAGAACACCTGGTCTTCCCAATGGTGGAGATTGGGATGGATCTCCCATTTTTAATAGAGCACTTGAAGCCCATAAGCTTCACCAGGGATACTTATTCAGGTGCCATATACCTCCTCATCAAGACCATCCGGCAGCTCTCCAGGTTGGACTGGCTCAAGATAATCTGCCCCAAGTGCGGCGAGGAGATGACCCAGTACCTGACGCCCCAGGAGGACGTGGATCTGGCATTTGAAGACGGCTCCTTCCTGGAGACCATATGCTCTTACTGCCAGAACCCCATCTCTCTAGATCCCAGGACTTTCGGGCCCGTTCCATGAGCATCTCTCTAAAGCGTGCAAGCACAGGAGAACTTTTCGCCTGGACGATCTGGCCGCCAGGCGGGTCGAGTCGCAGGATATGGATCTCAAACATACGATCTTTACTTATGGTGTTATCTCCTGCCTGGCGCCTGAATTACAAGGGCTGTGGCTGCAAAAAGCGCCCCTTGGACGTCCCAAGATCAGCTACAAAGGTTTTTATATAGGAAATCTCGTTCAGGGTAGGACATCTGATGAACGGTTGCAGCGAGAGGTCCATCTACATCCCATCCTCTCTAACAATGGAGTCGAAGGATCTGAGGGTACGCACCCTCAAAGTTGGATCTATCGCAAGAGCCGCAGCAGTCTTTCGCGTGGACAGGATAGTCGTCTACAGAGATGAAGAATACGACGACTCCAGGTTCATTTCCCAGGTCCTGAGATATATGGACACGCCTCAGTACCTGAGGAGGATGCTCATCCCAAGAAGGGAAGAGCTGAGGCACGTCGGAATTCTGCCGCCGCTCAGGACGCCGCATCATCCAGTGAACTCAAAGACGTCAGCGCTCAAGATCGGCGAGTTCCGAGTCGGAGCAGTCGTCGAAAGCGTCGGATCTGATAAAGGCGCATGGGTGGAAATCGGAGTCGATCGCCCAGTACCCCTACGTGCGAACGAGAAATATGCTGTGGGGCAACGCCTGAACGTCAGAATCTTTTCGCTGAACCCGCTCGCCGCTGAGCCTGTAGACCGCAGGGAGATACATCTCTACTGGGGTTACGAGACTGAGGTCGTAGAGAGCCTTGAGAAGACTCTGGGCTCGCGCGATGCCTTCGTCCTGTTGACCTCGAGGAAGGGAGAGACATTGACTCCTGGGCTCCTGCAAAAAGTCGGAAAATCTGGCCAGAAGCGCGATCTAGATGTGGTATTCGGCACACCTGCACGAGGCGTTGATGCGTTCTTGAGTAACAGTTGCATGGACAGGTACTGCATGATTAACACCATACCGCAACAGGGAACAGCTACAGTTCGAGTCGAGGAGGCAGTCGCTGCCACCTTAGCTCTGCTCAACCTGGTGCGCGTGGAGGAGTAAATGGCAAAGATACACCGACCGAGGCGAGGCTCGCTCTCTTTTAGCCCAAGGAAAAGGGCAAAGAGCGAGGTTCCCAGAGTCAGATGCTGGACTTCCGATGAGAACAAGGCACGGATCGCGGGCTTTGCAGGTTACAAGGCCGGCATGACCCACGTCATCATGATAGATGATAGAGCAAGAAGCCTCACAGAGGGAATGGAGATCTCAGTCCCCGTGACTGTAATCGAGGTCCCTCCAATGAACGTCGTCTCAGTGCGCGCTTATGAGAAGTACAACGGAGCACTCAGGCCTGCAGGCGAGATCTGGGCAGACAGCTTGAGCCCGGAGCTTTCAAGAGCCCTCACAGCCCCCAAGAACAGCAGGGGGTCCTTAAACAACATCAGCTCTGACGATATCGCAGATGTGAGGGTCATAGCTCACACCAACCCGGCGCTCGTCTCTGGCGTTCCAAAGAAGATGCCTGAGCTCATGGAGATGCCGATTTCAAGCGGCTCAATGGACGAGAGGCTCAAGTTCGCCCAGAGCCTTCTTGGACAGCAGGTCCCAATGTCTGGAGTCTTCCAGCCAGGAGACATACTCGACGTCACAGCCGTGACCAAGGGCAAGGGAACTCAGGGTCCTGTCAGAAGGTGGGGCATAGCTATACAGAAGAGAAAGCACGCCAGGACTGGAAAGATGAGGCACGTAGGAAACCTCGGTCCCTGGCACCCAGCGCACATAAGCTGGAGAGTTCCTCAGCTGGGCCAGATGGGATACCAGCAGAGGACCGAGTTCAACAAGAGGCTCATGGCCCTTGGAGAAAACGGCTCTGAGATCACCCCTGATGGGGGATTTCCGGGATACGGAGTTGTGCGCAACAATTACGCTTTAATAAAGGGAAGCCTGCCAGGCCCAGTAAAGAGGCTTGTTAGGATGAGAAACGCAATTAGGCCAGGGGACATGGACGTCAAGGCTCCACAGTTCCTGTATGTGAGCACAGAGTCCAAGCAGGGGATGCGATGAAGGCTAATGTCATAGACCTATCTGGAAGCCGGACTGGCGAAATTGACCTGCCTCCTGTCTTTGAAGAGGAGTACAGGCCAGACCTGATCAAGAGAGCAGTCCTCTCAGCCCAGGCCAACAGGCTCCAGCCATACGGGCCTCACTTCTACGCAGGCATGAACACCTCAGCCAGGTCCTGGGGCCCAGGACACGGAGTATCCAGGGTTCCCAGAGTCATAAACGGAAGAAAGGCTGCAGGAGTTCCAATGGCTGTGGGCGGAAGGAGATCTCATGCCCCTCAGCCAGAGGCTGACAAGTCAGAGAAGATCAACGTCAAAGAGAGGAGAAAGGCCATCAGGTCAGCAATTGCTGCAACAGCCGTTCCAGACCTGGCCAGGGCCAGAGGGCATCTCTTCTCTGTGGATCTGCCGGTGGTTGCGACCTCAGAGATCGAGTCAGTCACAAAGACCTCTGATGTCAGAAAGTTCCTGGTGGCAGCAGGCCTCTGGGAGGACGTCGAGAGGGCCAAGGACGGCAAGACAATAAGGGCCGGAAAAGGGAAGATGAGGGGAAGGAAGTACAAGAACAGAAAGAGCCTGCTGATAGTCGCAGCTTCAGATCAGGGCATTGGAAAAGCCTCCAGGAACCTGCCGGGAGTTGACTTCATCACAGTGGACAGGCTCAACGCAGAGCTTCTGGCGCCAGGAACTCACGCAGGACGTCTCACCCTCTGGACCGAGTCGTCTCTAAAGTGGCTCGGCCAAAAGGAGTGATTCTCATGATCATCAAGAGTCCCTACATCACAGAAAAGATCACAGCAATGATTGATGCCAACAACACCATGGAGTTCCTGGTAGACATGAAGTCCAGGAAGCCTGATATTCAGAAGGCCATTGAGGAGCAGTTCGACGTTGAGGTCGTCTCAATCAGGACCATGATCACTCCACGCGGCCAGAAGAAGGCTGTGGTGAAGCTGGCTGGAGATAACACTGCGAACGACCTGGCCACGAGGCTTGGGCTGCTGTAAGGTGGGTCTATGGGCAAGCGAATTATTTCACAGAACAGAGGAAAAGGATCTCCCACGTACAGGGCTCCGTCCCACAGGTACAGGGCAGATCTCAGGCAGATCAAGGTAGATGAGGGCCAGACCATCAGAGGCGTAGTACAGGAGATTGTACACGACCCTGCGAGGTCTGCGCCTGTGGCACTGGTCTCATTGGACAACGGCGAGGACAGGTATATCCTGGTGCCAGAGGGCATATTCGTGGGCCAGGAGATAGCCTGTGGAGTCTCAGCACCGATTCAGCCAGGAAACACGCTGCCTCTGGCAGAGATTCCAGAGGGCGTGCCGATCTGCAACATAGAGTCTCAGCCAGGACATGGCGGTCAGTTCGCCAGGTCCACGGGCGTTTACGCGATACTCGTCGCCCACGATGTTGGCTCTACAGTCGTCCAGCTCCCAAGCGGAGAGATGAAGTGGCTCAGCCCCAAGTGCATGGCGACAATTGGAGTCGTCGCAGGCGGGGGCAGGCTCGACAAGCCGCTGGTCAAGGCTGGAAAGAGCTTCTACAAGTTCCAGTCCAAGGCCAAGAGGTGGCCAATAGTCAGAGGCGTCGCCATGAACGCCATAGACCACCCATTCGGTGGCGGCGGCAGGCAGCATCCAGGCAGGCCAAAGACTGTGAGCAGGAACACCTCGCCTGGAAGAAAGGTAGGGTCGATAGCCGCGCGAAAGACAGGAAAGCGCTGAAGGGGAATAGTTTTGGCAAAGAAAGTTGGATCCAAGCTTCCTAAGAGAAAGGAAGAGTTCTTGTTCCGGGGTCAGAAGGCATCAGACCTCGCGAAGCTGGGCATAGAGGAAGTTGCCGAGCTGCTCCCAGCGCGGCAGCGCAGAAAGATAAAGAGAGGTCTCTCTAAGGAGCACAAGAAGCTCCTGGCGAGCCTCAAGACCAGCGACTCTGTGAGGACACATCTTCGCGATATGATCGTCCTTCCTGAGATGGTCGGAAAGAACATAGAGATATACAACGGCAAGAGCTTCGAGCGGGTTGAGATCATGCCTGAGATGATTGGGCACTACTTTGGCGAGTATTCTCTCACCAGGGCCAGGGTCCAGCACGGATCAGCCGGCGTCGGTGCCACCAGGTCGAGCAAGTTCGTGCCGCTGAAGTGAGGTGTGACATTTGGGAAAACTGAACTATTCGATGGCGCCTGAAGGAAGGACCTCGAGGGCAATGGGCCACGAGCTCCACATCTCACCCAAGCACGCCAGGGAGATCTGCAGGACCCTTCGGGGCATGAAGGTCAACAACGCCATCCAGTACTTGGAAGACGTAGCAGCTCTCAAGAAGGCAGTGCCCTTCAAGCGCTACAGAAGAAACGTTGCACACAAGCACGGCCTTGTGGGCTGGGATGCTGGCAGGTACCCTGAGAAGGCTGCACGTCAGATCCTCGAAGTGCTAAAAAACGCTGCGAGCAACGCAGAGTACAAGGGCCTGGAGACCGAGAAGATGAGGGTGTACCACGCCGGAACTCTTCGAGGCAGGATCATCCGGGGATGGATGCCGCGCGCCATGGGCAGGGCGACCCCCAAGAACACAGAGACGATCTCTATAGAGATGGTCCTTCGGGAGATGAGCTAGATGGCCGTTGAGAAGAAGTTCGTCCAGGATGGGTTCACAAAGGCCCTGGTAGACGAGTACCTCGCCAAGGAGCTTGAGAGAGCAGGCTACGGCGGAATGGTCATGAACAGGACCCCTATGGGCACCCAGATCACTGTCTATGCAGAGAAGCCTGGAATGGTCATAGGAAAGGGCGGAAAGCTGATCAGGAAGATCACCAGGGACCTGGACAGAAAATTCAGGCTAGACAACCCCCAGATAGACGTCCAGGACGTTGGCAAGGGCGACCTAAACGGCCAGGTAGTGGCAAACAGGCTTGCGTCGTCTCTGGAGCGCGGCTGGTACTTCAGGAAAGCAGGCCAGTCGATGCTGAGAAGAGTCATGGATTCTGGGGCCAGGGGCTGCGAGATCATAATTAGCGGGAAGCTTACAGGACCTAGATCCAGGACTGAGAAGTTCATTGCCGGCTACATAAAGCACTCTGGAAAGCCAGCTGACGAGATAGTGGACAAGGGCTACTCAGTTGCAGTGAAGAAGCTGGGAGTCATCGGCTGCCAGGTCAGGATTATTCCACCTGAAGCCATCCCACCAGATCAGTTCAAGATCGAGACTCCTGTTCCAAAGCCAGAGCCTGAGGCTCCGGCAGCTCCAGCAGAAGCTCCAGCAGTGGTGCCTGTGGCAGCAGAGCCAGCACCGCAGAAGAGCGAGCTTGAAGAGCTTCTGGGACCTGAGACAGCACCATCTGCAGAGGCACCTGTTGTGGAGGAAGCTCCTGCTGAAGCGCCAGCAGAGGAGAGTGCCAGCACAGAAGAGACACAGGGGCAGTCTTAGATGGCGATATTCAAGATTGAAGAGCTGCGCAACATGAGCGAGGAAGAGATCGAGGAAGAGCTAAGAAGCCTCGAGAGCGAGCTCATAAGGGAGCGCGGACTTGTCACTGCAGGCGGCGCTCCAGAGAAGCCTGGCAGGATCAAGGAGATTAGGAAGACCATCGCCAAGATACAGACGGTGATGACGGAGCGGAAGGCTTGAAGATCCATCCTGAGAACCTGGCAAGGCACGAGCTTATAGGCCTTAAGGCAGAGGTTGAGGGCTCGAATAATCCAAGCCTTGTCGGGATCTCAGGAAGAATCGTCGATGAGACCAGGAACACCTTCCTGATTGAGACCGTTTGGGGCATAAAGCGCATCCCAAAATCCGTTGTGAGCCTGATCATAACTCTTCCCTCAGGTCAGAGGGCGAAGGTTGCTGGCTCCATATTGATCTCACAGCCTGAAAACAGAATAAACAAGAAGATTTCGAGAGCGAGGTGGAAATTATGAGGGATATCGGACTGGATGTGAGCGCGCCGGAGAAGGCGTGTGAGGATCCGAAATGTCCCTTCCACGGAAGCCTACCTGTACGCGGCCAGGTCTTCGATTGCACAGTGGTCAGCGATAAGATGGCAAACACCGTGGTAGTTAAGCGAGAGTTCGAGAAGCAGGTAACGAAGTTTCAGAGATTCGAGAAGAGACAGTCCAAGATTCACGCGCATAATCCCCCATGCATTGCAGCAAAAGCAGGGGATCGTGTCAAGATAGCGGAGTGCAGGCCCCTCTCCAAGACCAAGTCCTATGTCGTAGTGGAGGTCTTGAGATGAGAGGACATAAGGCCAAGATCCCAAGGGCGATCAACACTGGCGCATACCTGGATTGCGTTGACAATACAGGTGCGCGGACGCTACACGTAATTGCGGTCAAGAAGTACCGCGGCGTGAAAAACAGACAGCCCTGCGCTGGAATCGGGGACATGGTTATAGTCTCTGTGAAGAAGGGAACTCCTGAGATGAGAAAGCAGATTATGAAGGCGGTAATCGTGCGCCAGAGACAGGAGTTCAGAAGGCCCGATGGCTTAAGGGTGAAGTTCGAGGACAACGCAGCAGTCATAGTGGATGACGAGGGCGTACCGAAGGGGTCCGAGGTCAAGGGGCCAGTTGCCAGAGAAGTTGCAGAGAGGTTTGGAAAGATAGCTTCTGCTGCATCCACAATAGTGTGATCGTCATGAACAGCATACAGCCAAGAAAGCAGCGCAAGCAGAGGTTCTCAGCCCCCCTTCACCTGCGGCAGAAGTTCATGCACTCGATGCTCAGTCCCACACTTCGGACTGAGTTCAAGAAGAGGAGCGTCCAGGTGAGGAAAGGCGACACAGTCAAGGTCATGCGCGGAGACCACGCAGGCACAGAGGGCGATGTGGAGTTAGTTGACCTCAAGAGGTGCACCATCAAGGTTGCTGGTGTGAGCAACTTCAAGGCAGATGGAACCGAGGTCCCAAGGCCCATACACCCATCAAACGTCATGATTACCAAGCTCAACCTTGAGGACGCAGAGCGCGAGAAGATCTTTGCCAGGTGATATTAGTTGACGAGACATCAAAAGAGGGTAACGGTCCCCAAGTCCTGGCCCATATCGAGGAAGACCCATACATGGGTTCCCAAGGCCAGCCCAGGCCCGCACTCGGCAGAGGATAGCATGCCGCTGCTGGTAGTCCTCAGGGATATGCTCAAAGTCGCGGACAACGCCCGCGAGGCCAAGCGCATCCTCTACGAGGGAAAGGTCCTGGTGGATGGAAAGGTGAAGAAGAACGAGAAGCTGCCTGTGGGGATCTTCGACGTGATCTCTCTTCCGGCCCTAAACCAGCAGTATGTGATGCTGAAAGACGCCAGGGGCATGTTCTACCTGAGCCTCCTTCCAGCTGGAACTGCAAAGAAGCTGGCCAGGGTCCAGGACAAGACCATGCTCAAGGGCGCAAAGCAGCAGCTCAACTTCAGCAATGGATTCAATAAGCTTGCTGAAGGCGAGTTCAAGCCCGGAGACTCTCTGGTTTTGTCCATACCTGAGCTGGAGGTAGAAGACAGGATCGAGTTCAAAGAGGGCAATCTCGCTATGGTCGTCGGAGGGCAGCACACGAGCCAGGTCGGGACTGTGAAGGCCATAAAGGCAGTCAAGTCTTCCAGGCCCAACATGGTCGTCATCTCAGGAAAAGAGGGCGACTTCGAGACCATAACCGATTACGTCTACATGATCGGAAAGGATCAGCCTGCGATCAGCCTGGGGGCAACTAGATGAACGGCGATAACGTCATGCGCATCCCCAGGATCGACAAGGTTGTAGTCCACATAGGCGTCGGGGAGAGCGGCCAGAGGCTGGTCAATGCAGAGGGCATTCTCAAGGCCATAGCCAAGCAGGGGCCTGTAAGGTCCATTGCCAAGAAGACTCTGCCCACCTTCGGGATAAAGAAGAGAGAGCCTATAGGCACAAAGCTGACCTTGCGAGGCAAGGCTGCTGAGGACTTCCTCATCGTGGCCCTGAAGGCTGCTGGAAATGTGCTCAAGCAGGCACAGTTCGATGCCAATGGAAACTTCTCATTTGGAATAGAAGAGCACACTGACTTCCCAGGCATGAGGTACGATCCTGAGATAGGAATCTTCGGAATGGACGTCTCTGTAGCCATGGTGCGGCCAGGGTACAGGATTGCCAGGAGAAGGGTGGCCCAGAGGAAGATCCCAACGAGGCAGAGGCTTGGGCAGACTGACACAATGGACTACATCTCCAAGAAGTTCGGCGTCGAGATAGTGGAGGCAGCATGAAGAAAGGCAAGAAGAGCTTCGGCAGGGGCGCAAACGAATGCAGGCGCTGTGGAAGAAAGCCTGGCCTCGTCCGAAAGTACGGGATATACCTGTGCAGGCAGTGCTTCAGAGAGATCGCTCCTGAGATGGGCTTTGAGAAATATTCGTAGGTGATCAAAGTGTTGTTAGATCCGCTCGCCGACGCCATGTCTGTCATAAAGAACGCTGAGAGCGTTGGCAAGCCTGAGTGTATCATCCACCCTGCCTCCAAGCTTGTGGGAAGGACACTGAAGGTAATGGCAGATAGGGGATACATAGGCGAATTCGAGTTCATCGACGACGGAAAGTCGGGAATGTTTAAGGTTAAGCTTCTTGGCAGGATAAACAGGTGTGGCGTAATTAAGCCGCGCTTCGCTGCCAAGGTAGCTGACCTAGAGAACTGGGAGAAACGCTATCTCCCGTCCAGGAACTTCGGACTGCTGATCTTGTCCACGAGCAAAGGCGTGATAGCTCACGCTGACGCCAGGACTCAGAACATCGGCGGCCAGCTCCTGGCATATGTCTACTAGGTGGTTTAATGGCTAAAGAGGTTGCACGACAGGTGGAGATCCCTGAGGGAGTCGACGTAAAGCTGGAAGGCTCAGTCCTGACAGTGAAAGGTCCCCTGGGAGAAGCTTCAAGAAAGCTCTGGTTTCCAGGGATAGAGATCGTTCAAGAGGACTCTCGTCTGATCGTGAACTCAAACGTTGATCGTAAGCAACAGAGGGCGATGACTGGAACTCTCGCAGCTCACGTTGCCAACATGATCGAGGGCGTCACAAAGGGATTCGAGTACAGGATGAAGGTCGTCTACTCTCACTTCCCAATACAGCTCAAGACTACTGCAGATGAGGTGGTCATAAGCAACTTCCTGGGCGAGAGAAGGCCCAGGTCTGCCAAGATCGTAGGCGGCACAAAGGTCGAGGTCGCCAAGGACGAGGTATTGGTGAAGGGCATAAACAAGGAGAATGTCGGCCAGACCATGGCTAACATCGAGCAGGCCACCAGGGTCAAAGGCTTCGATGTCAGGGTATTCCAGGACGGAATATACCTCGTCGAGAAGAGGTGACGCAGTTGGCAGAAAATTTGCTTAAGGTGAGAAGCAGGCAGAAGTCGAAGAAGCCTGAGTTCAACCGTCACGATTCACATAAGAAGAAGCGGCTTTCAACTAGCTGGAGAAAGCCCAGAGGATTACACAACAAGCTCAGACAGCAGATATCCGCCAAGGGAAGCCTGGTCAAGCCTGGATACGGAAGCCCGAAGGCAGTCAAGGGATTTCACCCCTCTGGCTACAGGGAAGTTCTGGTCAGGTGCATGGCAGACCTGGAGAAGGCAGAGGGCTGTGCAGTGCGCTTGGCAGCCACGCTTGGCGCAAGAAAGCGCTCCATGATCGAGTCTAAGGCGAGAGAGATGAACCTCAAGATCCTGAACGAGAGAGGGGACTAAAATGCCTGACTTCACAACGCAGAGAAGGCTCGCAGCAAGCGAGCTTGGCTGTGGCGAGTCCCGCGTCTGGATCAACCCAGACTCAGAAGTAGCAGGCGACATAGCCGACGCCATAACCAGGGAAGATATCAGAGGCCAGATCGAGGCCGGCAACATCAAGGCAAAGCCCAAGAAGGGCAACAGCCGAGCCAGGTTCAATGCCAGGGCCGAGAAGCGCGCCTACGGCCACTGCAAAGGTGCAGGCCACAGAAAGGGCGCCAAGGGCTCCAGGACTCCGTCCAAAGAGCAGTGGATGACCAAGATCAGGGCTCTGAGAAGAAGGCTCCGGGAGCTTAAGGAGACCGGCCAGATAGATGTCCACACCTACAGGATGCTCTATCGCAAGTCCAAGGGCGGAGAATACAGGTCTACGGCTCACCTGAACTCTTACATAAAGGCAAAAGGCCTCTCAAGGGGTGAGTGAGTTGGCTACAGGACCCAGGTACAAGGTTCCCTTCAGAAGAAGAAGAGAGGGCAGGACTAACTATCACGTCAGATACAAGCTCATACTCTCCAAGAAGCCAAGGGCAGTTGTGAGAAAGAGCAACGACAACATGACCATCCAGCTGGTGGTTGCAGAGCAGGAAGGAGACAGGACACTTCTCACCGTCACCTCCAGGGAGCTCTCGAAGTACGGATACACCCATCACACAGGCAACCTGCCTGCTGCATACCTGACAGGACTGCTCTTCGGAAAGAAGATGCAGGCTCTGGGGTACACAGAGGCCATATCCGACATCGGGCTTCACGCCAGCACAAAGGGCGGAAGGATCTACTCTGCCATCAAGGGAATAGTGGACTCAGGCGCCACAGTGCCTCACAGCTCTGAGATATTCCCTGAAGATGAGAGGATCCGCGGCGAGCACATAAAGGAATACACAGGCGTAGACGTAGTAGCCCAGTTTGAGGCCGCCAAAGAGAACATATTGAGGTGAGATTTTGATTCGTCGCAAGGCAAAAGGAAAAGGCAACCAGGCCAGGAGAGAGCAATACCATGTGGAGTGGACTCCAAAGACCAGGCTTGGCAGGCTGGTTTACGAGGGCCAGGTAACCACATTCGATGAGGCTCTCAAGTCAGGCCTCCCCATAAAGGAGCCCGGCCTCATAGATGTGCTCATACCGGGACTCGAAGACGAGGTTCTCGACATAAACATGGTCCAGAGGATGACTGACTCTGGCAGAAGGGTGAAGTTCAGAACCACAGTCATAGTTGGCAACAAGGACGGCTACATTGGCCTTGGAGAGGGAAAGGACGTCCAGGTAGGGCCTGCTATCAAGAAGGGAATAGACAACGCAAAGCTTAACATATTAAAGATTAACAGAGGGTGTGGCAGCTGGGAGTGCGGCTGCGGACAGCCACATACAGTGCCCTACGAGGTGCTGGGCAAGTCCGGCAGCGTGCGCATAGTCCTGATACCTGCTCCAAGAGGTCTGGGCCTCGCTGCGGGCGACAAGGCTCGCAGGGTGATGGAGATGGCAGGCATAAGGGATGTCTGGACCAGGACCGAGGGCTCAACCAGGACTACGCTGAACTTCGCAAAGGCCACCTACGACGCCCTCAGGTCGACCATAACTGTGAGGTCTTAGAGGATGTACGTCATAGTGCGGATCAGGGGCGGCGTCAACACCAGACCAGAGATCAGAGATACCTTGGACATGCTGCGCATGAACAGGATCAACCACTGCGTGGTCGTGAAAGAAGACGAGCACTTCAGAGGCATGATCCAGAAGGTCAAGGACTATGTTGCATGGGGCAAGATAGACGACGATACTCTGGCATTGCTCCTTGAGAAGAGAGGAAGGCTTTCTGGAAACAGGAGGCTCTCAGACCAGATCGTGAAAGAGAACACTGCCTACGGCTCCATCAAGGAGTTCGCGAAGGCGCTAAACGCAGGCACAGCAAGCCTGAAGGACCTGGGCTTAAAGCCGGTATTCAGGCTGCATCCCCCTAGAAAGGGCTTCAAGACCACCAAGAAGACCGCCCAGGAGGGCGGGGTTCTGGGCTTCCACGCTGCCATTGGGGATCTTATCACGAAGATGAGGTAAAAATCATGGTTAGATCAAAGACCAAGGAACGCAGAGGACACAGAACCTATCACGGCAAGCACAAGAACCAGAGGGGCGGCGGCACAAGGGGCGGCCGAGGAGACGCTGGAAAGTGCAAGCACCACTTCATGCGCTCCATGCTTCGAGGCACACAGATGGGCAGGCACGGCTTTGTTCAGCCCAACTCGGTTGACCTAGACGTCATAAATGTCGGGGACCTCGACCAGATGGCTGGAGCAGAAGGGCTGCTGGAGAAGATTGAGCTAAGCGATATGAAGGTCCTGGGCCGCGGCAAGGTCACCAGAAAGCTTACAGTTAGCGCAGCTGGTTTTTCCGCAGTGGCCAAGGAAAAAATAGAGGCTGCTGGCGGTGAAGCAGTAGAGATATGAACCAGCATAGTTTCTTTTATGCGATAGAGCCCTTCGTAAGAAGGCTGCCCGCGGTGGAACGGCCTTCAGGGCACGTCCACTTTAAGAGAAAGCTAGGCTGGACCTTGGGCATATTAGTGCTCTACTTCGCCCTTTCAAACGTACCGCTCTTCGGGCTCTCGCCTGCATCCGTGGACTTCTTCGCTCAGTACAGGGCTTTCTTTGCAGGGTCATTTGGCTCTCTGATGCTTCTGGGCATTGGCCCCATAGTCACGGCCTCGATCGTGCTCCAGCTCTTAGTCGGAGCGGGCATAATCAAGCTCAACCTGAGCGACCCAAGAGACCAGGCGGTCTTCCAGGGAACGCAAAAAGCGCTCGTCTTCGTGATGATCGCTGTAGAGGCGCTTCCACAGGTGCTGGGCGGATACCTCCTGCCCAACGAGACTCTGGCGAATGCCCTGGGAGTTTCTACCTCTGCGATCTCTCTGATCATATTCCTGCAGGTCTTCTTAGGCGGATCTCTCATACTCTTCATGGATGAGGTGGTCTCCAAGTGGGGCGTCGGGTCGGGAGTTGGCCTGTTCATAGTTGCAGGCATAAGCCAGCAGATAGTCACGGGACTCATCAACCCTGCATCTGGAGACGCAGGTCTGCCTGTGGGCATCATCCCCAAGTGGATAGACATCTTCAGGCTCAATCTCTTAAGCCTCGATGAGGTCTTCACCTCACAGGGAATGAGGTTCATCTTCGACACGGGCGGAATTGCGGCGTTGATCTCGACTGTGATCATCATACTGCTTGTGGTCATGGTGGAGTCCACCAGAATTGAGATTCCTCTGGCTCACAGCCGCGTGCGCGGGGCAAGAGGCAGGTTCCCTGTAAAGCTGGTCTACGCAAGCGTCCTTCCAATGATCCTGGTGAGGGCCATCCAGGCCAACATCGAGATGGTAGGGGCGCTACTAGCTGCCAGGATTGGTGCTGTGAACACTGCTACAGTTACCGGTCAGGGTGTGACCACGATCTACACAGGTTACTCCAGCATACTTGGAAACTTCATCTCTCACGTCCAGTACGATGCAGCTGGCGCTGTAGTAGGGGCTACGTCTCCCCAGCCTGTGTCAGGACTCATGTACTACCTCTCGCCGATACGGGGCTTGAGCGATTGGGTGCCGAGCATGGTGGCCCAGAGCTCTCCAGGAGCTATTGAGCTTGGATTTACACCTCTTGCCTACTGGCAGGTAGTGCTGCATGTGCTGACGGATTCGGCATTCCTCATCATCGGCGGCGTGATCTTTGCCATATTCTGGATAGAGACGACTGGAATGGGCGCAAAGAGCGTAGCTGAGAAGATCCACAGGTCCGGGCTTCAGGTGCCCGGCTACAGGAGAAGTCCTGCATCCATCGAGAAGCTCATGGACAGGTACATACCGAAGGTCACAGTCATCGGTGGGGTGATCATCGGCCTGCTCACTTTGATTGCGTCCCTGCTAGGGACTCTTGGCGGAGCAGGAGGAACTGGTCTATTGCTGGCAGTCTCCATAGTCTACAGGCTCTATGAGCAGATAGCAAGCGAGCAGATCCAGGAGATGTATCCCGCGATGCAGAAGTTCTTCGGCGGTGCTGTATGAGCTCGAAGCTGGCCAAGTCGATAGACAACATCGCCCTGGCCCTCGGCTTCTTTTTGATGTTCGGCATAATGTTCAGCGAAGAGCTACGGCACGGCATTGGCCTTGTGATGAACTCAGTTTTAGGGTGGCTTCCTGCTATTCTTCCCTTTCATGTGGTTCTCTTCATTCTGGCTGCAGTAACTGGCCTTTATGCCAGCTTGATACAGAAGTACACAATGGACTGGGACTTCATGCGCGAACAGCAGGATAAGATGAGGAGCATACAGAGGGATATGAAGGAGGCTCAGCTCTCAGGCGACAACGCCAGGCTGCAGAAGGTCCAGGCAGAGCAGATGAAGATGATGTCTGATCAGGGCAAGATGATGCAGATGCAGTTCAAGCCCATGCTCTACATCGGAATAATCTCCATACCTCTGTTTATGTGGGCCTACTGGTGGTTAACGCCAGATCTATCAGGCATAGCTATACCTTCGATGGTCTTCCCGTTTTGGGGTGAGCAGGAAATTACGTTCACAGTCCTGGGACCAATAGTTTACTGGTTCTACTGGTACTTCGTCTGTTCCATGCCCGTCTCTACGATAATAAGGAAGGCCCTGGATATCGGCGCAATGAGCTGATGGGATGATAATAACTGTAAGCGGGGCTCCAGGCACTGGCACCACCACCCTGGCCCGAGGCCTCTCTTCTGAGCTTGGGATCAGGTGGGTGAACTCAGGCGAGCTCTTCAGGAAGATCGCAGCAGAGAAGAACGTCTCTGTAAGAGAGCTGTGCAGGCTCGCCGAGAAGGGCCCTGAGATAGATTACCTTGTAGACGATGCTCAGAGGAACCTGGCCAGGGAAGGCTCTGGGATATTCGAGGGGCGGCTCTCAGGGCACCTCCTGGATGCAGACCTGAAGGTCGCGCTCATAACCGACCTTCGAGTCAGAGCTGAGAGGATCTCCTCCAGGGAGTCGAAGCTCGTAGAAGACGCCATGAATGAGACCCGCGGCCGTGAGGAGAGCGAGGCCAGGCGCTACAAGAAGTATTATAACGTAGAAATCTCAGACCTGAGCGTCTACGACCTCGTGGTCAACACTGGGAAGTTCGACGAGCGCGGCACCTTATCCATAGTTCTGGCCGCGGCAAAAGCCCTGAAGAGATGATAACTCTCGATATGGTCCCCATAAGGATTTACTGGATTTGAGGTTGCTAAAGACTATGATCTCCAGCCAAACTCCTGGTCAAAAATCTCCTGGTCCAAAGTCGCTTCCTTCTGACAAGGTCAGGTCCACACTGGTCAAGAGACGGGCGAAGACTGACCCCTCTTTTGGATTGAAGCCTGAGGACAGGCCTCTTGAGATGCACCTGCGCCTGGGCGCGATCAACCTGGACAAGCCCTCAGGCCCGACGAGCCACGAGGTTGTGGCCTGGGTCAAGAGGATCTTAGGTCGGGAAAAGGCTGGCCACAGCGGCACTCTCGACCCCAAGGTCACAGGGATCTTGCCAGTAATGCTAGGAGACGCCACAAGGGTCATGGACATGCTCCTTCTGGCTGGAAAAGAGTACGTCTGCCTCATGCGCGTTCACAAGCAGTTGCCAAGAAAGCGCATCCTTGAGGTCTGCTCTGAGTTCGTGGGCCCGATTTACCAGAAGCCGCCCTTGAAGTCGGCTGTGGTAAAGCAGCTGCGGATGAGGGAGATTTACTATCTGGAGGTTCTGGAGATCGACGGCCAGAGCGTTTTATTCAGGGTAGGGTGCGAAGCCGGGACATACATACGAAAGCTCTGCTTTGACATCGGCCTGGCTCTTGGGACAGGGGCCAATATGGAGGAGCTGAGGAGGACCCGCGCGGGTCCGTTCAAGGAGGACTCGACTCTGGTGACGCTCCACGCCCTCAAGGACGCCTATGAGGTCTGGCGCGAGTGCGGGGATGAGCGCGAATTAAGGAAGGTCATACAGCCTGTTGAGTTCGCGTTAAAGCACCTTCCGAAGCTGGTTATCTCTGACAATGCTGTGGACGCGGTCTGCCACGGCGCGCCGCTTGCAGCGCCAGGCCTCTTGAGCGTCGAAACAGATATAAATGCGGGCGATGACGTGGCTATGTTCACCCTCAAAGGCGAAGCAGTGGGCCTGGCCAAGGCGGCCATGACCACGAAAGAGATGCTCGCCTCGGAGTCTGGAATCGTGGCCAAGACCGAAAGGGTAATAATGGAGCCCGGTACTTATCCAAAGGCCTGGAAGCTGAACCCTCCCGCGCCTGAGGAAAAGCCAAGGGCAAAAAAGTGAATTGGGCCGAGGTCGTCTAGCGGTATGGCGCGAGCCTGGAATGAATCCCTGAAAGCTCGTGGTTCGAAAGGGCCTCGTGAGTTCGAATCTCACCCTCGGCGTTCAAATTTTACCATAAGATATCTCATGTGTTCTCCAACCAAAAGCAATTTTTATGACCTCTCGCGCTGCCGATGAGACGAGAAGTTCAAAATAGATCGAAATTCAAGTTTTGATTATTTGATCTAGCTTATCTAATATAGATTTTGCCTTACTGAGTGCAGGATTATAGCCACACAACGCCAATTTATGAGCGGTTTCAGCATGCTTTTGGGCATTTTCATAATCACCATTATTTAACGCCAGTTGTGCAAAAAAATTGTGAATTTCGGCCTGATAGAGGAGTTGTCCACATCTCTCTGCCAAATTCAGAGCATCTTCGGCGAAAATTGCTGATTTTTTAAAATCATGATTTGAATAGTAGCATTGTGCCCAAGTAAGTAATATGGCGGGCTCTAGATCTGCTAAGTTAATATTTCGGCATCTGACAATGGCTTCGCTTAAATGAAATTCTCCATGATCGAGAAACTCATTTTTCCTTTCTGATTGGCAATTAGATAAGCTTACATAAGAAGCTCCTATAAGCCATTCAGCTACAATGAAATCCCTTTCAAACGATTCACCCTCTTTCTTTGGTTTAATACAGTACGTGAGCGATTTTTCGGCAAATTTCAAAGCTTCTGCTGGCATCTTCCTAAATAAATATAATCGAGATTTCTCTGCATAAATGACGCATAGTGATTGAAGCATTCTGGATTTAGTATTAAGCTTATTGATTATTCTAAGCGAATTATTTAGTTCCTGTGATGCATCTGTAAAATTGCCTTCATAGATAAATAAATGGGCTTTAGCTCTATGTAATACAGAACTTGCAAACTCATCCTCCTTACCTTCAACCCTTTGTTGCAATATTTTTCTAGCTTCCGCAAATTTGCCCAATTCAATTTGCACATCAGCTAGATTTGATCTATTAATTATACGATCTTTCTTGTTTCCTAATTTATCTGAAAGCTCTACCGCCAAGTTATTGTAGTACTCTGCCAATGTTAATTGTCCTAGTCGCTGATAAGCTATCGCTAGCGCGTTGAATACATCTCTTCGATCCCTTTCCTTTTCCAAGCCCCAATTCCCATTTGTGGAAGAAGGAAGCAATATTGTTAAGAGTTCAATGATCGTGAGGTATGCACCAAAGCGGTAATAGAGTGAATACATAAGCCGTTTATCAAACAACCTGTATGCTTCATCAAATAGTCCCATTTTAGCAGTATGATAATATAATTCAATGATAGGTATAAGTTCCTCAGAACTCTTTAGCTTATCTGGTATGTTATTATTTTGTTTAGACCTCCTAAAAAAATAATCTCTAAGGCGAGAATGCACTCCTTCTTTATCCACTAAACGCTCGTAAGCATATTTGCGAATTATTGGATGTAGATCATAAAGACCAAGCTCTCTATTGAACTGCAGAAGACCACGATCCGTCAATTCTTTGATCGCTTCCTTAAGTCTTCCTTCGTCTTTAAAAAAGCTTAATATTGCTATTTTTTTATAATTTGTTGTAGATCTGAAGGCTGATATTTTGCAAAGCAATTCGCTTATCTCTGGATGCATCACTTCATAGATTTTTGATAATATATAATATGTCCGCGTTTCTGGATTTAATACAGGATCGTATTCGTTTGCAGCGGTTATATCTCCTGGATGCTCTGGATGGAAAAATATTAAACCTGATAATAATCGTAGAGTAAGAGAATGGTTTCCATAAGTCGAACAAACGGTCTCTATTTGAGTAGGTGACCCTCTTACTCCTTGAGCTCTAAAGAATTTCACCGCTTCATCAGGTTTTAAGTCTTGGAGTTCTTTATGAACGCAATACGAAACAGGAAAATGATCAATACCTTCGAGTTGTTTAGGAAACAACTGGCTGGTTAATAGAACACGGCTTCGCATATTTGGTGATAAAATTCGTTTAAGAAATTCATCTGCATATCTATCTGTGCATGAACGGAAATCTTTCTTTGCATTACCTTCTATTCTTATTTCCTCAGGATAGGCAATATCTTTTGCATTATCGAGCAATTCACGTTCAAATCCATCAAGAATAATTAAAATATAATGATTATAAAGGATTTCTATTAATTTTTCTAGATGTTCTCTGTTTGATGATGTTATGCTATAGCTATTTGTCCATTCACTTAATTTGCAGACTGATTTTTCTAAAAATACTGAAAAACGTGCTTCTCGATCGTAGAACGACCACCAAATCACACCCTCAGGGCGTGCATTTTCAGGAACATGATAACTTTTCGCGATCTCTGGTGGATCTATTAATAAATCATCGATATGTACACCCAATACATCGTGTTGAAACCATATCCAGGTCAAGGCAGATTTACCTGATCCACTTAAACCCGTAAGAACAAATATCGGATTATTACCTTTCGTTAGCCATTCCGTAAGATCCCGCCTATATTCAGCGCGTCCAGTAAAATGTTTTTGAAGCAGATATGGCTTAGGGTAATATATTTTTGGCGAAGCTCGTGCTTCCTGTTTGAATTCTATAATATCATCCGGCTTCTTTATCATCTCCTTTTGTTGTTTTATATCATATAGTTGGGACTCATTAAGAAAAGAAATTCTTTGATGGAACCCATCTAGATTAGCTGGATCAGGTGTGAAATTGCCTAACTCAACAGCACCCTCTGTCCTAACACGTGGGTCATATACTAAAATCCAAGAGTCCAATTCATTCCTTTCGGGATTAAGTAATATCATCTGAAGGCTGTTTGGTTGATCTTTTGGTAATTGGTCTGGTATTAGACCCCAACTCCCTGCTGATAGTACATTTGTAATTCCAGCTTTTTCCCCATGCCAAGGCCAAGTCCTTTGCCCAGCAACATGATGATGCCCATGAAGAACCAATTGCACTTGGCAGTCCTCTGCAATTCTCACCAAATTTTCATACCCTTCGAAACCAACTGCATCTGAGGAAAAACGCTGTATATCTTCGGTTTTTAACTTCCCTTCTTTTCCTAATTTCTCAAGATATTTAATTCCATCTTTAATATTTTCGGGTACCGTGGGCGAAGGATTATGGTGTATGGCTATGATTCTGATCCAAAAGTTTAGTTTATCACCATACCATCTATCCATCAAAGATTGGGCCTGATTTTTGCTTATAAATCCGCGATGATCTTCTTTGCGATGAGATTCTAGCTCATTGGTATTTATGCCCGCTATAGATAATCTTAAATCATCTATATCATACATGCAACCATCGCAATTTAGATCAAATGATTTGGGGTTTTGCTGAAACCCATAAAAATTTTCCAGAAATTCTTTATATTTTCGAAATTTTTCTGAATCCATTCGCCTACGTAATTCTTCATCCGAAAAACTAGATTCTTCTTGATCGAGTTCGATATGCTTGCACGCTAACCAAGATACGTCATGATTTCCGGGGATAAAAATGAATCGCTTATGATCTAAGCTCAAATGTTGTGCCAGAGCTCTAAAGAAATCCTCAGCGGTCTTATATTCTTCCGATCTAGCCCGTTCTGTGATATCTCCCGTCACAATTACTAGAGCAATTTTTATGCTAATTTCACGTTTTATACGTTCCTTTTCTAAAGCTTTATAGAATTTTTGGCTAAGTCGTTGGGGATCTGAATCACAGAATCTGCTGTTTGGGCCAAAGTGAAGATCTGATAGATGAAGAATCAAAATAGGATCGGCCATTTTCCACTCCATTGTCAACTCAATGATCGGTTGTCAGGGAATCGCTTAAAGTAATAATAGCTTTTGGTACAAATATCGGTGTGTATAGTCCCTAAATCTTTGACTTTATATACCCATGACGAGGTCATGGGCAAA
>CAZXDN010000030.1:22280-30449 GCA_964639235.1 uncultured Methanotrichaceae archaeon | reverse complement strand
CCAACTGAGATTCTGACCAGCCCATCAGTTATCCCTCCCTGAAGCCTGATCTCCTTTGGCACGTTGGCATGGGTCATGGAGGCCGGGTGCTCTATCAGCGTGTCGACTGAGCCCAGGCTCACCGCCAGTGAGCAGAGCCTGACAGAGTTCATGAGCTTCCTGCCTGCCTCCAGGCCGCCTTTGAGGCCGAAAGAGAGCATGCCTCCAAAGCCTCCGACCATCTGTCTTCTGGCCAGGTCGTGCTGGGGGTGGCTCAAGAGTCCGGGATAGGATACCCACCCGACCTTCTCGTGCGAGTCGAGGAACCTCGCCAGCTGCATGGCATTTTCTGCGTGCCTGGGCATCCTTAAGTGCAAAGTCTTCAGGCCCCTTATGCACAGCCACGCCTCATGAGGTCCCATTGTGCCTCCAAGTGCCACTGCAGTTCCCCTGACCCTCTTCACCAGCTCAGAGGAGCCGACGAGCACTCCCCCAAGCAGGTCTCCGTGGCCGCCTATGTACTTGGTGCAGCTCTCGACTACGCCGTCTGCTCCAAGCTCAATTGGCCTCTGGAAGCAGGGCGTTGCAAATGTGTTGTCCACAACCGAGATCGCTCCAGCCTCCCTGGCTATGCGAGAGATCTCTCTTATGTCGCAGACAGACATCGTGGGATTGGCAGGGGTCTCCAGAAACACCATTCTTGTGTTCTGCTTAACTCCAGACACGACCTTCTCCGGGTCAGTGGTGTCCACGAAGCTCACCTCTATCCCGTATCTGGTCAGGACTGAAGAGAAGAGTCCGTAGGTGCCGCCGTAGAGGACATCAGTCGAGATCAGGTGGTCGCCCTTCCTGAGAAGCGAGAGGGCAACTGCAGCCTCAGCTGCCATGCCTGAGGAGAAGGAGATTCCATCCTCGCCGCCCTCTAAGGAAGAGATCTTCTCGATGAAGGCCAGGTGGGTCGGCGAGTTTGGAGGAGATCTCACATACCTGTAGCCCTGCTCCTTTCCGGAAAAGACTGCGGCTGCCTGCTCAGCGCTTCCAAAAACGTATGTGGAGTTCTGGTAGATCGGCGTGACATGAGCGCCATGTGGGTTGTGGCCCTCTCCTGAGTGGACGCACCTGGTTCCAAATCTGGCCCCGGAGCCGGTCACGGAGCTAGTCCCGGAGCTGGTTCTGGAGCCGGTTCCAAGGCTTTTCTCCTCGGTCATGATCCATTATATTGTGCTCCAGGTTCTCAACTCTTTCCATACAGGCAAAGAGCATGAGACTATGAATATCGATGAACGTCGAGTTAAAAAAGATTGGAAGAGCCTGCACTCACCAGACGTAGATGGGGACCACGTTGCTCCAGCCAGAGTTGCTTCCCCACATGGCCAGGTAATGCCATCCCCTGACGTCGCCGATGAACCATCCGGAGAAGTATCCAGGCATCCTGTAGCCCCAGTCTCTCCACCTGGCTGATCCATCTGGGTACTCTTCCCAGGACCATATTCTCTGGTACTGGTCGTTGTCAGTGAGCATGTTCGTCCTGCCATTATAGTAAACGGCTGCAGGCCCAGTGCTCCAGGCTCCGTTGTACCTTACCCAGAGCTGCATGCCAGAGGTGGCATAATAGGCCATGACCTGCTGCCCGCCGCCTGTAGAAGAGACCTCCTGCTGAGATAGAGATTGGCCCTCCTGAAGGTTCAGCGACTGACCGGTGTCGCCTGAAGGCGCTGAGAGTGGCTGAGATGTGGACGGGCCAGACGAGGGATGATCGCCGCCGGAGGTCTGTTGGCCGCTGTTCTGATTGCCGTTCTGATTGGTGCCTGATCCAGGACCAAATGGACCTTGGGACTGATCAGAGCCTGAAGGGTAATTGGGACCAGAGGGATAATCTGGAATCGACGGACTACCGGGTTCTGGATATGCAGTACCTGAGTCATAAGGGCCAGAGGAAGTGCCACCGTCTGGAGGGGGCTGTGCAACTGATGCTGCAACCAGCGAAAAAATTGCTGCAACCATCAGCACTGTGAAGATCGCCTTATTTGTCATTAGTTCTCACCCAAAGGTAACAAAAGATACTGTTAATATGCAGTCTCTTTATTTATAATTATTTCTCATTGTAGTAGCTTATGTGGAGTAGCTTATCTTGAGAGAGGAATAACAAGCGGCCCATCTAACTCAGTTCCCCCTTCATCGGCATTTACTTTGAAATGTAATCCCTGAAGGACTGAAGGATTTTTGGGTCGATGTTCATTTCAGTTCCCTTCAGTTCCCTTTTCATCGGGATTAGCCTTGTGACACACCTGGCTATCCAACTCTCGATGATGCCAGGGGCGCAGGGCTTTTCCATCTGGGCTGCACTCACAACATCGCTACAGCCATGACATTCGAGGGTGAGATTGCAAAGGCAAAGTATGCAGCGGAGCCTGAGAGGAAAGCGAAATCCGCTATAGCTGAAGGTCTGGCTTTCTGGGCGACGCTTTCTGAAGATGCGCAGATCTCCATAAATAAATATACCGATAGGAAAATAAATGCTGAGATTAATAATTATCTCTACAACGACGCTGAGGCCAGCGATGAAATAAAATACATGGCTGGGCAGCTTGAAAGTGCATTGGCGCAAGCGAGTTTGCCTGAAGACATGGTCCTCTACCGAGGCGTGAATCCCAAGATCTGGAATATCATGAAGGCCGATCCTGGATACATCACACCAGGCGATGAAGTGACTCTGAAAGGCTTCATCTCATCGACTTATGACGGTGAGCGCGCTTGGAAATATGCCTCTGAGGAAGCAAAGGATGATGATGAGATTGCTGTCATTGAGATTCTGGCATCGAAGGGCTCACAAGCACTGTCTGTTGAGAAACATTCACAGTCTCCGGGAGATAAGGAGATCCTGTTCAACAAAGACACAAAGTTTAAAGTCATAGAAGCGCGTAAAGATGGTAACGTAATGAGACTGATCTGGGAAGTGATAATGTGAGCGAGATGACAGAGAGAATCCGGAATTACCAGGCAAAAAAAGAGGCTCCTCCAGGATATCACAATCTGGTCGAGTCTATTCCAGGCGGCTTCGTGATTACTAAGCGCGTAGAAAAGCCTGAAGTAGCTGAAAAGGCAAAAGCATAAACTCCTTTTTCTCAATTTGTAGCACTCTCTAAGCACTTAGTCTCTCACCTTAGCCACAGCTCCTAGCTGGGCATCTCATATTTTGCGATCACAAGGCGACCTGAGCCTATCTGGGGAGATTTTCATGACAGAACCAAATCCAGTAGCGGACGCTGGAGCAAATAATCAGAATCCTCTAGAGGGTCAACAACAAACACCTGCGGCTAATCAACCACAGCAGGGGAATAATCAGCAACAGAACGACTAGCAGCAAGGGCAATTCATCCTCAGCCAGGAGCAGTTCAATCAGCGTTGCTTTCAGTTCCCTTTTCACCGGGATTAGCCTTGTGACTCATTGGTCGCAGGGTTGATGACGTCTACAGGAACCTAGCCCTCGAAGCGGTTAGAGGAGACGTGGCTGGCTGAGCTACCTGGAAGCAGACAGCCAAGTTACACAGAGAACGACTTGCTGAAAAAGGCATTACGGGTTTTCGAGATGCTGCTGGCCGCGACTGGAACATGAAGACCTACACAGAGATGGTTGCCAGAACTACCACACGGGAGGCAATGATCAATGGCACGGCCGATCGCCTCTTGGAGCATGGTCAGGATCCGGCAAGGATCACTGGTGGTGTCTCGAAAGTGACGCGTGATAAATGCATCCCTTGGGTAGGGTGCATCGTCTCTCTCACCGGAAAGACTCCTGGCTATCCAACGCTTGACGACGCCAGGAGCACAGGGCTTTTCCATCCGGACTGTACTCACAACATCGCTACAGCCATGACACTTGAGAGCGAGATTGCAAAGACGAAGTACTCGGCAGATCCTGAAAAGAAAATTAAGGCCGCTATAAGCTACGCTGATGATATTTGGAGAGGTCTTTCAGAAGCGGAACGGAATGCAATATACCTTTACACCGATAGAGATATCAAGTATTTAATAAATAACCATATTTACAATGTCCTTCTAGTTGAGCCTGAAATCATCGATATAATCAAGGATCTAGACAGCGCTTTAGCAAAGGCTGAACTGCCTGAGGATATGATCCTCTACCGCGGAGTGCTGCCGGATACGTGGGAGAAGTTGAAAAATAATAAGAACCTCGTGACACCGGGCAAAGAGGGCGTTCTCGATGGCTTTACATCATCGTCTCATGATCGAAGCGTCGCATATAATTATGCGTCAAAAAAGACAACTGATGGAAGCGAGTTCGCGATAATAGAGCTATTGGCCCCAAAAAGCACCCAAGCCATGGCGATTCAGAATTTCTCCCAGAGCAAGAGCGATCTAGAGGTTCTGGTGAACAAGGATACAAAGGTTAAAGTCATAGAAGCTATAAAAGATGGAAACATCACAAGGCTCATTTGGGAGGTAATACCATGGTAGACAGATCATACAAGCCAAAAACTAAAGCGCCACCCGAATTCGAGCGCATGGCAGAGTACTTCCCCAATGCGTTCAAGTTCGAAGACGATGGACTGGGCGCGGGAGAAAAACAGAAGGCCGAAAAAGCCAAAGCATAAACTCCTTTTTCTCAATTTGTAGAATTCTCTGAGAAATTCGTCTTTTATCTTGGCCCCAGATATGGTGGACACTTAGCATTCTGATCACGGCAACTCATGCCTAAATGAGGGGAAGATTCTATGGCAGGTAACTCAGCAACAGCGCCCACGCCTGACGCTAACAATCCACAGGCATTTCAGTTCCCTTTTCATCGGGATTAGCCTTGTGACATCTACGGCACCGTCTGGCTTTAATGCTTCTTGCTAGTGGAGCTTGAGGAGAAAGGCCGCGTCTGAAGCTTTTTCTACATCAGTACTATCTGCAAGGACGATCAGTCGGTTCGGATACTGTTGATTTAGAGGACTGGAAATGACAACAAAAGAGGAAGTTGTGCACAGAATTGAGAGGATCGACGAGGTCCGCACGTTCTTGGACAACATCAGGAGGGCGAGATGGCCGAGTTGGAGGAAATTATAGACGCAAAACCCACCTGAAACACGGCTTTACCTCCTATTCCTTGAGGCTATCCTAAACTACAATTGGCGATTACTTATGGCCGAGGAACAAAGACATATAACGAAAGACCCCAATCATAAACCAATGCAAAGGCTGACAGCATACATCTCAGGAACGGTCCAGAGGACTGCCTACAGGGCGCAGGTGATGATACTGGCCAATGCCTTTGGGCTGAGTGGATACGTGCAAAACCTCCCCGACGGCAGGGTAAAGGTGGTGGCTGAAGGAGATGAATCTGATCTGGAGCGGTTCGTCAAGGCTCTGAAGATCAGGGACACTTTCATCGATGTGGAGAGCATCGATAAGGAATACTCTCCTGCCACGGGCGATTTTGTAGGATTTTCGAAGATGGTGTTCAGCGGAGAGACGGATCAGCGCCTAGACAGGGCTGCATACCTTTTGAAGGAGCTCATCGATGTCAATAAGGACGTGGTGAAAGAGATACGACTCAACCGCGAGGAGTTCAAAGGCGTCCGTGATGATCTCCGGGGAGTACGCGAAGAACTCAAGGGTGCTCGTGAAGATATCTGTGGAATTGGCGACGGCATTAGGGATGTCTGCGAGGGCATTGGCGGCATTCGTGAAGAGATCAAAGGAGCACGCGAGGACATAAGGGGCGTCTGCGGCGAGGTTCGATCAACAGGCAAGACACTTGCAGGAAAGATCGACTGCGCCAGAGTGGAGATAGTTGGAGAGATCAGAGGGCTTCGCTCTGAGATGAGGGATGATCTGAAAGATCGTCTGATCCGAATGGAGGCCGATGTCTCACAGATAAAGGCCAAGATCGGCCTCTGAGAATCCGCATTTCCTTTTATTCTTCATTATTCTCATCGTCAAGGGCTTGGCTATCCCCAAGAAAGAGAATGTAATCCCTGGACATAAAGGGCCTCGCTCTCGATAATAGACTTGAGCCTTGGCCTGATGGACTTGCGAGTGACAAGATCTACTGGCGACCCCAGCAGCTCTTCCAGGAAGAACTTGAGGCCCATGTAGCCCCGGAAGGTAGCAGGCCCTTTGAACTCGACCAGGACGTCCACATCGCTGTCAGAGCGAGCTTCATCTCTTGCTACAGATCCAAAGATAGCTAGTGATTTGACGTCCATCTCTGCCAGCTCTTGCCTGTGGGCAGTGAGAATCTGCAGGGCCTCAGATCTCTTCATAACGCTCCTGAGATAATTGACGACTTTGGGATATAAAGGATTTTCCAGCTGACGAGCACATTTGGTCTCATTATCTGCGAAAGAAATATCACCGATAACTGTCCATAGATCTCGACTGAAGGCTCTCTCCATGACCCGCATCATCCTCTCGGATCGAGGCACCTACCTTGGAAAGTCTGGAGATCAGTTCAGAATCTCCAGAAAGGACGAGCCAGACGTCCTCTCTCCAGCAAGGAAGGTCGAGCAGATCCTGGTCCTGGGATCTGGCATCTCAGTTTCATCAGACGCCATAGAGATGGCAGACGAGCTTGGTCATCAGCGATGAGCTTCGGCAGTGGTTCATAGAGGAGAGGGATCAAAAAGAAGACCTGATCTTCTACGAGAAGGACCCTGGAAGGTGCCAGGTGGCTGGAACCTGCTGGTATAGAGATCACTGCAAATAGCCTCCGCCAAAGTGGTCTGATCTTGAAATCCTCCGCTTAAAAAGCGCTTTACAGACAAGCGCTTGTGAATATGAGCTTCACAGCTCCTGCAGAACTTTTAGCTGCAAGCAAGATTTCGGGTAGTCTACCGCAATTGAGTTGATTCAACCTTTCACGATCTATGACCTATAGGTTTAAATGACGGAGCGTGATTCGGCTATACATTAAACCTTGCTTTGTTATGAGCCTAAGCATAATTCACCACAGAGACGCAGAGGCACAGAGATATTTTAATATTATTCAGTGCTGCTGCAGTCGCACATGAAATATGACTTTGAAGTCGATACCTATAAAAGTCGCGGATTAATGAAACCGTAGAGATACAGAGGGATTTTAGTATTCTTGCAAAAATTAGACTTTCGTTCTCTGCGTCTCTGTGACTCTGTGGTGAGTCGTTTTGTCCAGCTATAGTCTCTACGCTCAACAACTCAATAAGGGTAGACTACCCAAAACCACACCTGTAGCCTCTGGGAAAAAACCATGCAACACATTTAAGGCAAGAACACAAATTGATGGCTACATGGAGGCGCGAGGTTGCTAGAGAGGCTCATAAAATCGCTATTGGAGGCTCCAGTCTTCAAGCGTGGGGAGTACAACTACTTCATACATCCAGTTTCAGACGGCGTTCCAGAGATCAAACCTGAACTGATAAGGGAGATAGTAGGCCACATAATCAGGATAGCCGACCTGGATGTGGACAAGATAGTCACAGTAGAGGCCATGGGAATTCCAATAGGCATCGCCCTTTCGCTCATCACAGACATACCTTTAGTCATAATAAGGAAGAGGAAGTACGGCCTGTCCGGAGAGATCGAGGTGAGCCAGATCACAGGGTACTCAAAATCCCAGCTCTTCTTAAACGATGTGAGCCCAGGAGATCGGGTGATAATCGTAGATGACGTGATAAGCACTGGAGGCACGCTGCTCGCCACCCTCGGCGGCCTGAGAGCCGCAGGAGCAGAGGTGAAAGACATAGTGGTTGTGATCCAGAGAGGCGAAGGTGCAGACAAGCTCAGGAGCCTCGGCCACAAGATCAAGACCATGGTGAAGGTGGAAGTGGGACCTGAGAAAGTCACGAGCGTCACACCGGTATGCTGCGAAAGATAGTCACGGCAATCTAAAGAGATCTATCAGGGCAAAATTACGATGACCGGCAACCTGGAGTCAGACTTAAGAGACGAGACCCTGAAGTGGCTGAAGAGGGCAGAAGACCTCCGCTCCAGGGTCAGGTCTGGAGGAGACGAGGGAGAAGGAGACGGGAGATTCCTGGAGAACGTCTCAGCCTACATCTCTGACTCACATTACTTTCTGGACAAAGGCGACCTGATCCGGGCCTTCGAGGCCGTGATCTGGGCCTGGGCCTGGATGGAGATAGGCCAGGATACTGGAAAGCTGGTGCTTGATGTAGGCTCTGAGGAGAGATGATTGAGGAGAGA
>CAZXDN010000030.1:19202-22180 GCA_964639235.1 uncultured Methanotrichaceae archaeon | reverse complement strand
GATTGAGGAGAGATGACCCTAAAGCGGCCGTCTCTCCAACAATAAGACTATCTCCCTTCAATAACAGATTACTTGGCTGGACCCTATCTTTGACAATTATTTCATATCGTTAGCTGGCCTTTTCCATAAAGATCGTCTGCCACCTGCAAAAGCGATTCTCCCTTTACCTCTCCTCCATAATCCGGAAGCACAGCTACCCTCTTGTTGCCGTACATCTTCCGAAGCTCTTCTATGTAGCCGATCTGCGAGGCCTTCTTGCGCCTGCAGTAATCGCAGTCGCAGCCGGTCATGACGTGGTTGATGATTATCGAGTCCACAGTGACCCCGTGCGACTCCACAGTGCCTATCAGGCGCTGGCTCTCCATCACAGCAGCCTTCTCAGGTATGGTGACCACGGTAATGGTCGCAACCTTTGGGTCCAGAAGCGCATTTCTCATGGTCTCAGACTTGGCCCTTAGGTTCCTGATCTCCCCCAGAATCGCATCTCCGAACCCCGATTCGAGCATGTTGAGAACTCCCATCCACCTGGACTTCATGCCCATGACCCTGGTGATGAATCCAGTCGTAACCGTCGGGAGGTTGAGAAGGGGAAGCACCATTGCCGTTGGCGCTGAATCTATGACCACTACGTCATATTTGCCTGAGGTGTAGATGTCATAGAGCTTATCCATGAATATCAGGTCTGAAACTCCTGGAAACGATCCAAAATCGTCAGGCTTCACCTCCATCTCGAATAGTCCAAATAAGGCGGTGAGCATGTTCTTGTATCTCTGGAAGAACAGCCTCGACTCCTCCCTGATGTCGGGCTCGAAGGCATAGAGCTTCTCTCCTATCTTGGTTGGCTGCTTTCCGATATCCACTTCGAGTATGTCTGATAAAGAGTGAGCAGGGTCCATGGAGAATGCCAATGTCTCCATGCCCTTTCCAGAGGTCCAAAGAGCAGTTGAGGCAGAGCAGACGCTCTTTCCTACTCCGCCCTTCCCCGCAACATAGATGAGTCGCATAAGAATTACATCGCTGGAACAGATTTACTTTTTGCGCTCCCACAGGACATCCGGACCATTCCTGCTTCCAAAAGCGCGATTGCACATTCGCTTTATCCCAGAGAATTTCCAAAGAATAAGCGATACAGGCGTTTTTATGTATTTGATGCATGTTGCCTGTGAAGAACGCGCCTGAGAGCACAAAGCCTCTGAGCAATATGCCTGTAAGCACAATGCCTGTGAGTATTCGAGCGTGATCTTATGGGGCTGGCGCTCTGCTCGCACCTGCAAAGCCCGCTGCCGATGCAGGCAGCGCTATCATGGCCGCGCTTGAAGTCTAAAGGCTGCTTGGCATTTCTGGGAGGTTCAAGCCAGGTCTTTTAGCGGGCTGTCTGCAGGAGGCATCGCCCTCATAAACTCTTTTGGGAACCTGGAAGAATTCTTCAGGCATTACATGATATGATTTATAAATTTGATCTCCGGCGGATTTTCACAATGTTTTATATTTCTGGCCCTGATGCAGGCACTGGCGGTAACGCTCATCCTGGCTGGCAGCAGGAAATCTAAGCGGGGCTAAAACCAACCCGATCCCGCGAACTACCACGCTCTCGAATCAAGCGCCTGACCTTCCAAAGAGTTAATAAGGCAATTGGGTGATCCTGATACAAAGGCGACAGTTACGAGATTGCATCCGGTGAAACTCCATGAAGAGAAATATAAAGGTCGAACGGCTCAACCAGAAGCCCATCGAGCAGCAGGAGACCGAACTTGTCGAGCGTAAGGGTGTAGGCCACCCAGACAGCGTTGCCGATGGTCTGGCTGAATCGATAAGCCGCGCTCTATGCAAGGAGTACCTAGAGAGATTCGGCGCTGTCCTGCACCACAACACCGACAAGACCCAGATCGTGGCCGGGAGGTCGAACCCAACCTTTGGGGGAGGCGAGGTCATATGCCCCATATACATACTCCTGACCGGCAGGGCCACCAGATCTTTCAAGGGAGAGGAGATCCCAGTAGATACAATAGCAATTAAAGCCGCCAGGAAGTGCCTGCACGAGGCACTGTCGAACTTGGATGTGGCCAACCAGACCATTCTTGACGCAAAGATAGGCATGGGTTCATCTGACCTGCGTGATGTGTTTTCAAGGAAGATACCAAGCGCCAACGACACTTCATTTGGCGTGGGATATGCCCCCTTATCAGAGACGGAGACCATAGTCTACAACGCCGAGAGAGAGCTCATGAGGCTCAAGAAGAGCATTCCAGCCATAGGCGAGGACATCAAGGTCATGGGAATGCGCGAAGGCGATGCGATCAACCTCACAATAGCCTGCGCAATGATCGACAAGCACGTGGACGACCTCAAGCACTACGTCCAGACCAAGAGAGAGATCGTAGACCACATAACCGAGTACGCCGGCCAGTTCTCACCAAGGAAGATCAACGCCCAGATGAACGTCGCAGACAATGTCGAGCAGGGCTCGGTCTACATCACTGTGACTGGAACCTCGGCTGAGATGGGAGACGATGGCGCTGTAGGAAGAGGCAACAGGACTAATGGCCTGATCACTCCAAACCGGCCAATGAGCCTTGAAGCCACCTCAGGCAAGAACCCGATCAACCACGTAGGCAAGATCTACAACATACTGTCCATGATAATGGCAAGAGACATAGCCTCACAGGTGGACGGCCTGCAGGAGGTCTACATAAGGATACTCTCTCAGATTGGAAAGCCCATCGACGAGCCGCACGTGGCCAGCATCCAGACTGTGCTGAAAGAAGGAGCAAACCTCTCCAACGTCGAGGCTCAGGCACTGGAGATCGCCGACGGCTGGTTCGAGAACATCTCCAGGGTACAGGACATGATCTTCAAGGGAGAGATCAGCACTTATTAAACGACCGACGGATAAGCACGTGAGGAGAGCCGCCTCAGGCGAGCCTCCATTTTCGTTTTTCCGCTTCTCGATTTTTTCTGTTTCTCCATTCGCACACAAA
>CAZXDN010000030.1:14020-19102 GCA_964639235.1 uncultured Methanotrichaceae archaeon | reverse complement strand
GATGGCACAGCAGAGTTTGGAATATTTTTGCCGTGGGTATCTGCAAGTGACGGCAACAGGCTGAAAGTAAAGGTGATCCATGAGAAGGACCAGTTCCTGCAGGACATACAGCCGATGGTCTTTGAGATGGAGCACTCTGTGAGGCCCGATTATGGTGACTACTGGAGTGCAAAGATCGAGATTGATGAAGGTGCGCGTCCTCACCCCGACTCAGCCTGGGGCAAGCCTGGAAGGTATGTCTACAGGTACTTTCTGGAGAATCCCAGCCATCCAGATGGCATAGACTGGATCATCGATCCCTTTGCCAGAGAGTTCGGCATAGGCAAGCTTTCTGCCTTCACTCTTGGATACGAACAATACGCCTGGAACGACAACGAGGGACGCTGGAAGATTCCTGATCCCGAAGATCTGATCATGTACGAGCTCATGATAAGCGAGTTTGGAGGAAGCGTCGAGAACACAGTTGAGCGCCTGGGATACCTGGCAGACCTCGGCGTAAACTGCATAGAGGTCATGCCTGTGTCCAACGTCTCGCTCTCTGTGGATTGGGGATTTCTGCCCATAGGGTATTTCGGCATCGACGAGAGGTTCGGCAACAGAAAGAACCTCCAGCGTCTCATAGATCACGCACACCAGGCTGGAATAGCAGTGATTCTGGACGCGGTCTACGGACACACCAGCGAGAGCTTCCCATACTGTTATCTCTACAGGCAGCTGGGATATAAAGAGAACCCGTTCATGGGCCCGTTTGCAAAGGATTACTTCGGCGAGTCCACGGACTTTGCCAGGGAGTTCACAAGGGACTTCTTCTTCACAGTCAACTACAACTGGCTGGACGTCTACCATGTGGATGGATTTCGGTACGACTGCGTTCCCAACTATTGGGACGGCCCAGCGGGAGTTGGATACTCTGACCTGGTCTACAAGACCTACATGGCAGTCAAAGGCAAAGAAGGCCTGGGAGGCCACTGGCAGAGGTTCTTCAACAATGGGTCCATAAGCCTCATCCAGTGCGCAGAGCAGCTCGAAGCGCCCCAGGAGGTCCTCAATACCACCTACAGCACAAGCACCTGGCAGAATGGGACTTTAAGCGCTGCAACGTCAGCTGCAAAAGACGGATCTGATGCACCTGCCTGGTTAACGCTCACCTGGCTGGGCCTCGAACTTGGCCTTCAGGGCTATCCCACTGAAATACCTGTAAACGGGGATGTAATCAAGAAGACTGCGCTGCAATATATAGAGAACCACGACCACTCCAGGTTCATCTGCAACTTCGGAACGAACTTCCTGGACGATGGATGCAATGACCTCATGAAAGAGGGAAAGCTAGACCTGTGGTATAAGGTCCAGCCCTACCTCATAGGAATCTTCGCAGCCAAGGGCACGCCCATGCTCTGGCAGGGGCAGGAGTTTGGGGAGAACTACTTCGTTCCAGACACAGGGATGGGGCGGGTGGCAATGTTCAGGCCTGTGAGGTGGGATTACTTCTACACTCCAGTAGGCAAAAGCACTGTCAGGCTGGTGAGAAGTCTGATCAAGATCAGGCGCAGTAGCCCTCAGCTTCGCAAGGGCGACCACTTCTTCTACAATGACCCGGACCGCTACCAGTCCAAGAACGTGCTCCTGTTCTCACGAAGCCTGGGAGATGCCTTCAGCCTGGTGGCCCTGAACTTCGGGGACCAGGATCAGACAGTGCCCTTCACCTTCCAGGTTGGAGGAGACTATGTGGACGAGCTTCATGGACAGGACCGCTTCCGGGCAGAGCCTGGAAGAGAGATCTCGATTACTGTTCCCAGCAACTACGGCAGGATCTGGACGACAAAAGCGGGTGCCTAGAGACAAATGCCTGAAGAATCTGAAGATAAAGTAAAATTGGTAGATTAAAATTTTTTGTATCAGAACTCAAATAGTGACTTCTGCTTCCTGTCGCTCTTGGCTGCCTCTGCCCTGGACTCTGAGTTTTCATCAGGCTTCGAGCCTGAGCCATCTTTTGCCTTATCAACCTTCGGCGGCCGCCCTCTCCTCGGCTTCTTAGGTGGTTCCTCCGACCTGGATGTGGGTGCGGATATAGTGGATTTAGATATAGAAGGCTCGGATACAGAAGGCTCAGATATCTGAGGCTTTGGCGCAGGATGCTCAGATACAGGGAGCTTTGAGAGAGACGGTTCAGACGAACTACTCCCAGGTACAGAGGGCCTGGATCTGGCAATTTCAGATGCTGGAAACTTGGTGAGTTCGGATGATGTGGGTCTGGCGAGTTCGGATGATGGTGATCTGGATACAGCGGATAAGCCAAATGCGGGACTTGAGAGCCCTTCATTCTCCCTTGAATTGCCACCCGGCGATCCATGTGGCGAACCCCCCCAGGCTAGCTCTATATCCTCGACCATCTCCTCCTCCCTGATCTTCTGCGCCTCCTCGAATATGGACATTACCTTCTTTGTTGTGGGAGTGCTCTCCATCAGAAGGGCGATCTCGTCAGGATTCAGGTCGAGCTCTGCAGCCACCCTTGATGCAACCTTTTTCGATCTAAGCAGAGTGCCAATAAAGCCCATCAGCTCCAGCTTGGCCAGGCCCTTGCTGATGTGCAGATGCCGCGCCACCTTGGATGCAGCAGAGTCGCGGATGTTCCTGGCCTTCTTGCTCTGGCCCATTCTGCGCCAATAACCTGGCGGCCTGAAGGCTATGTAACCGTGCCTGGGCTTTGACTTGGCAGACTGGACCCCTGCAGTCATGAGGAAGGTGGCATATCGCCACAGTCCATAGCTCTGCCTGATCTTGACCCTGCCCAGGAACACGTCAGCCCTGGAGAGAACATCGTAGCCGCTGTTGAGGTCCTCGCCCTGGTATGCCAGGTGCATGTTCTCGTCAACCCAGTGTATCAGGTCTTCAGGGCTCTCGTCAAGGGTGTAAGATGCCTCCACCGCCTTTGCAGGATCGCTCCCCTTGAAGACTGTGTCCAGGACCCTGAAGATGGACTCCTTGACGTCTCTTTCTCCAGTGGCCACGTCTTCTACTTTCAGCTCGGATGAGCCTTCTGCCGCTGCCTGGAGGTCGTTTACAGCAGACCTCAGGTCGCCGCCAGCAGCTTCAGCGATCTTTTCTAGTGCGTCTGGATCACATGCGATTTCTTCGGCCTTGCAGATGTTCCGAAGCGCTGAAGCGATCGTCGTAGACCTAATTGGCCGAAACTGGATGCCCTTTACAGCGTCGCGGAGCTGCTTATCGATCTCGTAGTACTCGTTGGCGATTAAGAGCACAGGCTGCAGAGAGTTCCTCACAAGCCTGAGCATGGCCGACGCCCCTCCGCGGTCTGCGGTGCCGTGGAGGTTATCTGCCTCGTCCAGGACGACAAGCCGCCTCTTTCCCGAAAACGTGCTCGATTGAGACGCTGGCCCTGCGATCCTCTCTATCATGCCAGCAGTCCTGGCGTCGCTGGCGTTCATCTCTATGTAGTCCCAGTCGAACTCCTCGGCCAGGACCAGTGCTGCTGAGGTCTTGCCAATTCCCGCAGGGCCATAGAGTATAGCTGCCTTGGTCACAGGCTCTCCAGACTGCCAGGAGCTGGCCCAGGAGCGAAGCTCAGATATCGCCTTTCCATTTCCCAGAACCTCGTCCAGGCTCTTTGGCCTGTACTTCTCAGTCCACTTGAGAGATGCCATCTTCCAGCTCCTAGCCTCGAAATCTCGAACCTCGAAATATTCAATCCCGGAATCTCGAGCTCACCAGATGCCTTCCTTTCCAGTCATTTCCTGGACCTCGATCTCCCATACCAGCATGGGCATCTTTTCCATTGCCTCTCTTTGGAAGGGCTTGCCCCCGTGGCCGCCCATGCCCTTCTCTGTGAAGACGTCGAACATCCTCCTCTTGGCCTCTGCATCTGATGAGAGCACTGCCTTGCCTGAGACAATGACGCTGGACCACCTGCCTTCCTGCAAAACGTCGACCTCGAAGCAGACCTGCGGGTTCTCGCCCGCCACCTCGACTTTCTTTCCTCCGGGCCTCGAATGGAGGTAGATCCTGCCGCCTGCATAGACAAATGACATCGGTATTACATACGGCATGTCATTCGAGGAGAGCCCCAGCCGTCCCAGCCTGGCTGAAGACAAAAGGCGCTCACACTCCTCTCTGGACAAATCCCTGGGCTTCATGGCCATGAGGTTCTCGGCTGAGAATTAAAAATCTTGTTCTCATCCCTTGAAGATGACGCTGACTATTAGGAGCACCATTCCCATGGCTATCAGAGGAACTCCAGGAAATGCGGTGTCCAGCTGGAAGTTTGCAGGACCCGCCTGGACTGAGATGAGCCTGAAGCTCTGGTCCTTGAGGGCGCCCCCCGCAGACTGCATCTGCACCCCCATGAGCACTATCCCCGTAATCACTATCAAAACGCCCATCGTAGTTACAATAGTTGCCCCGTTCAATTCTGCTCCCTCTAATCAGGCATAAGTGCAGCCGGTAGCTATTATATTTTTCCCTGACAGTGAAATGGTTTTTGGATCAGATCGATATCTCAGGCCCGAATGAAACATCGCATAGCATGAAATCACCGCTAAGCAGACCACTGCGCAGCCCTTGGTGACATGCAGCCAAGCTCATTTATATTATGAAGCATTATCAACACACTATGAAGAGGGTGACTGCATATATCACGGGCAGTGTTCAGAGAGCAGGCTACCGTGGAAAAGTCATCGATATCGCCAGAGCCTTTGGGCTGAAGGGAAATGTCCAGAACCTGGAAGACGGCAGAGTGAAGGTAATCGCCGAAGGAGATGAGGGCGATCTGAAGAGGTTCGTCCAAGGGATCGACATCAAGAATACCATCATTCATGTAAGCAATATTACTGCCGATTATTCTCCTGCCACTGGAGATTACGAGGGTTTCTTCAAGCTGGTGAGCTCTGGAGAGACTGATTCACGCCTGGATTCTGCTGTAGTTGAGCTAAAAGGCATAAAAGATGCCATCAACAATATGAACTCAAACCTTGGCGGCAAGATGGACCAGATGCTAACCAAGCAAGACGTGATGATCCAGAAGCAAGATCAGATGCTGACCAAGCAAGACGTGATGATCCAGAAGCA
>CAZXDN010000030.1:9562-13920 GCA_964639235.1 uncultured Methanotrichaceae archaeon | reverse complement strand
AGATGCTGACCAAGCAAGACGTGATGATCCAGAAGCAAGATCAAATGCTGGCTAAACAGGACGTGATGATCCAGAAGCAGGATCAGATGATTCAAAAGCAGGACAGGACGCTCAGTGGCCAAGACGAGCTTCTTGTCGAGGTCAAGGACATGAACAGGAGCCTGAACGAGAAGGCAGACCAGCTCATAAAAAAGCAAGACGACCTGGTCAAGAACGAGATTGCCGAGATCAAAACCGCCCTCAAAGCCAGAGGGATAATGTGAAAGAGAGATCATCTGAGCAGATCGCCTGATCTCAGAGCGCTCCAAAAAGGTTTTACCCTGGCAGATCCTTTCAGCCGGGGATGTTCCGAAAGATCCTGATCGCCAACCGAGGAGAGATCGCCATCAGGGTGATGAGAGCTTGCAGAGAGCTTGGCATCTCCACTGTGGCTGTCTACTCCGAAGCTGACAGAAACGCCCTTTTCGCCAAGTATGCCGATGAGGCGGTGTACGTCGGTCCCTCGCCCTCTTCACAGAGCTACCTCAAGATTGACAACATAATTAAGGCAGCACTGGAGACAGGGGCTGAAGCCATACATCCTGGCTACGGCTTCCTATCCGAGAACACGAAGTTTGCTGGCGCCTGTGAAGAAAATGGAATCTGCTTTATCGGTCCCACTAGCAGCGCCATAGACTCGATGGGCTCTAAGATCACTGCCAGGCAGACCATGAAGGCTGCGGGCGTGCCCATAGTTCCAGGAATCGAGGACGGTGTCTCAGACCCTGAAGAGGCAAGGGAGATCGCAGAAAGCATTGGCTACCCGGTCATGCTCAAGCCAGCTGCAGGCGGCGGAGGCATCGGCATGAAGATCGTGGGCAGCCGCGAAGAGCTGGAGCCTGCTCTCACCTCAGCTCAGTCGATTGCCAGGTCTGCCTTCGGCGACGAGACCATTTACATCGAGAAATACCTAGAGGAGCCAAGACACATCGAGTTCCAGATCCTGGCAGACAAAAAGGGCAACACCATCTACGTCTCAGACAGGGAGTGTTCGATTCAGAGGCGCCACCAGAAGCTCATAGAGGAGTCGCCGTCCCCAGTCATGACCCCGGAGCTTAGAGAGAAGATGGGCTCAATCGCAGTCCAGGCCGCGAAGGCAATCGGCTACGTCAGCGCCGGGACTGTCGAGTTCATGTACTCCAAGGGCGACTTCTACTTCCTGGAGATGAACACCAGGCTCCAGGTGGAGCACCCCATAACCGAGATGGTAACAGGAATCGACCTGGCAAAAGAGCAGATAAACATAGCAGCAGGAGACGACCTCGCGTACTCGCAAAACGACATCCAGATCAGGGGATGGGCCATCGAGTGCAGGATCAACGCCGAAAACCCGCTGAACGACTTTGCGCCATCTCCAGGAAGAATACGCAGGTACAGGAGCCCAGGAGGCCCTGGGATCAGAGTTGACAGCGGCGTCTACACAGGATACGTGATACCACCATACTACGATTCTCTGATATCGAAGCTCGTGGCCCAGGGAAGAGACAGGAAGGAGGCCATAGCCAGGATGGAGAGGGCTCTTTACGAGTACATCATAATGGGGGTCAACACCAACCTGGTATTCCACAAGGCAGTTCTCAGAAACGAGAGGTTCAGGCGCGGAGACATCAACACCAACTTCATCAAAGAGGAGAACATCATCGAGGCTGTGAAAGAGGTGGCAAAAGAGGACTACGAGAAGGGCAAGTCACTGGCCTCGGCTCTGGGCGCAGACACCAGAAAGATCGCAGCCATCTCAGCGGCTGTCGGGTCCTACATGTCTCAGCAGAAGGCGGGGAGCTGAAAGGCCCGCCACAAGATGCTTTAAGAGGTACTGAGAGGTCCAAGAGGTTCCAAAAATTGGGAAGAGAAGACATCTTAAGCTGCCTGATGGAGGCAAAAGCCACCGGGTCCTGGGTCTCAGGAGAGGAGGTGGCGTCCAGGCTCAAAGTCACGAGGACTGCAGTCTGGAAGCAGATCCAGTCACTTCGGACAAGGGGATACAAGATAGAGTCCTCTACCAAGAGGGGTTACAGGCTTGTCGAGAAGCCAGACCTCCTGGACCCGGACCTGATAAGGCTTGGCCTCAAGGCCGAAGTCCTGGGAAGAGAGATCGTCTACCTCAGGGAGACATCGTCCACGAACGATGAAGCCGTGAAGATAGCCCCATCTTCCAAGGATGGGACTGTGGTCCTGGCAGAGACCCAGACATCAGGAAAGGGGAGGCTTGAGAGGATGTGGCACTCTCCGTCCGGGGGAATATGGATGAGCCTGATCTTCAAGCCGGACATTCCCCTAACCCAGGTCTCAGGGATCAATATGGCAGTGGACGTGGGCCTGGCCAGAGCAATAGAGAGCCTCGGCCTCAAAGTCGGAATTAAGTGGCCAAACGATATTCTGATCGGAGACAAGAAGATCTGCGGCATACTTACCGAGATCAGCGCCGAGATAGACCGCCTTAACTACGCTGTGGTGGGAATCGGCGTCAACGCCAATGTAGACCTGGCCCTATTTTTGCCTGAATGGAACGCCACGTCGCTCTGTGCAGAGCTGAGCCAGAAGGTCTCCAGGCCAGACCTGGTCAGGAAGATGCTCGAAGAGATAGAGAGGGCTTACTGCTCCATCGGGTCCGATGAGGTTTACCGGCAGTGGTGCAGCCGCTCCACTACTCTGGGAAGACAGGTAAAGGTAAGCCAGCGCTCTGGAGATTTGTACGGAGAGGCAGTCTCCCTGTCCAGGGATGGAGCTTTGTGTGTCGCGCTTCCCAATGGAAAGAGGCAAAAGATTTTAGCGGGAGATTGTGTACATCTGAGAGCCTGTGAGGCAGAAGGCCGCAGAGGCGGAGATACATGAAGAGAAAAATTAACGGCATAGCAAGGGACACTCTCGATTTCATATTGGAGACCGCCAAGTCCTCGATGCCTGTTGAGTTTGCTGCGCTCTTGAGAGCCGAAAATGACGTGATAACAGATGTGGTGATACTGCCGGGCACTGAGTCGTCCAGGATGAGCGCCCTTATCAGGCTCTACATGCTTCCCAACATGGAGGTGGTGGGCTCAGTACACAGCCACCCTTCATCGAACCTGACGCCTTCGGCGCACGATCTGGCGCTGTTTAGCAGGACTGGAGACTACCACATAATTGCAGGCCCTCCATTTGACGAGCACAGCTGGACCTGTTACAATGCATTGGGCGAGAGAAGGATTCTTCCAATAATCGATGTGGAGTTCGATTCAGAGGAGGAGTTCGACGAAGGAGAGGACTTCTGACTTTGACAAGAGTTGTGGCCACAGGGACATTTGACATACTCCACCCAGGGCACGTGCTCTACCTTGAGCGCTCAAGGGCCCTTGGGGACGAGCTCTTCGTGATAGTGGCAAGGGATGTGAACGTAAGGCACAAGCCCAAGCCCGCAGTCCCTGAAGAGCAGAGGCTGAGGATGGTTTCAGCCTTGAAGGTTGTGGACAAGGCAGTCTTAGGAAGAGAAGACGATATCTGTAAGACCATAGAGGACTTAAAGCCGGATGTGATCACTCTGGGCTTTGATCAGCACTTTGATGAGTCCGCGCTGAAAAAAGAGCTGACAAAGCGGGGCATCAATGTCGAGATCGTCAGGATACAGTCGAGCGATGCCTGTGAACTCTGCAGCTCAAGAAGAATTGTTGCCAGGATTTTGCAAAGAAGCCATGCAAATAGCGCAGGATCAGAGAACTGATCAAATGCAAAATCCAGGTAGCTCCCGTCAGCTACTTATATAGATCTCTCGTTTTCCAGCCCCGATGTCCAGAGTTGCAGTTGGCGGCACATTCGATCCCATACACGATGGGCACATGGCGCTTCTGAAAAGGGCTTTCGAGCTTGGCAAAGGCGGAACAGTAACAGTAGCCTTGACATCAGATGAGATGGCCAGGGGTAACAGAACACGCTATGTTCGCGATTTCGAGGTTAGAAGAAAAAACCTGGAGAAGGCCATCAGGGACAACTTCGGCGATGCCAGCTTCAAGATAACCAAGCTTGAGGATACTCTCGGATGTGCGATTGAGGAGCCCTTCGACTACCTGGTGGTATCGCCTGAGACGAAGCCCGTCGCAGATAAGATCGATCAGATCAGAGCTGAGAATGGCCTTTCGCCAATAGAGATATCAGTTGTTGAGTACAAGCTCGCCAAGGACCGCGTCAGGATAAGCTCGACCAGGATATCAGAGGGGAAGATAGATTCTCACGGAAATGTATTGAAGAGCTGAAGCATTACACACTGCAAACTAAATCAGACTGCAACCTGAATCAAACTGCAACCTGAACCAAACTGCAACCTGAACCCAGAATCTACGGCCGCAAGA
>CAZXDN010000030.1:0-9462 GCA_964639235.1 uncultured Methanotrichaceae archaeon | reverse complement strand
ACTGCAACCTGAACCAAACTGCAACCTGAACCCAGAATCTACGGCCGCAAGACGCTGTTTCTTGAAATGCGATATATTCAGTTAACGACAAAAATTTTCAGGCCAGACCCGCCACGAGGCTGCGCTTCATCGGGACCGGTATCTCCCTGCCCATCTCCTTTGCAGTCTCCTGTCAGAGCTGAATGGCAATCTTTACCTCTTTTAGCGCCCGCTCTTCAGTTTCGCCAAAGGCCGGTCAGCCGGGCAGCTCTGGAACAATAGCGATGAGTCGTCAAACCCATGACAGATCAACAGGTCGCCAAGATACAGGATCGATATCCTGAAGTTCAAACTCCCTGCCATTTTTCTTTGTTGGCCCTGATCTCCTTCTTCCAGATGGGGGCTCTGACCTTCAGCTCCTCAATTATGTACCTGCAGCCATCGAAGGCCTCAGCCCTGTGGCCTGCAGAGCAGACTATGAGCACGATGTTATCACATACAGAGAGCTTTCCCACGCGGTGGACGATGTCCACAGACAGGAGCCCGAACCTGGCCACGGCTTCGTCTCTTATCTCTTCGAGGATCTCGACTGCTGCTTCCTTGTAGGCCTCAAGCTCCAGATGCTCTATGTCGTCGTCTCTGACCGTCCCGATAAAGGTCACAATTGCTCCAGCATCCGGCCTCTTGGCGTCCCTGACCACGTCTTCTATGGAAAAGTCGTCCTCAGTTACAGCGATCATCGCATTTCCCCTGGACTAAATATCTATTTGGCGAGTTGATGAAATAGTTATGGGTCGAATAGTTCTGTGACGAAAAATGGATCTGAAGGATTCATCCCCCTGCCACAGGCGGGAATATGGCCACCTCGTCTCCCTCCTGGAGCACAGAGGTCAGGCCTTCTGAGGAGGCCAGACGCCTTCTGTTCTTCATGAGGACGACGTAGTCTCTGAGACGGCCTGAACTCTCGAAGGCCGCCTCCCTGAAGGCTCTGTTTGTGGCTGCAAGGCTGCTCAGGACGTCGCCTATGGTCGCTCCATCCCTCACGTCCAGGTCTCTTTCGCTGCCCAGGATCTCCTTGAAGTTTGCAAACGCCTTGATTTTCACGATCATGGAATCACAGTTGGACCAACCAGTATATCTCTTGAACTCATCTCTTCTAGCCAGAGCTCACCTGCAAACTCCAACGAGTCTGCTGATTTCGTCCCCAGTCACAAGCCCGATCACCCTCTGGTTCTGGTCAGGGACTGGCAGTGCCGAGATGTTGTGGCGATCCATTTCCTTCCACAGAGGTTACGGGCAGGTGAGTGACCTCTTTTTCCATCATTATCCTGGCTGCGTCCTCAACGCTTGACCCCTGCCCTATGGTGACCACGTCCTGGACCATGACATCTGCTGCAGATGCATGAGAGAGGAAGTTTCCTACAGTGTAGTTCATCTGGCCGGCCTCAAGGAGGAAGGCATCGTGTCCATAGTTGGACCTGATCTCGCAGCGCGCAACCTCGATGTCGTTGGCGGTCAGAGCCTCGACGATCTCCCTGGACTGGTAGGGCGAATAGAGCCAGTCTGAGCTTATGGAGATGACCAGGGACTTGGCCGTCACTTCGCCAAACGCCCTTGCCAGGTTTCTGCCGTTTTCCTTTGCCAGATCGAAGTAGTCTATGGCCTTGGTTATGCACAGGTAAGAGTTGGCGCCGAACCTCTTCACGAAAGACTCTGCATGATACCTGAGGTAGCTCTCCGCCTGAAAGTCGAGAATGATGAGGGCGTGGAGCTTGCCTGTCTCCTTTTTCACATCCTCGACCTTCACGAGCTTTGCGGGCTCCTGGTGAAAATCCTCAATCTGAGGCCTGGTGATCTTGTCCAGGCGAAAAGGCTTCCTGCAGTGGTCGCAGGTGGAGTAGCCATCGCCGTAGGAGATTCCTCCAGGGCAAAAAGCGCCTCATAGGTCTTTTGAATCTGCAAGTCTCTCTTCGGTATGGCCAATTGATTGCCTCCAAGGCCAGAGCACCGGACCGGTTTATGTGGAATGGGTGGATGAAGAATAAATTATATATCGAATTCCTGACCTCAATCGCCATCTATGCAACAACTGCTCTCCAGATAGCAGCTGCTGTTAAGATCGCATGAGTCCTCTACATCCTGATTCCACCCCCAGTCCGGTGGCTGCCATTCTCCGCTTGAGTATGCTCCTGTGGACCCTACCTGCACATCTGCCTCTGAGTAGGCAACTGAGAGTGGAAAACCGTCCAGAGGACGAAGTTCTGCTTGAGCGTAGTTGGTCAGGCTGCCCTCGCCCGATGCCGCAACTCTGTAGATCACAGTCCAGTCATCGTGAGGCTGCAGCTGGAAGCTCCATGAAACCTCGCGACCGTTTAAGACATCGGGATCTACAGAGCAGTTCATCAGCGTGGTCTGCGCAGGAAGAATATCCTTCAGCAAGGCGTTCTGGATGACATCTGCCAGGTTGGAGATATTTATGGAGTACCAGATGATGCTTTGATCATCAGGATCCAGCCATGCATTTTTGACCATGCGGCAGTTGCTGGGCCATGTCACCTCTTCTGGATTGAGCAGTGTGACGTTGATGACCTGCAAACTGCTGTTTTCACATGAAGCCGAGACTGCATTCTTCAGCGTGCCTTCGCTCTTTGTGACGTCCAGCAGCAGCACTATGTAATAGCTCTTGCCCGTCCCAAGATCCGCGGTCCATTTGACCTCAGAAGAGGAAAGCTCAGAATGCTCCTGGGATGAGTTAACGAATTCTGCCCCCTCAGGGAAGGCATCCAATACCTCTATCTCCTCAAGCTGGCAGTTTCCATCGTTCTTGATTTCTATGGCATACTGGGCCAGAGTGCGGTTTGGCAGGTACAGCAGGCATCCCCCGGTCCCCAGCGCCAGATGCGGCTGGTCATAACTGGCGAGCCCTCTTTGAGAGACCCTGTGCTTTATGGAGTAATCTCCCAGATAATCCTGCTCGTAATCCGAGCCTTCAGAGATCGTCCTAAAGCTGGCCTGGCCTGAGAAGTTCGCATCCAGACTTATGTAATTCAGCCCCGTGACTTCGACCGTCTCGTTCACATGGTCCGCGTATGAGATCTCAGCGCCCAAAAAGCGATTCTTATTGTCTCCAGATAATATCCTGGAGCTCCATTTGAGCGATTGGTTGCACCACTCGCTTGAGCCAGATCCAGGCTCGGCGATCATGAAGCTCGATGGGCGGTGAAGAAGGCTCAGGCTCCTGGACAGATAGCTGTCCTGGGTCCGGATCGCAGCAGAGGACTCGTAGTCGCCTGTGCCAGAAACGCTGCTCAGCTGAGAGCTTCCCAGCTTGTCGAGCCCAGATATAAATCCTGTTCCCGATGCGGAGCTAGAATATGAAATGCTGGATCTACCCTGGTTCAGGGTTTTGATAATAAGCCTGACCTGTGGTGTGAGCACAGAGGCCGGAACCTGGTTGATGTCTATCTTGACGATTTTTGTGTTGTGGCCTTCTAAGCTGTAATTTATCTTAAAGCGTCCCATAAGATCATTTTCAGATTCCAGGGTGGGCAAAGACATGTGAACAGAGGGAGATCTCTCTGACCTCTGGAGCAATCCGAAGTGGCCCAGTCCTTCAAACTCCGATTCAGTCTCCCAGTTTGTGCTGTTCTGATTCAAAAGCAGGTCAAGAGATCGATTCATAGAGGTGATGTACTGATATTCTTCAGATATAGACATCCCTGCCATCCTGTTCTTGCCTGATACGCCATCCTTCCACCTGGAGCTGATGTTCATCTCATTGCTGGATGCTGAGGGCGTGCTGGACGGCTCGAAGGACGAAACATATGAGCCCTGATAAGATAGGTCCTCCCCTATCTTCGACTCTTCATGACCCGCATAAACTCCAGTACCGCTTTTTCTTATATCGACCTCCACACTTCCCTCTGCGATCTGAGCTGAAGACGAAGCGGTAACGGGACTCATCTGGTCAGAGGTCACCACTACCTGGTTCAGGATGGAGCCCGACTGAAAGCGGTTGGATAAGTGGTTGTTAATATTCAAGAAGCCCATCCCTTCGACTCGACCTTCTGAAGAGAAGCCAACCTCATTTCTGACAAGCCTGCAATTGACCGCTATCATTACAGTGGATCTTGGAGAGAGAGTATCCACAGTCCATTGATTATTCGTACCTGAATCTGGAGTAGGAGACATTGAGACTACTTCGAGACCCTGAGGGTATAATTCCCTGATTTGCACCCCTGTCAGCTCTCTGGAGCCAGTATTGTGGCAGTAGATTGTGTAATTTATCCAGTCGTCCGGATAGACTTCATTTGCTGAGGCTTTTTTGGTAACTGTGAGACCATATGGATCTGATCCCAAGGCGGCCTCTTTGAGGAGAATTATTGTCATGACTAAGATTGCCAGCCTACAATAGCTCTTCATTGTCTCATCCCCTTTGGTAAAGCTATCTGAGTAGAAGCGATCGCGATGCTCTTAGCTGGGATGAAGCGAGAAAGAATGCCAAAAATATGGGGAGATGTCTCCCCAAAAGGATACATTTTCAGCTGAGATAACGTCTATAAGACCACTAACCTGTTTGGCAACATGGGCATGGTGCTGATGGGCATGGTTGTGGGCAGCATGGTGGGCAAGTGTAAGTGTCAGGCCATTCTTCATAGAATCCTGAGACAAGCCACATGCCTATTATATCTCCATCCTGCACTATGTAGTTATTGACGGCGACATCCTTCATGGTAGGACAGGTGATTGTTTCATTATGGACGGTGAACATCCACCACTCCTCATCAGGGTCCCAATAGGCTGTGTAACCATTGATTTCAGAAATGAAGGCTCCCCAGTTATACCAATCAAAGCCTATGCTATCACAGGTATCATTCAGCAAGTCAAAGGCTGTGGTGTTTCCAGCATCAATCTCGGCGGAGTAACACTGGTCTACAACACCATCTGCGTTATAATCTAGCATTACACACGCGGTATCTCCTAGAGCATTGAACGCCAGGAAAAATATGCAGGCGCTCACCAGTGCCGGTATTGCTAACTTATTCATTTATCTCACCTCATTGAATTACAGGCGGCCGCTTATAATCCGATAACTCAAGTAAACTTGATTATACTTAAATCTAACTGAGTTAACGGTATTTTAGAAAGCTCTTGTTATGCCCGAAATAAAATCGACACCTATGAATACCAGATAAGAGATAATTCGGCAGACATGCAGATGGAAATCCAGCAAGTGTGAGCATTTGATAAAATATTATATTAATTAGTTGGCTGACCTTCTTATGCAGACCATCTGACCTCATATATTCCAATATTTTTAGATTATAGCTCGCAAAACGGAAAATCGCTAATATCACTTTTTTAAAAAAATTCACTGATCTAGAAAACTTTATTTATTACAAGCTAACTTTATCAAACAAACTTGTCTTAACTAAAGTAAAATAGGACGGAAATGAGATGAAATCTGAGATTATCGCATTGGTATCCATCTGCATTCTTTTGCTAGCTATCGATGCCAATGCAGAGAACGCAACTGCGGGCGTCGAATCTGCACTGAGCTATATCCTCTCCTGCCAGAACGGCGATGGAGGATTTGGCGATTCTCCCGACGGAGAGAGCTACCTTAAGGCAACTGCAAATGCTGCAATGGCCTTGGGCTGGTCCGGGAACCTGTCTAGCGCAAGCAAAGGAGACGTCCTCGCCTATCTTGAGAAGAACAGGCCTGCAAACGGATCTATTGACGGCGGCAGCCTGGGAAGATACGTTTTAGGCGTGGTGGCGGCTGGAGGAGATCCGCGCGACATAGAGGGCACCGACTACGTAGAGATGCTCAAGTACCTGTCAAAACAGCCTCATGGAGGCAACCACTGGCAGGAGGCCTTCATGTGTCTGGGACTCCTGTCTGTGGGCGAGTCGCAGTCAAAGGAGGTTGAGGACCTGGTTGATTACCTGAAGAGCATCCAGGCAGATTCGGGAGCCTGGGTGGACACTGATGGCACCGGCCTTGCGATCTGCACTCTGATTGGAGCTGGAGAAGATCCAAACTCTGATGTGATACAAAGCGGGATAAAGTATCTCCGGGAAAAGCAAAACGACGACGGCGGATTTCCGCCAGGGTTCACAACCGAATCCAACGCCAACAGCGATGAGTGGGCGGTCATGGGCCTCAATGCCGCAGGCGAGGACATGGCTGTCTGGACCAAGAATGGAAAGAGCCCCATAGACCACATGCTCGCCTGTCAGCGCCCTGATGGCCTGATCTGGTGGAAGCCGGATACCGCTGGATCTCCAGGGTACTTCATGGAGACCACCGCACTGGGTGTGGTCGCCATGACCGGCGGCTGGCCGCCAACCTGTTTTAACTCTCACCTGGAGGTTAGCAAGACTGCTAACCTCCCTTTAAGTGATGATCATATCATTCATTATACAATCTGGGTAAATAATACTGGTGATTTTAACCTCACAGGCGTCAAAGCCGACGATAATCTGACCAGTGAATCAGTAGATATAGGGCTTCTGGAAAAAGGCCAAAGCCACAGTCTCACCACCCAGTACCAGATTCCAACAGATGACCTGGGAAAGACAATAATAAACTGCGTCAACGCCACGGGCATTGATCCCCATGGCAGAAAAATAATAAATTCTGATATAGAGACTGTGGAGACAACCTCGAACGCCAGCAGCCTGACCGTCGAGAAGCTTCCAGATCGCAGCTTCGCTGATGTGGGCGACGTGATCCATTACAAGATCTGGGTCAACAACAGCGGCAACCTCACCCTTGAGAATGTTCTGGCATATGATAACCTGACCGACAGCACTCAATCCATAGGTGAACTAAACCCCAGCCAGAACTACAGCTTTGCAACCGAGTACAAGGTCCTCGAAAAGGATCACGGAAAGACCATAATAAACAACGTCACTGCCACCGGAAAAGATCAAAATGGCAAGCTTTACCAGGCCTCTGCGATAGCATCTGTGGAGACCACTATGGAGCCGGGCCTCGAGGTCAAGAAGGTCGCTGATGTCAGCTATTCTAAGCTTGGAAACCTTATTCATTATCAGATCTGGGTCAACAATACGGGCAATATCGATCTGAAGAGCGTCGATGTCGCCGATGAGGTAACCGGCTATCATGAGAACATCGGCGCTCTTGCGCGTGAGGAGAGCCGCAAACTTGCCACAGACTATCAGGTTATGGATAAGGATGACGGCACGACTCTGGTCAACAAGGTCGTGGCCAACGGCACAGATCCTAAAGGCGGCACCTGCCAGAACTCCAGCGAGGACAGCGTCGTGGTGGTCGAGTCTGCAACAGCGACCCCCAGGATGATGGTGCTCGACACCAGGAGATCGTCACTTGGCCAGGCAGTCTTCAATGACGATGTTTTTACCACCACAGCTGACAGCACTTATGATCCAAATGATCCCGTAACTCAAGGCCAGTCGCTCACTGCCTGGGACACTATCAAGCAGAGCGGTGTCTCCTACGAGGTCTCTGATGCTCTGGGAATGGGCATCTTCGTGGACAGCCTGGCAGGAGTTGGGTCCAAGGGCTGGGGACCCGCCTTCTTTGTAAATGGCTTATTCTCAGATCTGGGAGTCTCCAATTGCCCTGTATCAGGCGGAGAGCTTCTCCAGTTCATAGGTCCGAACTCTCAGCCTAAAAATCCCAGTGACCCGGACGATCCCAACCTGGCAAAGATCCTGTACCTGGATACTGTGGATTCGGCTGAGGGCGCCTTCAAGATCAAGGTGATAGAAGAGCCTGCGTACAGTAATCCGGGATCCAAGCCGCTGAGTGGAGCCACAGTTCACTTCGGATTCGATCAGTACGTTACAGATTCCAGCGGCCTGACAGAAGACATCTGGCTGTTTGGAAATGCTGAATACGGCGTCTATGCAGAGAAGCCGGGGTATCTGGCCAGCTACTGGCTCGGCTCGACATCTCCAGAAGAAGGAGTGCTCAGGCTTACTGCGGGAAGCGGCGGCACCTTTATCTGCGACTTAACTGGAAGCCCCACGCCTGGGATCGATGTGGAAATGACGGCAGATAAAGACACAGCCAAAGTCGGAGATTCCATAGTTTATACAATCAATATCAAGAACACTGGCAACTGCAGGCTGACCGACGTCACATCTGATGACGACCTGACAGAGCATCATGAGAGCATAAAGTCCCTTTTCCCAGGCCAGACTGTCTCCATCACTGCCATGTACAACGTCACAGAGTCGGATCTGGGCAAATCTCTGGTCAACAAAGTCACAGTCAGAGGGACACACAGCGGGACCGCCTACACGGATACTGCCTCTGCCACTGTGAGAATCGAAGCCATACAGATCGGAGTCGATATAGCTGCCAACCGCACCACTGCAATGGTCGGCGATGTCATCGGCTACACCATAACCGTCAGCAATGTCGGCAAGGTGAGCCTTGACGGCGTTACAGCCTATGAGAACCTCACCAACCATCGCGAGAACCTGGGGACAATCGAGGTAGGGAAAACCAAAAGCTTCAACGTTGCCTACAGGGCTAAGTTGTCCGATGCCGGCAAGACGATAGCAAACCAGGCGGTTGCAAACGCCACAGCAAACGGAGTGCTCTTCCAGGACTTCGATGTGGAATATGTCATAGTCGTCCGCAGCTCGAACCTGGAAGTGAAGAAGGTTGCAAACGTCACATCTGCAGGTCTGGATGGTGTGATCGGCTACACAGTCTGGGTCAACAACACCGGCAAGTCCCGCCTCCAGAACGTCCTGGCCAGGGACAACCTCACAGGCCACATCGAGAGCATCGGGACAATGGATGTCGGCGCCAGCCACAGGTTCACTACTTCCCATAAGGTGAGCGTCTCAGATATGGCAGGCCCCATAGTCAACAACGTCACAGCCTCAGGCACGGATCCAAACGGAGATGTCTGCTCAAACCACAGCACTGCCACAGTTCTGACCCTGGCTTCTTACGATATCGATGTCAGCAAGACCGCATCGCCTCCTGCAGTTCTCCCTTCGATGAACGTGAACTTCGCAATAACCGTGGCCAACAGGGGAGTCCTTGCTCTTCCCCCAGTAAGCGTGGTCGATCGGCTGCCTCAGGGCCTGAGCTATGTGAGCGATGACCACTCAGGCGTTCCTGTGGGCAACAACGTCACCTGGAGCCTCGGATCGATCAAATCTGGGGAATCGGTCGTCATCCACCTCGTGGCCAGGGTGAACGATGATGTCACAACTGGAAGCACCCTGACCAACGTGGTCAACGCCACCAGTAACCCATCTGATGAGGACTCGTGCACTGTGGGAGTAGGCCTCCAGGCCATGATAAATGCCGCAAGCCCAGGAGACGTAATCGAGGTGCCCAGCGGGACCTATTACGAAAGAGTGGTCGTGAACAAGACGCTTACATTGCGGGGCGTAGATACTGGAAAGGGAAGGCCGGTGATCGATGCAAATGCTATGGGTGACGCCATAACTTTGAGTGCAGATGGC
>CAZXDN010000029.1:24109-31599 GCA_964639235.1 uncultured Methanotrichaceae archaeon | reverse complement strand
TAGAAGAGGTATACCTCAATGAGTACGAAACGTTTGAAGATGCATTCAGAAACATTAGGCATTTTATCGAGAAGGTCTATAACAAGAAGAGGCTCCATTCGGCACTGGGATACAAATCACCTGAGAAGTTTGAAATGGAGGCAGCCTTAAATACGGTTGCTTAACTTCCTGTCTACTATCAGGGGTGCACTCCAATTTTGCTCTCCTGAAGACACAACCAACCATCGCATCTCATGATATAAAAAGTTTAGTTGAAAACTATAAACTAACTCAATTGCGGTAGACTGCCTGAAATTGCACGCTTTGCTTTATCTGCACCTGAGTCTGCCACACCGATTCTGAGCTTTAAGCGCCTTTAACTTTCCCTCCCTCACCAAACGCGATTCGATACGCAACGCCCGCCAGTACGCCTCCCAGCAGTGGCGCAATCCAGAAGAGCCATAGCTGAGATATTGCCCATCCGCCGACGAATAGTGCAGGTCCTGTGCTCCTCGCAGGGTTAACTGACGTATTTGTCACTGGGATGCTGATGAGGTGAATGAGAGTAAGTCCAAGCCCTATGGCGATAGGCGCAAAGCCCGCCGGGGCACGTGCATCTGTTGCTCCCAATATAATCATCAGGAACATGAAAGTCATCACCACCTCTGTGACAAAGCATGCCGCCAGAGTGTATCCACCAGGGGAGTGCTCGCCGTAGCCATTTGAGGCAAAGCCGCCTGCAAGAGTGAAGTCTGCCCTGCCGCTGGCGATGAAGTAGAGCACCGCCGCTGCCGCTATGCCTCCAATGACCTGAGCGATTATGTACAAAACTGCCTCAGAGGACCTGAAACGCCTTCCAGCGACAAGCCCCAAAGTAACTGCAGGGTTGATGTGGCACCCTGATATTGGTCCTATGGCATAAGCCATTGTTAGCAGCGTCAGGCCAAAAGCAAGGGCCACGCCCAGAAATCCAATTCCCAGATCAGGAAACGCTGCAGAGATTACCGCACTTCCGCATCCTCCAAGAACAAGCCAGAAGGTTCCGATAAACTCAGCCAGTGCACGAGTTTTTAAATTCACAGTTATCCCACCCATCCCGAATCGATATTCTCGCAAATTGTAATCGTTGGTCGACAGTAGGATCTTTGTTATGCCAAAACTGTATACGGCTGTAGCAAGCCAACTTCTTTGATCATTAGACCTGTCAATCAGCTAATACGACATTGCGGGAGCCATCTCTTCCGGTAATTTTCTTTGCTATATCATCTTATGATTTAGAGAGATGCTATGCCAAAATTAGAGGTTACTCGTGCGAATCTTATATAAATCTTTTTGGATGACTCGCATCAGCATGCCGACTGCAATGTCATTGGATTTCCAGACCAAGGGCCTGATCTCCAATCATCCCACTGCTTTGCCAGCGATATTCGCGCTGCAGGTATCGCTACTGCATTTTGTTTTTTTTGTATTATTGCTCTGGACTTAAGCAGCGATGGCTTGATGGCTTTATCCGGACATAACAACATGCGCCTCTATCATTTGGCCTACCATTGTGCAAAACCTCTTTAACCTCAGCCGCTGCACACCTCTGGCCATGAGGCTGGGAAGAGGATGAGAGAAGTTGTTCTGGATTCGAAGGAGGATAAATCGCAGGTCTATCTTCCAGAGAAGTGCATAGGTTGCGGTACCTGCGTTATGGCCTGTCCGAAAGACAGCCTGATCATAGGCTCAGTCGGAGCTGTAGCCCGTGGTCTGATCGACAAAGACTTCATCGAAAAGAAAAAGGGCGAGTGCAACCTTTGCGCCATCTGCGCCAAGGTCTGCCCAACAGGCGCTCTGGAGATCAGAGTTGCAGGCAAGCCCCAGAAGGATGACTCCTACTTAAGCGGCGCCATAAAGCCCACTGTGGTAAACGACAAATGCGTTCACTGCGGCCTTTGCGTGGACGTCTGCCCACAGGAGTGCATCAAGATCGACGACCTGGGACTGGCCCAAGACGGAAGCCTGAAGGTCGTGGGAAAGACAACGATCGATATACAGGAGTGCATACACTGCGGCTGGTGCGCATCGATCTGCCCGGTTGGTGCGATATCGTTTGAAAAGCCCTTCAAAGGAGAGTTTTCCAGGAATGAGGCCGTATGCCAGGCCTGCAGGACCTGTGTGGACACCTGCCCTGCTGGAGCGCTGTTCAACAAGGAGTGGAAGCAGGGCCAGATAGTGGAGAAGGTGACCCACAGAAAAGACGCCTGTATCTACTGCGGTGCCTGTGCCCAGGCCTGCCCGGTCGGAGCTATAGCTGTTAACAAGTCGGGAATTGTTCCAGAGATGAAGAAGAAGCAGGTCTTCGAGAAGATGATCTCAGGACCAGCTCCAAGGCCCACTCTGACGTCAACCCTGAAGACAGACCAGAAGGCCTGCCTTGGCTGCGGCAACTGCGTCATAGTCTGCCCGGTAAACGCCCTGTCAGATCCATACCTGGCAGCGGGGCACTTAAACGAGCTGGATAGTAAGCCCCTGCTTGAGGTCGAGAACGGGACCATAAGCATTGTGAACCAGGAGGCCTGCGGCTCTTGCGCCACCTGCAGCATGATCTGTCCAGTCGAGGCTATATGGCTGGAGAAGCGGGAGTGAAGTGATATGGCTGCGATGATAATCAAGAATGGCTACGTCTTCGACCCCCTGAACGAGATTGACGGAGAGGTCAAGGACGTATTCATAAAGAACGGCAAAGTCGTTTACGACCTCCAGGGCGACGACCTGAGGGACGCTAAAGTCATAGACGCCAAAGGCAAGACCGTTATGCCTGGGGGCGTGGACTCGCACTCCCACGTTGCAGGCGCTAAAGTGAACGCAGGACGCCTCATGCGCCCGGAGGACCACTACAAGTCCGTCAGGGCAAAGACAGACATCACTCACTCTGGAAGCGGCTATACCGTGCCTTCAGTCTACAAGCAGGGCTACGACTACGCCGCAATGGGCTACACGACTGTGTTTGAGGCAGCAATGCCGCCTCTTGAAGCCCGCCACACCCACGAGGAGATGAGGTCGACCCCAATCCTGGATATGGGCGCCTACATGGTCATGGGCAACAACTGGTTCATAATGCGGTACATGCATGAGGGCGACATAGAGAAGGCTGCAGCCTACGTTGCCTGGATGATGAGGACGCACAAGGCATACGGCATAAAGTGCGTCAACCCCGCTGGAGTCGAGAACTGGGGCTGGGCCAAGAACATCCGGGGCCTCGACGAGCCCAACATCCACTTCGAGGTGACGCCAAGAGAGATCGTGCACGGCCTGGCTGAAGTAAACGAGATGCTCGGCCTTCCAATGTCTCTTCACCTGCATGCCAACAACCTCGGACACCCAGGAAACTGGGAGATATGCAAGGACTCGCTCCTTATCACGTCTGACCTCGCTCCAAAGAACAAAGCGAATGTGGAGTGGGCAAAGACTAAAAGCAAAGCCATGAGAAAGCAGACAGTCTACCTGGCCCACGCCCAGTTCAACTCCAATGGGGGCACCTCCTGGAGAGACTACTGCTCCGGAGCGCCAGACCTCGCCAAGCACATCAACCAGATGGAGCATGTGGTGATCGACAGCGGCAGCATTCCTTTCGGTCCAGCAACGACCATGACCGGCGACGGGCCCGCACAGCACGACCTGTACATGCTCACAGGCCAGAAGTGGTCGAACACTGATGTGGAGCTGGAATGCGGCTCAGGCGTCGTCTCCCTGGTCTATTTAAAGGGGAGCCCGGTCCACAGCGTGATGTGGGCAATTGGACTTGAGGTCCTGCTCCTGATCGATGATCCCTGGAAGACCATCATGACCACAGACCATCCCAACGGCGGAATCTTCACACAGTACCCGCAGGTCATCACCTGGCTCATGTCCAAGAAGGCAAGGGACGACACAGCCAAAGGGTGCCACCAGTGGGCCTACGCGCGCTCAAGCCTTGGAGGCGTGGACAGAGAGATGAGCCTCTACGATATCGCAATCCTCACAAGAGGCAACACAGCCAGGACCATAGGCATGGCCTACAGAAAGGGACACCTCGGAGCTGGAGCTGATGGCGACGTCACGATCTACGATCTGGACCCGACAAAGCTCTCCTCAAACGACTACACTGCCATAACCAGGGCATTCTCCAGGCCGGAGTACACCATAAAAGACGGTGAGATAATCGCCAGAAACGGAGAGATCTTGCAGGTTCCAGAAGGCAGGAGGTTCTACTGCAGGCCCAGCATTGACGAGGGCCTGGAAAGCGAGATGCTCAAGGACGTAAAAGAGTGGTTCAAGTACTACACAGTGGGATTTGCAAACTATCCTGTGCCAGATAAATTCCTGAAGAACCCGGTGCAGATAGAGACGAACCGCGAGGAGAGCAAGCCCATTGAGGTAGCAGCGGGGAGGTGAGTTGGATGCCTGAGTTCATTTTAACGCCCAAAGGGAGAGTGGGATTATCCGTAGAGGCCGAGGTCATCAACCCGGACATTTTTGCAGGCAAGTCTGTTGAAGAGGTCGAGAAGCTCCAGGTGTGGCAGGGGCCAGAAAAGCAGCCACTCTCAGAATTCTTCGACGTACAGTCCAGGAACGGGAGCGCCCCAGATCAGGTATCGATAGTGATCGAAGGCGATGTCTCAAGGGTGAAGAGAATAGGCCAGGGCATGAAGTCGGGAAGCATCGAGGTCCGCGGATCTGCAGGAATGCATCTCGGCGCAGAGATGGCAGGAGGCAGCATCCTGGCCAGAGGAGACGCTGGCTCCTGGTCTGGAATGGAGATGAAAGGCGGCCTCCTGCATATCACTGGAAACGCAGGCGACCACGTGGGATGCGCCTACAGGGGAAGCTGGAGAGGAACCACAGGCGGCAAGATCCTGATCGAGGGAAATGCTAGAAGCCAGCTTGGCGGCGGACTTGTAGGCGGAGAGATCCATGTTTTGGGAAACGTGGAGAACTTCTGCGGAATTCGCCAGAGCGGCGGCCTGATAATTGTCGAGGGAAACGCGATTCGAGGCCTCGGAGCTGAGATGAGCGCAGGAACCATTGCTGCCCTGGGCGAGATGGTCTCGTTTACCCCAGGATTCGTTCCAGCTGGAGAAGAGACTGATCCAAAGCTTGGAGAAAACCAGCTCAAGGGAAGGTTCTCCAAGCTCACAGGAGATTATGCCGTAACCAAGAACGCGAAGGGCACCCTTTATGTCCTGGGCTAGAAGGGGTTTGAGAGAAATGGATAGTCTTGATATTTACATGCCGTCAGGTGCAGAGACGTCCTGCGCGGATAATGGAACTGGCAGGGCCCAAAAGTCAGTGCTCCTCAACACTGGAAGCACAATCGAGGAGGGAAAGCTGGCCAAAGGCGGAAGCAAGCTCTCGCCTGAGTACAAAGAGGAGTGCGCAGTCTGCACCATAAACCCGGTCGATTTCCTGGAGATCGGATCTCCTGAGAAGGTCAAGATCTCGTCCAAGGATAAAACGCGCTCTGTTGCAGTGTACGCAGCCTGCGACGACTCAGTTTTGCCTGGACAGGCCTTCATGCCAAGAGCCATCTGGGCAAACGTCGTGGTCAACCCTGAGACTTTCTCCACAGGATCTCCGCTTTACAAGGGCTGCCCAGTGATCCTGGAAGCGACAGATGAAGATGTCTTGAGCGCAAGCGAGCTTGTCCTCAAGCTGTATGTGAGGGATTGAGATGGCATTCAAAAACATAATCTGCCCAGTCTGCGGCGCCTCGTGCGACGACATCCAGGTGGACATAGGCGAGAAGCTGACTGTTAAAAACGCCTGCAGGATGGGAAACGCCAAGTTCCAGGAGATAGTGAGCGATCACAGAATCAGGGCCCCAATGGTCAAAGATAACGGCAACTTCAGAGAGGCCCAGTGGGACGAAGCAATCACAAAGGCAGCCGAGATCCTGGCAGATGCAAAGCGCCCTCTCATATTCATGGGAAGCGAGACCTCCTGCGAGGCAATGGAGGTTGGACTTCACCTGGGAGAGCATCTTGGCGCAATCGTCGACTCCAACTCCACGATCTGCCACGGGCCAACGGCTATGGGCATCCAGGAAGCGGGAAAGGTCGGTTCAACTGCAGGCCAGGGAAAGATGAGGGCTGACCTGGCAGTCTACTGGGGATCAAATCCGCTTGAGTCGATGCCAAGGCACATGTCCAGGTATGCCATCTACCCAAGAGGCCACTGGACAAGGCGCGGGAGGTTCGACAGGACTGTGATCACTGTTGACCCCAGAAGGTCGGTCACAGCAGAGAACTCCGACTTGCATGTCCAGCTCAAGCCAAACACAGATTACGAGCTGCTCTCTGCGCTCCTGACGCTGCTTCACGGAAAAGAGCCCCACCCTTCGGTTGAAGAGGTCACAGGAGTTCCCATCTCAGTCATGAAGGAGATGCTTGAGATGATGAAGGGCTGCAACTTCGGCGCCATATACGTGGGCCTGGGAATTGCGTCTTCCTACGGAAAGCACAGGAATGCAGAGGCGGCCTTCAACCTTGTAAAAGAGCTCAACGCCCACACCAAGTTCGTGATTGGGGCTCTGCGCGGCCACTGCAACGTGGCGGGCTTCAACCAGGTGGCAACGTACCTCTACGGTTTCCCGTTTGGCCTGGACTTCTCCAGGGGATACCCCAGGTACAACCCAGGAGAGTACACCGCAGTAGACGTGCTCAGGGAAAAAGACGTGGACGCTGCCCTGGTGCTCTGCGCAGACCTGGCATCGCACACGCCTGCTGCCTGTGTAGAGTACCTGGCAGAGATACCGGTGGCCTGCATAGACATCGCTCCATGCCCAATGACAATGGTCTCAGATGTGGTCCTGCCAGGCGTGATCGACGCAATGGAGTGCGACGGCACGTTCTACAGGCTTGACGATGTGCCTGTGTACTTCAAGCCCTTCACAAGCTCGCCCTTCTCGTTTACAGAGAGCAATGAGCACACCATGAAGCAGATATTCGAGAAAGTAAAGCAGATGGCCTGAGGATTAGAGCAAAAAGTCTACTTTTCTTTTTTGCATTTCTTTTTCGTTTATTTCGGCCAAAAATTAACCGATAGCTCAAAAGTCAGCCGATCACAGTTATCTCAGCAAGCCCTGAGTCGTCGCCGTTTGGAACCAGCTTATAGGTCACGCCATCCAGTTTCACAACGACATACCCATCCTCAGGCCTGGCATCGAAGTCGTGCGTGGCCAGAAAGAATGCCAGATCCTCTGCAGTCATTAGAACGTCCTCGTTATCTGAGATGAATGCTATTAGATCGGCTTCAGTCACAAGGTACCCAGCTGCATGGCACGTCGATGAGGATGCAATGATCAGCATTGCCACGACCAAGCAGATCGCATTTCGTATCATCATTAAGCCGCCAATCGCTCTATTACTCTGTTCTACATCGATATATCGTTATGCCCAGACGCTTCTGGATTTCATAGCCCGACATGCTCAAACCTATGCTTAGATTCAGAAGTCCTCAGATCCAGAAGTCCTCAGATCCAGAAGTCC
>CAZXDN010000029.1:17266-24009 GCA_964639235.1 uncultured Methanotrichaceae archaeon | reverse complement strand
CAGAAGTCCTCAGATCCAGAAGTCCTCAGATCCAGAAGTCCCTGAATCGAGGTTAAGAGATCAGGGAGCTCTCCCCCTGATCTTGCCCCGACTGCAGCCCTTCAAGATCCCTTTTCAGGTCATCGCTCATCTTTGCCCCATCGAGATTCGACCCAGCCAGGCTTTGGAGCGACTCAGAATCGTACCTGATCCCCCTTAAGTCAGCTCTGCTGAAGTCGGAGTTAGCTGACGCCAGATGGTTGAGAGTGGCACCTCTGAGATCTGCGCCTGAAAAGTCTGTGTTATTTCCAATCACGTAATTGATGCTGGCGTTCCTGAAATCGCCTCCGCAGAAGTCAACGTTCTCAATGGTCATCCCGTACAGGGTGGCATGCCTGAACACAGCACCACAGTAAATGGTATTCTCCTGAGTAATGGACTCAAGATATGACCCCGTAAGGTTTGCGCCAGTCAGATTTGCCTCGTTTAGATATGGGTTTGTAGCTCTGATACCCTGAAGGTCTGCACCACTCAGGTCTGCGCCTGTGAGATCTGCGTAATCCAGCTTGGCCTTTTGCAGATTTGACCCGGATAGATTTGCCCTAACCAAATAAGCTCTGGTGAAGTCCGAACCCGTTAGATCTGAGCAGCTTAAGTTGGCGCCAAAGAGCTCTGCCCTGGAAAAGATGCAGTCCAGAAGGCTGCTCTCGCTTAGGTCCACCCAGTTCAGCCTGGCTCCAAGCAGGTTAGTGCCATTCAAGCGAGCATTGCGCATGACGGCCTGTGACAGGTCAGCTCTCGAAAAGCTTGCATCATGCAGAGTTGTGCCTGTCATTATTGCTTTGCTCAATGTGGCCTGGTTGAGGTTGGCTCCGCTCAGGTCGCAGCCGGACAGATCCGAATCGTTCAAATGCGATCCGCTCAAGCTGGCCTCGCTCAAGTTCGACCCTGACAGATTTGCCTGAAATATATATGCATTTTCCAGGTTTGCCCTTGAAAGATTGGACTTTGAAATGTCAGCGCCCACTAAGCCAGATGTCCTAAGGTTTGCTCCATAGAGATTTGTGCCACTTAGATTTGTACATGTAAAGTTGGCATAAACTAGATCTGAACCAGCTAAATTCGAGCCGGCAAAGTTAGCTCCAAAGCAACGGGACTCCGAGATATCTGCCCTAGATAGGTTTGCTTCCGTAACAGTCGCATTGATCATATTCGCCCCGATAAGGTTAGCTTCAGACAAATTAGCTCCACACAACAGCGACTCGCGGAATGTGGAGCGCACCGCCAGTACTCCAACAAGGCTGGCATTGCTCATGTTGGCGTTACTAATCTTTACAGCCCAAAGGCTCGCTCTGTCCAGCTTTGCTCCGACCAGAGTTGAGTTGTCCACATAGGCTTGGTCAATAGTGGCATTTGAAAGGTCCGCACCATTTAGATTTGAGCCTACCAGGTAGACGATTGGCAAGTATGCGTCCCTCAGATTAGCACCAGTTAGATTTACGCTGAGCAGATTGCAGGATGGCATGAATGCACCCCTGAAGTCAGCATGTGACAGATCCGAGCCCTGGAGGTCAGCCTGTATCAGCTGCGCACCTCTGAGATCGGCTCCTGCAAGCATGACACCGGGCATAAATGCCATATCTAAAAAGGAGCGGCTCAGGTTTGTACCCCGAAGATCAGAACCCTGAAACTCAGATCGGTTGAGGTGTGCCCCAGACATGTCAAGATAGCTCAAGTTCATTCCAGCAAGTCTGGAGCGGTCGTGCAGTGGCTGATTGATAATTACGCTGTCAACCGGAAGGCTGGATTGATTGATGCCGAAGCGCTTCATCTCCATCATATCGAACATATACAAATTGGAGTTGTTCTTGATTACTGAAATGTTCTGTGCGCAATCGCCCCGGAGCACGCATAGAGCCAGAGTGGCTGCCAGATCTCCCTGCGACGTTCCGCTGGTGAGCCTGCCTCCGACTATGCCGTATCCCAAGAGGAAGTCCCAGACGCCGTATACTGGAACTGATGCTGCATTTCTGATCAGCTGAGCGCTGTCCTCGTATGTGAAAATCTTGCCGTCTCTATCTCGGTTAAATGTCAAGAGCAGTATCAGGCTGTCTTCAGACAAGCTTGAGACCTTTTGCTCGACCTCTCCTGCGGTCAGATTATCGAGCACCTCAAAGGAGACATTTTGCTCAAAAGCAGGCATAGCCTGCACCAGTATCTGGTTATTGGCCCTGCCTTTTGTCGTCTGGTCGTTCACAACCACAATATGCTTTGTGTCGGGATGCAGCTTCAGCATCAAGGAGATGGTATCTCCAATGTCGAACGCCTCCACCACTCCTGTAAAATTGCTCTTTCCCTCAAGCATGCTGTCGTTGAAGTAGTTGACGCCACAGAATACGACGGGCGTGCCGTAAAACAGCTCGTCTCTGTTTGCAAGCAGGAAATTGAAGGCATCGTCGTTTGTGGAGATTATGATATCGAAGTGCCTATCCCTGTACTTCTCAAGATACTGCGCCTTCAAATCCGCAAGCCTGCTCTCGTTTGGGACCACTCTCTTTGTATCCATATATTCAACGCTGATATCTGCTGAAGGGTCCATCAGGGCGAAACGGAGCTTGATCTCGGATGTGATCGAGTCCTCCCATTTCATACCTGGATTGTAAGAAGCGAGTATCAGGATATTCTTAGGTGATGTTTCCCCGGCTGCAGGAGACGAAGAGCTAAGCAATGCCACGAATAAGCAAATCCCAACAATTAATTTTGCCGTAGAGGAGTTCATATCTTATAGCCCCATTCAAGTCCATAGATCCTTTGAAAGCACGATGAAATGCTGTACTGTGAGACGCTGTATTCAGGACCTTCCAGCCACACCTCCCGACAGAAGTGAGAGAATAGCTTTGAAACGGAGTGTTATTCTGAAACTATGAAGTATCCCTCTGAGTTCCACGAAGCTGCAAAGGCAATTACAGCCCAAATCCAGTATGCAGTCATGGAATCTTCGATGCATATTTGGCATCTGCATGCTTGATATTTAATCGTATTGAAGTTTCTGCTTGCGAGAGTCATATGCCTGTGAATCATGAAACGAAAGGCCAAAGGCAATTATAACGATCACAGAATCCAGGACCCATTAATAAGACATGCGCTCTGTAAGCATACTCCGATTAACCAGGAACGAGCATTGGAGAAGGCAGCGAGCGGAAGCTCACCGCCAACCCGAAGAGGGATAATACCTGTGAGATATTAAGTTTACGATCCAACAAAAAACAAAAAATTTCCTAAGTTATCGGCGAAGCCTGAGCATATCTGTATCATGCTTCAGCACAGCCTCGTCGAAAGGCCATCCGTGCTTTACGCACAATTCTGCGCGATGCTGAGAAGTGTAACGGATATTGATTGCATTAATGCTAGCTTTTAGCTGCTCATCCAACTGCCATCTGATGATGACTTGATTTGCTCGCATCTTTTTAGGTTAGCGCTGACACTTCTGTGCCTCTCCTGTCTTAGGCCTGCCTCTGACCCTGCCTCCGGCAGGGACACTTCAGGCTTGATTTGGTGTGATGGCCGCTTTCAGTTGATGGGGTCCATAGCCACGACGTGATCTAATCCGGCGCTTATGCTGACAGCCAGTCCTCACGGGAGATGCCTGCCTCAGAGAGAATGAGCTTGATCAAAGTCACTCCAACCACATCGCCGCGATGGGGATTCGGAATAATGACTACACAACTTCCTTTGGTCATGTAAGGGTGCTTGCGTCCTGGGTGAGGACCTTCAAAGCCCAGGTTCTTTAACTTAGCTATGAGGACTCTTTATGGCACAGGAGTTAGTTTAGACAACGGCAGCCGGCTCCCGGGATACACCTATTGTACGGCCATCCAGAGCCGGAACATCCAAACCTCTCTCAAGCCTTATGGTTATCCATTCCTCTATAACCTCAATAAGATCATCTCTGCACTCCTCTACGGTCGGGCCAGTGGCTATCACGCCTCTTAGGCCTTCCACACGTGCAGCGAAGGTGCCATCCTCAAGTGCTATGTACTCTGCTCGCTTCAAAGCAGCTCCAATGTACTCTCTGAACATCATTGTCTATGGCACCCTGAAGAGATTTAACACTTGCCTGATGTATTACACAGGCGTTTCTGACACGACAAGTTTCCGGGCTTCTGGGCCAGCATTAACTGCCAGGCGCCTCTCATCCTCAATGCCGAGGCCAGAGTCTGATAACGTTGGATTGCATTTTCTTTATCCATTTCTATATCAGTTGCTCATTCCAACATCTTTCTAATGATAGCCCGGTCTTATCTACCCCATTCTTGGTTAGCGCTGACACTTCAGTGCCTCTCAAGGCCGGCCAGCCCCCTGACCCTGCCTCCGGTCGGGACACTTCAGGCTTGCTTTACAGGAGCCTTTAGATCCTGTTTGATGGCTGTGGATAAGAAAAGCTAAGGAGAGATTATGACCCTGAAAGCCCTGGTCCCTGTGGCGATGTTCTCCCAGGGGCGCCTGTAGACGAACTGCGCCTTTGTCGTCCCTGCCTTAAGCGGCGTGAATGTGAAGACGGATGCTCCTGCGCTTCCCACCTGGTCTGTCAGCCTCTCGTAGCTCTGGTTGTCGAGCCTGAGATAAGCAAACTCATAGTCTGCAAACCATTTGAAGCCTGCAGTTGGATTTGACTTGAGCTTTATGGAGAATGGCTCGCCCTCCTTGACCCTGATGATCTCCTCCTTGGAGTCCCTGTCATCAGATGGCCTGTAGTTCTCTGAAGGCTGCATAAGTGGACAGTAATCGATATTTTCAGAATTTATAATCATTGGCTCGTCGCCAATGCCATTGTGGTCCTTGTCTGTGCCGTTGTACTCCGTCCAGTAGTTTCCCAGCAGCCCCATGAAGACGTTGCTGTTGTACTGGTATCCTTCAGGCTTGCTCATGTTCCAGGTATTCTGGCCCGAAGCACTGACTACAACTGCGCTCTTTCCGGATATGTCGTTTAGATAGATGCTGTTGGAGCTCGACCTGATATCTAAGGCAGAGCCTCCAGACTCTCCAATGCCGGGTCCTCTCAGCTCAAAACCCCGAAGCGTAGTGCCATTTGCTTTGAGGATGATAGACGATCCAACCTTTCCATCAACCAGTGGCTTGGACCATCCTGAGTATCCGCCAATTATTGTCAGCGGCTTTTCCACAATCAGCCCTCCCAGGCACTCTGGAAGGTACACCTGGATGATGTCCCCAGGGAGGGCATCGTTTACTGCAGCCTGGCTGTCGCCATAGCTGCAGCCCTCGGCGCAAACTTCAAGCTGTGCAGGAGCCTGAGCAGCGCCAACGCCTGCCTGCCCGGCTGCCAGAGCCAGGATTGCAGATACGGCCGCAAGAGCGATCAGTTCGTAAGCCTTTGACATATCTCCCCAAAGGAGTGCCTCAGTAACTTAAAAACGTTATGCTAATGCTATGCTGATGGCCAGGAAGTGCTGACACCTTCTCCGCAGCGAAGAGGGCTTCCTATCTCCAGTCTCTTCTCAATGAGCGCAACATCCAGGCCCGACTCAGCCGCGCTCCAGGCAGCCATCGAGCCTGCAGGCCCTGCTCCAACAGCGACGAGATCGCATCTCACTGTCATCGCCCATTCATGAACTGATTGCTTCCAAACTTATCTGCGCATGATATTTGCGTGTGACTCACATGTGCGCACGGCTCCAAAGCATTTTTGCGCAATTGAGAGCATGCATAGTCTATGGCACGATGTGCAGAGATGGGCGAACGGCAGATCATCAAAAGGATATCTGGAATACTTGGGGGCGTGGTCAATGACGACTGCGCAGTCGTGGACATTGGGGAAAAGTACCTCGTGGCCACAACGGATATGCTTCACAGAAAGTCGGACTTTCCAGAGGCCATGACCGCCTGGCAGATCGGCTGGATGACTGCTGCAGTGAACTTAAGCGATATAGCTGCAATGGGAGCCGAGCCTGCAGGGCTTTTGGTGGCTGCAGGGATACCGCATGACGCCAACTTAAATCTGATAGACGGCATCTTTTCAGGGCTAAAAGACTGCACAGCGACCTTCGGCACGAGCGTGATAGGCGGAGACACCGACTCGACTGATGAGCTCAATCTGACTGCAACAGCACTGGGATTTGTCGAGAAGGACCAGATCCTGAGGCGTAGCGGTTCAAAGCCTGGAGACCTGCTATGCACCACAGGAAGCCTGGGAGCTGCAGGCGCTGGACTGCAGGCGCTGTTTGGTGGAGATCCGGAGAACCGCCTGGTCAAAAACCTACTTGAGCCTCAGCCCAGGATCAAAGAGGGCAGAGCCCTGGCAAGGTCGAGAGCAGTCACTGCAATGATGGACAACAGCGATGGGGTGGCGCTATCGCTATCAGATCTGGCTGAGGTAAACGGCGTGGGGTTTGTTGTAGACGAAGGAGCGCTGCCGATAGCCTCTGGCGTCGAGGAGGTCGCAGGAAGCAGGGATAAGGCAGTGGAGATAGTGCTCAGCGCAGGAGGAGACTTCGAGCTGATCTTCACAGTGGCTCCTGGCAGGTTGGATCAGGCCAGGAGGGCGTGCGACCTGACGGTGATTGGCGCCGTCACAGACGAGGGGCTGTGGATTGAGTCTGAGAGTCAGAGGCGAGAAATCAAGCGCGAGGGCTACGAGCACAGGATAGGGAGCTGCAGCCCAAATTGAGATGGGTCTGACAGAAATCCGTCATCAGACATGCAATCGAGCTACAGGCTGCTCATGCCACAGGCTGCTCATGCCACAG
>CAZXDN010000029.1:11961-17166 GCA_964639235.1 uncultured Methanotrichaceae archaeon | reverse complement strand
ACAGGCTGCTCATGCCACAGGCTGCTCATGCCACAGAGCCTCCTGCGGCCTGAGGCGGGAGATGTAGAGCCGCGCCCAGATGTACCCTGCCGTTCCGCCAAGGACATTTCCTATAATGATTCCCCACCAGACGCCCACCTGGCCCATGCCGAGCACTATCCCCAGGATAAACGATATGACCGCAATCAGGACTATGATTCTCAGGAAGTTTAAGACTAGAGATGTGACTCCCTTTCCCGTTCCCTGGAAGACCGAGGCTGACATCATTCCTGGGGAAGCAAATGGATAGAAGAGGCACATGGCGCTGAGATAGGCAATCATGGCCGGAGCCAGATGAGCGCTCTCTGGAGTGTATGTGAAGATGGCAGTGATCTGCGGCGCCAGAGCCCAGGTGAGGACTCCTGTGACAGCTCCAATCGCCAGGCCCAGTAAGGTCGAGTACTTGTGGACTGTGTCCACATTTCCATAGCGCCTTGCGCCAAATGCCGCTCCTGCAACCGATACCGTAGCAGTGCCAACTGCAGCCATGGGAATAATTCCAATCATGACAACTCTCCAGCCAGCAGTGTAAACCGCCACAGCATCAGTCCCTGAAGCATGGACCAGCATTGCATTGATGATTATTGCATCTACTGAGAAGAGGAGGAACTCAACGCTTGCAGGAAGCCCAACCTTGAGTATGTCTTTCACAACTGAGATATCCGGCGAGAAGGTCCTCCAAGAGACAGTCGTGTATGTATCCTTCTTTATCAGCAGCCAGTAGATGAGGACAACAGACACCAGTGCAATTGAGATAATTGTGGCCCATGCGGCACCAGCAACTCCCATCCCGACAGGATAGATGAGAATAGGATCGAGAACCACGTTTATAAGAGCGCCTGCTCCCATAGCGTACATAGTCCTTCTCGTGTCGCCCTCGCCCCTGAGTATGGCATAGGCTATGTTGGTGAAGACCACGAATATGCTTCCTGCAAATATCACCTTTCCGTACGCCACTGCCAGGCCGGTCGTTGCTCCAGCACCAAGGGCTGCGACCAGTGGCTCAGCGAAAAAGTAGAGCGGAAAAGTCAGGGCAACAGAAACGATAACCACAAACAAAAGCGCGTGTGCAGTTGTATTGTCGGCGCCAGCCTTGTCCTTTGCTCCAATTCTCCTGGCAATTGAGGAGGAAACGCCTGCTCCAAGGCCGTTGCTAATTCCGATCAGTACCATGAATATGGGCATGGTGAAGCCCACTGCTGCCAGGGCGTCTGACCCCAGGCCTGCCACCCAGGCTGCGTCCACGAGGTTGTACGCCGCAAACATCAGCATGGCCACGATCATCGGGCCTGAGAGCTTTATGATGGCCTTCTTGGGATCTCCAACCAGAAGAGAGACGCCCCTCGTCATCTCCTCCGGATCTGCATAATCATCTTCGAGCTTAGATGGTTTATCGATGTGCCTAATAAAAATCACCGAGCTAATCCGCGCAATCTTCAATATTTTCGAGGCTGTTTGCGGCCAGGCAGTAGAGAAGCGAATATAGATTAGAGCGCTCATCTTCCGAAAGGCCGGCACAGGCGATCTCCTCCCACTGCATCCCGATCTTTCTTATCTCCGGCACGACATCCTCGCCTCTCTTGGTCAGGAAGAGGCGCACTGCTCTGCGGTCACTTGGATCTATCTCGCGCCTGACATATCCTGCGCTCTCCAGCTTGCCAACCGATCGCGCAATAGTCGACTTGTCTATGTGGAAGTGCTCAGCCAAGTCCTCCTGCGTGACGTTCTGCTCTCTGGAGAGGTAGATCAAGACGATGAACCTGCCTGACGAGAGCCCAAGCCGCCTCATCTTGGAGTTCAGATAGATCTCCTGGGTGCGATATGCAATCGAGATCAGGCCTGCCAGAGGGATGTCATTATCCATCGAATTCTCCTTGACTTTCCAGGCCCTATTGGAAGCATGGCATATGAGGTTGTCTATGCAACTATTGCGTTGACAACTGGCAAGAACTATCATACTTAATGTAAACAATACGACGCTATACAAACGATATGGTGTTATATTCGAGAGATAGATTGAGACTTAAACGGGCCACAACAGAGCCTAATGAGCCGGGCCACAATGAAACTCAGCGAGCTGCAATGAGAGCAGTCCTCAGCAGACATAAGGATGATGGAAATTGAGCTTTTGCACTGAAATAACATCCTTAATTTTAATTCATGGCTCTTTATTTAGGATCATATTGAAGTTATAATCGTCGTCGACATTATACTTGCTCTTGGAAGAGTCAGGGGAAAGTTAACAATCGAAACGAGGAGGCGGTTCATATAAAAAATATCATGTTAATGGCTGTTATTCTTGCAGCATTCACAGCGTTCACGACGATATCAGTAGCAGAGAACGTCATCCACCACAGCATCGTTCAAACTGTGGATGGCAGCGAGGTTACAGATGGATCCAACTGGTTCCAGCATGCGGGGATAGCAGGCGCAGTTATGGGAGAAGGAAACTTTCTGGACCAATCCATAGAACAGGACCTCAGCGGAAACATGGGCCTATTCTTCCAGGATGCCAACATAACGGCCATCATCTCCGGAGATGACAATTCTGTAACCCAGTCCAGCAGCCAGTCAGCAAACAACAACAGCATGCAAGGCACACCCTCTGGATATCCGCTGCAGAAGAGCACGCAGCTTGCAGTAGTCGTTGGAAACCGCAGCACAATCAACCAGACCGTCTCTCAGATCGTAGACAACAGCACAATCTCGAACAGCAAGCTCTATCAGATAGCCTCACAGGCCCTGGTCATAATTGGCGATGGAAACTCTGCAGCCCAGGAGATCAACCAGTCGTTTGCCAACAGATCGTTCAGCAATGCAGGCGACGTAAACCAGACTGCCACTATGAAGTCGATAGTCGTTGGAAATCACGACGGTGCTGGAGCCAATGAGACAGGAAACGCCTCGTTAGCAGATGAGACATTCCCAATCACGAGCTGATCTCCGATTCCACCCTGATCCGGATTTGAGCGATATGCAATCGCACCCATATCGCTCATATCCAGCCTCATTCATTGTCGCCAGTATCCGATCAGGCTCAACTGACGATCAGGCCCGACTAACTCGTTTAAGTTGATAGGGTTTTGCAGCTGAATTAGCACAATTAACTCCTTTGATGAAGCAAATCCCCATGATGCAGCGAACCCGAAGCTAAGGCTGGATGTAAAAACATTCCTGAACATAAATTCCTGCTAGTTTATTTACAATTGTAGAGAAGTTATAACCGATCGAGTCCTTATAAAAAGTGGGGAGGCTCAAAATCGGAGATGGGAGGCAGATTATGGGAAAGATATCCATCTTAATCATGGCGATTGTAGCGCTTTCTACGATTGCTGTCGCGGACAACACTCTAAGCCAGAAGATTCACCAATCGGCTGAAGGAGAGATGACATCAGACGGGTCCAACTGGTTCCAGAACGCAGGCATGGGAAGCCTTGTTCTGGGAGAAAGAGATATCCTCAACCAGACAATCGCGCAGAACCTGGACAGCAACAGCGGAGTCATGTTCCAGGATACCAACCTGACAGGCATCATTACCGGAAATGACAACAAAGTCTGGCAGGAGACAAAGCAATCTGCATTTGACAACAATATCGACAGCCTTCTTGGAGAAGACAGCCCAGTCCAGAAGAACAACGAGATAGCGATAATCATAGGCAACAAGAGCAGCGCCAACCAGAGCACGAGCCAGACGATAAGCGGAACTACAGTTTCCAACAGCCTGCTATCGCAGATCGCCCTTGAGACAACGACTGTAATAGGCAGAGGCAGCAGCGCATCTCAGGAGATAAACCAGGATTTCTTTAACAAGACGCTTTTGAACAATGGAAAGGTGAACCAGACATCAAGCCTCAGGTCTGCTGTGATAGGATTGCCAGATGAGCCTGATGAAAACACACCTGGATGATCTGAACTGGCATGAACCAATCCTGACATTGGAAGGATAGTGTGATGGCACAGCGAAATAGCGTGATTTAGGGCAGGAGCGAGAAATTGATCTAGAGGCGGGCGAAACTGGGAAGAATTACCTGCTGGAAGCGCCCAGCGTGGCGCATCCGCCCACTCGATCAGAGCGCCCTTTCGTGAAATAAGGAGCTCTCCTGCTGTTTGCGATTCGGAATAGCTCCTTCATCTCCTCCACATCGCACTTAGTGATGTTTATCAGGTTGTCATTCCTGAGCAGGCAGGGCTTGAGCTTGCCGTCCGAGGTCACCCTGAGCCTTGTGCAGTTTGCGCAAAACTCGGTGTTATCCATAGGCCTGACCACCTCGACCTCAGCGCCCTGCACATAGTACTTCTTCCTCCTGTGCATCTCTCTTACCTCCACCCGATCAGCTCGGTCCCGGAGGTAGCGCTCTATGCCCTCTATGTCGCCTGCAACCCTGGCGTGCTCCACGTCCAGAAGCTCTATCAGCTGGAGGATCAAGCCCTTCTTCTTCGAGAACTCTATCAGATCCTTTATACCTTCCTCATTCTCCTTCAGGACCACTACATTTAGCTTTATGGGCTTTAAGCCTGCATCGATAGCTGCGTCTATGCCTCTGAGAACTCTGTCGAGGTCTCCCTCTCTGCAGCCGGTAATCGACCTGTAGATCTCAGGGTCCAGCGAATCGAGGCTGACGTTGACTCTATCCAGACCTGCTGCTGCCAGCGACCTCGCCTTCTCCTCCAGGAAGATGCCATTTGTGGTAATCGAGATGTCAAGGTCAGACGGCATCTGAGAGATGATCTCCTCCAGGTCATTCCTGAGAAGCGGCTCTCCTCCTGTGAACTTTATAGATCTGAATCCCAGTTCAGCCGCAGCTTTGGCAATCTTTATCACTACGCTTGCTGGCATCTCCTTCTCTGGAAAGACCTCTCCTTCATGGTGGCAGTAGGTGCAGCTGAGGTTGCACCTGGGAGTAAGTGCGATTCTCAAGCTGTTCGCCTTTCGGCCAAAGGAGTCGACCAGAGTCATGAGCTGTGAAATCGAGCTGCTAGTATTTAGATCTTTGATCCGCGTCAGATCTCGGTCTCTGACAGGATCTCACACCCATCCGAGGTCTCTATCTGACCCGGCATCTCACGTGACCCGGCATCCTATCTATCCGGCATCCTATCTGAACCGGTATATTGAACTCAGACTTAGAGCCTGGACTTAGACCTTTAGAGCCTGGACTTAGACCT
>CAZXDN010000029.1:0-11861 GCA_964639235.1 uncultured Methanotrichaceae archaeon | reverse complement strand
TTAGAGCCTGGACTTAGACCTTTAGAGCCTGGACTTAGACCTCGATCTCAACCAGGCTTCTCTTGAGGTAGTTGAGGAGGGTCATGGAGACTATGACGCACACCGCCATGCCTGAGAGGATTTCATCCCAGCCGAGACTGCTGGCGGATGCAAAGAAGATCAGCCCTCCTGAGATAAGCGTCAGCATGATGGTGACGATGATCGAGACGAGCATTGACCAGGCTATGGACCCCACCTCATAGCGCTCGAAGAAGGATGCCGACAGTACGAACGAGATCGCGGCCACTGCCAGCAGGATAGGAGCCTCCAGCGGAAGCCCGTACCTGAAGAAGTAGATCAGTCCAAGGGCCAGTACCATTGTGCACAGCGCCAGGAGAATTGAGGCCATGAAGGCCTTTAGAAAATAGTTCTCCAGCCTGAATGCCAGCTGAATTTCAAATCACCCAGACCTTTAAAGTTTGAATTGAATATAAAGATTGTGTATACGTCCCCAGAAAGGTTTATATTGTCAACTATTTTTTAGGCCAATGGTTAACAATAGTGGCCAGGGATTTGAGAACAGGAATCAGGGAAGCAACGAAGTCAAAACACAAAGGGATTAGAGGGAGTAGTAAAAGATGGATCAGACAGCGATTGTCATCGTAATTTACCTGCTGGCAATAATGGCCATTGGGGCCAGAGGAGGAAAAATCAGAGGCCTGGAGGGGTTCCACCTTGCCAGAAGGTCGCTTGAGCCCTTTCTCCTAACAGGCACGTTCTGCGCAACTATAGTTGGAGCATCTTCCACAATCGGCATGGCAGGGCTAGGATTTTGCCGCGGACTTCCGGGCGCCTGGTGGATGCTCTCAGGCACAATAGGCTTGCTGGTCCTGTCCTTCTTCTTTGCTGAGAAGGTCAGGAAGACGGGGTGCTATACCCTTCCTGAGATGGCCGGGTCCTTTTACGGCGAGCACTTCAGGGTGGCTGCATCCATACTCATAGTCCTCTCCTGGATAGGGGTGATTGCAGCGCAGATACTGGCTTCAGGAAAGATCCTGGGCATTCTATTTTCCCAGAGCGAGACCCTGTTCATGGTTGCCTGCACTGCGGTCTTCATCATCTACACGGCTCATGGCGGCCAGAACTCTGTGGTCAGGACAGACCTTGTGCAGTTCTCCGTGATCGTCCTTGGGATGATCCTGCTCTTCTCCAAGGCAGCAGAGGCAGGAGCATCAGGCACAGGCACACTTTCGGGATTGAGCTTTCCCACCTCGCCGCAGATGGGCGCGTTTGATGTCATCTCCATGATAGCGGTTGTGGGGTCATCATACCTCATAGGCCCTGATATGTACTCCAGGATCTTCTCTGCCAAAAGCCCAGGCATAGCGAAAAAATCTTCAGCAGCCGCGGCTCTGGTGCTCATCCCTCTGGCTTTTCTTATAGCCTCACTTGGGGTCTTTTCCAAAGCGCTTTATCCAGGAATAACCCCTGAGCAGGCCATACCAGCTCTGATGACGGGCCTGCTCTCGCCAATCCCTGCAGGCATAGTGGGAGCAGCCCTTCTTGCAGCCTTCATGTCCTCAGCAGACACAACTCTGATGACTGCAACCTCGATTCTCTCGCTGGACCTCTACAGGAGAGCCAGACCAGAGTCGAGCCAGGAGCGCCTAATGGCGGTTTCTAGAGCCTCAGTCCTGATACTGGGGTCTGCAGCGCTTCTCCTGGCCATGTCAATGCCCACAGTAATTGGAGCGCTCATGCTGGCATACACAGTCTATTCAGGCGGGATGCTCGTTCCGCTCATCGCCGGATTCTACAGGGATAGGCTAGGCCTGACGCCTTCTGGAGCGCTGGCTGCGCTCATTGGCGGCGGATCTGTGGCGCTCGTTCTCGGCCAGAAGTATCCCCTGGCAGGAATGGCGACCTCTGCGACCCTGCTCATAGCAGTCAGCGTGCTTGAGAGGCGCTTTTACAAGAGCTAACTTCAAGAGTCAACTCCAAGAGCGAACTTCAAGAGCCAATTTTTTTAGCAAGCTGCAGTCGAGCCCTCAATTCAATCGATCCTTTTTTGCCTGATAAGTTATGATTCATCGGCTTGAGGCAGGAGGCAAAGAGTGATCGCCATAAGGTTTGAAGATCGGTATGTCAAGATGCCTGAGAGCTACGAGGTGAGCCGGCTCCTGGAGGTCTTCAGTGTCCAGGAGCTATCCCAGGCTTTCGTGGATTACGATACCCTGAAAGTTAGTGGCAGCAGGTATAAGCTGCCTGCAGGCCCAAAGCTGGTGCTCCTGCTCCAGGCAGATGAGGGAAAAGGAGCACTATGGACCACGGTGCGGTCAAACAGGAAGATGCCCTGGGGAGACAAGGAATCCTACTACCGGAAACATATCGGAGAGATGGTGATGTGCCAGGTTGTCAAAAAGGAGCAGAAGACTTTGCATGACGAACTGGAGAGCCAACTACGTAAGTCCTAACCAGGCATGCTGCCTCTCAGGCTGCTGATCTGGTTGAAAAGAGAGTCGAACTCGTAAGAAATATGCTAAAAAAAATGTTTGGAGCCTGGGCATCAGATATACTGCTGCACCAGCTCTGCGGGCTCGTTCTTCTTCTCTGGCATGAGGATCTTTGAGATTGCCTGCTCGAAATCCTTCTGGAGGATCACGTTCCTCTCTTCCCTTATTGCGAACATGCCTGCCTCTGTCACCAGAGCCTTGAGGTCAGCGCCGCTGGCGCTATCAGCCTGGGCTGCAATCTTGCTTAAGTCTACTAGGTCATCCAGATTCATGCCCTTGGTGTGGATCTTGAGGATTGAGTGCCTTGCCTCCTTGTTGGGAACGGGCACCAGTATGACGCGGTCGAACCTCCCAGGCCGCAGAAGCGCCGGGTCGAGCATGTCCAGCCGGTTTGTGGCTGCAATGAGCTTGACCTCGCCGCGGACGTCGAACCCATCCATCTCTGCCAGGAGCTGCATCAGAGTCCTCTGAACCTCGCGATCTCCGCTCGTCGCGCCGTCCATTCTTCTGGCTCCGATTGCATCGAGCTCATCTATGAATATGATGGCCGGGGCCTTGTTCTTGGCAAGCTCGAAGAGCTCTCTCACAAGCCGCGCGCCCTCGCCTATGTACTTCTGGACGAACTCTGAGCCCACGACCCTGAGGAACGTGGCATCAGTGCTGTTGGCCACAGCTTTTGCCAGGATGGTCTTTCCAGTTCCAGGCGGCCCGTGCAGGAGCACGCCCTTCGGGGGCTCAATGCCAATCTTCTCAAAGAGGTCGGGCCTCTTCAAAGGCAGCTCAACGATCTCCCTGATCTCTGAGATCTGGGTGTCCAGGCCGCCTATCTGGGAGAACTGGACATTTGGAGCCTCCTCAATCTCCATGCCGAAGACTGCTGGATCGCGTGGAGATGGTAAAACGCACATCACAGCAAATGATTGCTGATTCAAGCCCACATTGATGCCCGGCTTTACCTCCTCTTCTATGAACTGTGATAAATTGACCACGAATCTGGGGCCAGTGCTGCTTTTGACGATCACTCTGCTCTCATCAAGTACGTCGACTACAGTGCCGACTATCATTGGACCGACGCGCAAGCGTTCGAGCTCAGACCTTAGCTTTCTCGCCTCTCTCTCGAACTTGAGCTTCTGGTTCTCAATGACGCGCTTTTCACCTTCTACTCGGTCTTTCTGCTCTCGCAAGGCCAGGTTGCGCTCTTCCAGCTGGCGCATGCGGTCCAGGATGTAGCGCGAAAAATCGGCGCCTGCCTGCGACTCGTTCATGCCTTCTCCAATGCTCATATCTACAAAGCTTATTAAACTCCGACGCTATAAAAGTTTTCCGAGATGAGCAAGAATGCAATGCGAGATATGTGGAGCTGAGATTAAGGGAAGCCCCAATAGAATACTGGTCGACGGCTCATCGCTAGACGTGTGCAAGAGCTGTGCGCGGTTTGGAAAGGCAGAGGACAAGTGGTCGCCTGTGCCAAGAAAGATGGCCCCAGTTGAGCGCTCTTTCGCTCCTGTGAGGAAGCCAAGACCCGCCCGCGATGAGTTCAGGGAGATGCCAGATATAGTTCCTGACTTTGGCCGCAAGGTCAGAGAAGCGCGCGAGAGCCTTGGTCTTGACCCTGAGAAGCTTGGAGTGAGGATCAAGGAGAAGTCCACTCTGATCAGGAAGATCGAGCGCGAAGAGATCATTCCAGAGGACTCTGTCAGGAAGAAGCTTGAGAAGGAGCTCAACATCAAGCTCACAGACCAGGTGACTGACGCAAAGGTCAAGGCCAGCGGTGGCGCAAAGGGCCTTACCCTGGGAGACATAGCAAACATCAAGCGAAGATGATGGATGCGACAAACTTGGCAGCAGACACGACAAAAGAGGCTGCAAGGATCGTGCTTGAGGGCGGAGCGATTGTATATCCCACTGAGACCGTCTACGGCATAGGGGTAAACGCCCTGGAGGAGAGGTCTATCGAGAAGGCCTTCGAGATCAAGGGAAGGCCTCAGAAGATGCCGATATCCATCGCAGTGTCTAGCTTTGAGATGATCGAGGACGTTGCAACTCTAAGCGACGAAGAATGGCTGCTGGCAGAGAAGCTTCTTCCAGGGCCAGTGACCATTCTGGTCCAGAAAGGTGCCTCCGTGCCAGACCTGCTGACATCAGGATCAAAGCTTGTTGGAATCAGGTTTCCAGACCACGAGATGGCCCTGGAAATAATAGAGGCCTCAGGGCCCATAACCTCAACAAGCGCCAACAAAACCGGCGGCAGATCGCCGTGCAGCGTCGAGGAGCTTGACTTGGAGATCGCTTCAAGCGTGGATCTGGTGGTCGATGGAGGCAGGTGCAGATACTGTGAGCCCTCTACCCTGGTAGACCTGAGAGCCAGAAAGGTGATAAGGCAGGGCGCTGCATTAGACCTCGTTTTGAAGGCGATCTCATGAGGGCCAGGATCAGAGATTTTCTAGAGACAAAAGACGGCTGGATCTTCGCAGTTGCTGATTACTCCAATCCCAGTGGACTTAGGTGCCTGCTACGCTATGTGCCCGATCCTTCTGGGGAGAGAAAAGCGCGCGGCACTGCTTACAGGAAGCTCGACTTCGAGGACGCATTCGAGTTTCTGAGAAGAGAAAAGCCAGACTATGTGCAAGACCTCCACGTGGTTCCGGAAGAGGACGTGGCGAGGCTTTACCGTCCTGATGAAGAGCTGCCAGCTGTGGCAGAAAAGGACGAGAGGGTGAGAAAGATCGCCTCCATACTTGAGGATGGAGGTGTCCCCATGAAGAGCATGGGCATCACGGGCTCGATGCTCCTCGGCCTGAACGGGCCCACGTCTGACATAGACTTCGTGGTCTACGGCCCAGACTGGTGGATTGCTAGAGACGTCCTTGAAGAGGCCAAAGCCTCAGGAAAGGTCGATGACCTGGGCCAGGAAATGTGGGAGAAGATATACAACAAGAGAAAGCCGGAGATCAGCTTAGAAGAGTTCGTCCTGCATGAGCGCAGGAAGGGCAACCGCGGAGTAGTCGATAAAACGTACTTCGATCTCCTTTTCACCCGCGACTGGTCTCAGATCACCCCCACTCTTCCAGGAAAAGCCCTGGGAACGAGGAAGATCGAGGCTGTGGTGAGGGATGCAAAGTTTGCCTTTGACAGCCCCGCGATCTACAGGCTTGATGGCGATGTGGAAGAGCTCTTCTGCTACTCTCACACATACGCCGGCCAGGCGGTCCCAGGAGAGACCATCGAGGCTATGGGCGTGATTGAGGAGACGGCTTCAGGCTTGAGGCTAGTAGTAGGGACCACACGAGAGGCCAGGGGTGAGTGGATAAGATCGCTCTCGCTCCTGGGCTGCAATTAAACCTTTAAGCTTTCGGAATCAACTGCACTAAAGAGGTTCTTTTGATGTTGGAAGTTCATCCCTTTGACATAGATATAGGGCAGCACAAGGTCATGTTGAACATGGCAGATGCCAGGGAGCGCGGTCTAAACGCAGGAGACAGGGTGAGGGTCAGGGCCAAGGGCGCTGCTGTCACTGCGATCCTCGACGTCACAAGCCAGATGGTCAAGACAGGAGAAATAGGGATCTTCACAGAGGCATTCAGGGAGCTGAAGCAGCCCAGCACTGTGGAGGTCCTGTCAGCTCCCAGGCCCGCGTCTCTCTGCTATATCAAGATGCTGATGGACAAGCAGAAGCTCTCAGAAGACCAGATCAGGACCATCGTCCAGGATATAGTCGACAACAACCTGAGCGATGTGGAGCTGTCTGCCTACATCACCACATCTTACATTCATAACATGGATTCTCAGGAGACGGAGTGGCTCACCAAGGCCATGATCGAGACTGGGGACAGGATCAGGTTTGACACCCACCCGGTGATGGACAAGCACAGCATCGGCGGGGTTCCGGGAAACAAGGTCTCGCTGCTCGTGGTTCCGATAGTCGCAGCAGCCGGCCTGATGATTCCAAAGACCAGCTCGCGCGCCATAACCGGAGCTGGAGGCACAGCAGACCTGATGGAGATCCTGGCCCCGGTAGAGTTCAGCGCAGACGAGATCAAGGAGATCACAGAGCACGTGGGCGGAGTCATCGCCTGGGGCGGGGCCACGAACATAGCTCCTGCCGACGACAAGCTCATCAGGGCTGAGTATGCGCTGTCCATCGACCCTTACAGCCAGATGCTGGCCTCCATCATGGCCAAGAAAGGAGCTGTAGGCGCAGACGCCATTGTCATAGACATGCCTGTGGGACCGGGCACAAAGCTTCCCACTCCAGAGAACGGAAGGTCTCTTGCCAAGGACTTGATCGACCTGGGCGAGCGCCTGGGGATAAAAGTCGAGTGCGCAATGACATTCGGAAGCTCGCCTGTAGGGCGCACTATCGGGCCTGCTCTTGAGATCAAAGAGGCACTGACCATGCTGGAGGGGAAAGGCGGACCCAACAGCCTGAAGGAGAAGAGCCTGGCTCTGGCAGGCATACTCCTGGAGATGGGAGGAGTGGCTGGCAGAGGAGACGGCTTCAGGGCTGCAGACGAGATCCTCAGCAGCGGAAAGGCGCATGCCAAGCTCATGGAGATAATCGAGGCCCAGGGCGGCAACCCCAAGGTCAAGAGCGAAGAGATCCAGGTAGGAGATCACTGCCAGGACATTCTGTCGCCAAACACCGGCTACATTGTGGCCTTCTACAACAAGAGAATGGTGGAGATTGCAAGGCTTGCAGGCGCGCCCGCTGACAAGAAGGCAGGAGTCATAATCCACAGGAAGATGGGAGAGATCGTCAAGAAGGGAGATCCGCTGATTACCATATGCTCTTCCACAGACGGCGACCTCGATGTTGCAGTCAAGGATGCAAAGCGCTCCATGCCACTGGTTGTTGAAGGCATGCTCCTCGAGAGGTATCCCAGGGTGACTGAGATCTAGAGATGATTTGATGAAGGTCGCCATAACTTATCACGAGAGCTTCGGAAGAGACGGGTTCAGCGTCTTGAAAGACAGGATCAGGCCGTCTTTTGAGAAGCTGATGGAGTCGGGAATTGTAGATGGCGAAGAGGTCCAGGTCTTCAAGCCCGGACCTGCTCCCCTGGAGCTTGTAGAGAAGGCCCACACACCTGAGCATATGATGAACATGAGCTCAGACCAGTACAGGGACGTGGCCATACTCTCAGCGGGAAGCGTCATGATGGCCTCAGAGCTGGTGGCCACAGGCCAGGCGAAAAACGCCTTTGCCTACACCGGAACTGCGGGCCACCACGCCTCAAGGGGAAGCTGCTGGGGATTCTGCTACTTCAACGACGTGGCAATAACCATCCTGAGGCTAAGAGAGCTTGGACTTGAGAGATTCCTGATAATCGACGTCGATCCTCACTTCGGCGATGGGACAAGAGACTTCTTCGGCGACGACGAGAACGTATTTCACATAAACTTCAACAGCGGAACAGAGCAGAAGCACGACTCAGAGAAGAACAACTACGACATAGGACTCAGCTTCGGAGCAAACGACCTCCGATTCTTAGGCGAGCTTAAGAGTGCTTTAGAGCTTGCAAAGGACTTCGATTACCAGATCTGCTTTGTCATCTTCGGACACGACTCTCATGAGGACGACTATGGCGGGTTCAACCTGACATTTGGCACTTATCCGAAGATGGCAGAGATGATCAAGGACGCAGTCGGAGACAAGGGGCTCGTCTTCGTCTTGAGCGGCGGGTCATGTGTCCACGTGGCAGAGCAGGTCATCCCAGATGTGGTTAAGGTTTTAGCCGGGAAGTGGCAGAAGTGAAGATGGCATCCAACTGCTACAGCTGCATAATTGACAGGGCCAAGTTCGAGTGCGACCTCTCAATGAAGTCAGAAGAAGAGAAGCTCGACGCAATGGAGGAGCTTCTGGACTTCATGGCCAGGAACAAGAGAGGAGTTCCAGCCCTTGTTGGGACCGAGAGGGAGAGGATCATCAAGAGACGAAGCGGAAACTCAGATCCATATATGGTCCTCAAGGCAGAGAGCAACCGGCTGGCAGTCGAGCTTCTGCCATCTGCCAGGCAGTTCTACGAAGAGTCGAAGAACAAGCTGGAGGCCCTGATGAGGATAGCGGCCGCTGCGAACTCCATGGAGTTCGGGGTGAAAGGCCACGACTTCAGCACTGAGACGTTCGGCCGGAGGTTCGAGGACACTCTGCGCGAGAGGCTGGATGGAGACCTGGGCGAGGTGGAAAAGCGGCTCAGATCCTTTGAGAAAATAATCTATCTAACTGACAATGCTGGCGAGGCAGTCTTCGATCTCTTCGTGATAGACAAGCTAGAAGAGATGGGAAAGCATGTGGTCATAGGCTCCAAGAGCGAGCCTGTGCTAAATGATGTCACTGCAGCCGAGATGAAGGGCATGACCACAAGAGATGTCCTGCCTACCGGCCCAGTTGTGGGCACGTCCTTAGATGAGATCACACCTGAGGCAAAGGCTCTGCTGCTGGACAAAAGCTGGCTGATAATCGCAAAAGGCATGGGCAACTTCGAGACCATCTCCGAGTACCAGGACATCCTCAAGGGCAGGCTGATCTATATCCTGAGAGCCAAATGCGAACCTGTAGCCACTAGGATTGGAGTGCATCAAGGGTCTTTGATTGTAAGGGCCCTGTAAATGACGACAGCCCCCAGGGGCAAACCTATATTTTTGCTAGATCAGGGCCATGCCTCGCGAATACGCGCTTGCCAAATACTGGGTAAACGAAAAATAAAATAATTTGGAATTTTTTAGGACTATATAAACTACAGAAATAGGTAAAAAAACGACCATCCATAATACAAGTATGCTCACATGCAGTTCAGTGAAAGTTTAATTACAACTAATTCTTTGTGGATTTTGAACTCTACCAGATCTTTTTTTCTCAGTTTGTTTCGAGATCTGAGAGAAAAATCTCGACAACTGGGTTAATTTAACCTTGTTAAGCCGGAAAGTTTTTTAAATAGCCTATTCACTCCTGAGACTAGATATAACCAGCGCAAATGGAGGAAATCACATACCCTGTAAGCACAAGAACTGTGGAACAACCGAGAAAGTCTGGTTGCCTTACACATATCAAGGCAGAGAGTGTGGGCTGAAAGCCCATCCATATTGCGTTGAATGTGGCACCATTAAGAACCTCTCGTCGGATAGGCCAAGAAATGTAGGATACTATATCAACCTGATAGCCACCCTCTCCAAGGAGTTCAAGATAGCACAGGTACAGATGCGCCTTGTAGCACAAGAGATGGAAAGATGCGGCATAGAAGATCTATATGGCATAGATAGACAGCAGCAGGAAAAGTTATTCATAGATATAGTGAAGAAATTCCTAAATGTCCCCGAAAAGGCAGTTAGCAGGCTCCTGGAAATTTAGGGCCAGAGCTGAAGAGATAAATTGAATTAATAGAAGCAGACTAAAGCCGATCTAAGCATAGAATATCGTTTGTAGTATGCCAACGCAGTACATTAGCAGACGTATTTTGCAGTTAATCTGGCGGCGCAATGCGGGCGAGACCGCAGATATTTGGGGGAACAAATAATGTGTGGAATAATAGGGTACATTGGAAAAGATGATGCGGCATCCATACTCTTCAAAGGTCTCAAGAATTTAGAGTACAGAGGATACGATTCAATTGGGATGGCAACCATCTGCGACTCTCTGAGGGTAACTAAAGGCGTGGGAAAGATTGATTCTGCAGTCACAGATATGAATATAGACCAGCTGGGAGGCAACATCGGCATAGGCCATACCAGGTGGGCCACACACGGATCTGTCTCCAAGGCAAATGCGCACCCGCACCTGGACTGCTCAGGAAAGATCGCCATAGTTCACAATGGCATAATAGAGAACTACAGGGAGCTCAAAGAGGAGCTTGAATCAAGAGGCCACAGGTTTTCAAGCGATACAGATTCAGAGGTAATAGCTCACCTGATAGAAGACTACCAGGAAAACGATTGCACACCAGACCAGACGAGCAAGGATTGCTTTGAAGATGCTTGCTTCAACGCATTCAGGAGGCTGAAAGGAAGCTTTGCAGTGCTTGCCATATCAGAAGAAGAGGAGATGATCGTGGCTGCACGAAAGGACTCGCCTCTGGTTCTGGGATTAACTGATGACAGCGTAATCTTCGCGTCTGACGTCTCTGCCCTTCTGGAGTGGACCAAGAACGTAGTGTACCTCCAGAACCACGATGTTGTGGTGGCAAGGAGAGAGGGCATCAGGTCCTACAACCTCCTCGGCGAAGAGGTCAGAAGGGAGATCGACACAGTTGAGTGGGATGTAGAGCAGGCCAAGAGAGGGGACTTCGAGCATTTCATGCTAAAGGAGATCTCAGAGCAGGCTGAGACGATCTCGAAGGCCATTCAGCAAGACGAGGAGTCCATAAACAGAATAGTAAAGCAGATAAGAGACGGCTTTGGCGTGTTCTTCGTGGGATGCGGGTCCAGCTACCATGCCTGCGTGGCTGGTTCGTACCTGTTCTCGAAGGTGGCCGGAATTCACGTCAACCTGGCACTGGCATCTGAGTTCGAGAACTACGAGCACTTCTTGACAGACAGAACTCTGGTCTTTGCAGTATCCCAGTCAGGAGAGACTGCAGACGTCCTGGATGCTGTCAGAGCGGCCCAGAGGAAGAGCTCCAAGGTGATAGCCATAACCAATGTGATGGGGTCGTCCCTGACCAGAGAAGGAGACGAGAGCCTGATGATGAACTCAGGCCCGGAGATCTGCGTGCTCTCAACAAAGACCTACACATCACAGGTCGTTTTGATGTCGCTTCTGGCATACACTCTTGCTGGAAAGCGCAAGTCGTGCATACGCAGCATCAAAGGGCTCTACCTGGACATATACAACCTGACCTCCAAATCCATGAGGGCCCATCTGCGATCGCTGGCAAAGGAGCTCTCTGAAAAAGAGCACATGTACATGATTGGAAGGGGCCTGCAGTACACAACCGCCATGGAGGCGGCTCTGAAGATCAAGGAGGTCTCATACATCCACACAGAGGCCTTTGCGGGAGGAGAGCTCAAGCACGGGCCTCTCGCGCTGATAGAGCAGGGCACGCCTGTGTTTGTGTTCGTCTCCAAAGGCAACGAGGAGAAGATCCTCTCCAATGCCCAGGAGGTCAAGGCCAGAGGAGGATTCATAATAGGCGTATCTGCTAGAGAAGACCCCCTCTTCGATTACTGGATCAAGGTTCCGGAAATTGGAGACTTCAATCCCATAATTCAGGCAATACCCATGCAGATACTGGCCTATGAGCTGGCGATTCAGAAAGGCCTGGACCCGGACAAGCCGAGGAACCTGGCCAAATGCGTGACCGTGCTTTAGGGTATGGTCAGTTTTTTTGCCAAACCAACAAACGAACTTTCTGGGCCCCGCGCGTCTGCGGATCT